>JBIITW010000312.1:0-4074 GCA_044340265.1 Burkholderiales bacterium | reverse complement strand
ATCGCCATGCCGATCGTCTTCGCCTTGGCGATCGCCATCGACATGCCCATGTGGCCGGGCACATGGCCCAGCCCGTTGTCGGCATCGAGCAGCGCGGACACCGGTGTCTCGCGCACCACCTTGATGTCCGGCTTCATGTTCAGCTTGGTCGCCAGCTGCTCTTCATACACCGGCAGCATCGACAGCCCGTGCGAGTCGATGCCGCGCAGATCGGTCTCGGTCAGGATGTCGGCGGTGATGTTCGCATGGGCCTCGCTCTGGCCCCATGCACGCAGGATGTTGAAGCTCTGTTGCCGGATGCGGTCGGCAGGGATGAACAGCATTGCGAGTCTCCTTTACCAGCCGAGCGCGTAGGCCGGGCGCCGCGGATCGGCGCCGCCGCTCAGCACACCGGTGACCGGATCGACGACGATCGCGCAGGGCGCGCCGGCGAGCCAGGTGTAGTCGTCCCACCAGAACGTGCGGTGGCCGAGCGCTGCGAGCTCGGACTCCACCTTGTCTTCGATGCGCCCTTCCAGCGCGAGCTGGCCGGGGAAGTAGGCGTGCGGCTCGAACGACCCGGGGAAGCTGTAGCTGGAGAACCGCGGCGCCTCGATCGCCGCCTGCGGGTCCATGCCGAACAGCACCACGTTCAGGAATACCTGCACCATCGCCTGGCACTGCACGTCGCCGCCCGGCGTGCCCAGCGTCATGAACGCCTTGCCGTCCTTCAGCGCGAGCGACGGGTTGGGCGTGAGCCGCGGCCGCACGCCCGGCGCGACCGACGAGCGGTAGCGCGGATCGGCCCACGACTGCGTGCCGCGGCCGGAGCAGACGATGCCGATGCCCGGCACCAGCGGCGAGTTGTTGGAACCGTCGGACGGGGTCACCGAGAACGCATTGCCGTGGCGGTCGATCACGCAGGCGTACGAGGTGTCTCCGAGCGGCGACTTGTCGGCCGGCTCGGGCACCGGCAGCGGCGCGAGGCGGGCATCGCCCTGGTTGCGCGGATCACCCGGCGGCGGCATCTCGGGCCAGGCGCGGTCGGCGCGGATCATCGCGGCACGCTGGTCTGCATAGACCTGCGACATCAGGTCGTCGATCGGCACGTCGACGAAGCGCGGATCGCCGAAGAAATGGTGCCGGTCGGAGAACGCGAGCTTCAGCGCCTCGGTCAGCACATGGATGTAGCGCGTCGAGTTGTGCCCATAGCCCTTCAGGTCATGGCCCTTGAGCAGGTTGAGCGTCATCGGCACCACCGGCCCCTGGCACCAGGCGCCGCAGCAATGCATCTCGATGCCGGCGAAGGTGGTGGACACGGTCGGCTCCAGGCGAACGCGGAACTCGGCCAGGTCTTCCGCCGTCATCAGGCCGCCGCTCTCGGCATGGAACTTGACGATCGCGCGCGCGATGTCGCCCTTGTAGAACGCATCACGGGCTGCCTGCAGGCCGGCCATCCGGGCATTGGCACCGCCCCTGGACGCCGCCGCGCGTTCCTCGTCGGCCATGTACTGCATCGTGCGCGCGAGGTCGGGCTGGCGCCAGATCTCGCCCGGCTCGGGTGCGCGGCCGTTCGGGAAGAACACCGGGTAGCTGGTCGGGTAGCGCTTGTACGAGTCTTCGTTCTCCTTCAGGAACTCGGACATCAGCTCGTGCATCGCGAAGCCGTCGCGCGCGAAGCCGATCGACGCCGCAGCCACTTCGCCGAAGCTCATCGTGCCGTGCAGCTCGAGCGCGGTCAGCCAGGCATCGGGGGCGGCCGGCACGATCGAGCGGATCGACGTGGCAGGGATCTTCCCGCCGTGGTGCTTCATGAAGTAGTCGGGCGTGATCCGGCGCGGCCAGACGCCCAGCCCGTCGATCGAGATCAACTTGCCGGTGTCGGCCTTGAAGATGATGATCGGCGCGACGCCGCCGAAGCTGACCTTCTCGGTCTGCGTGACGCCGAGCGCGATGCCGGCCGCGACCCCGGCGTCGATCGCATTGCCGCCCGACTCGAGGATCTGGAACGCCGCGTGCGAGGCGAGGTAGTGTCCGGCGGACACCATGTGACGGGTACCCATGATCGGGGGGCGCATCGACGGCATTGCTGCTCTCCTGCAGAGATCGGTATGTGCCGCGAATCTACTCCGAGCGGGCCGGTGCCGCCAGCGACCGGGTGAGGGAAGCCCCGAAAGCCGACACCGCCGCAAGCACCAGCAGGTCGAGCAGCGCATAGAACGCGCCGGCGGCGAACGGCGGGTTGGCCGCGCCGATGCCCAGGCCCGGAACGGCCGCGCGCCAGGTCCAGTTGCCGAGCGCCGTGCCGTACAGTTCCATCGCCAGTGCGAGCACGAACATGACCGAATACAGCGCCCGGTCGCGGCCGAACGCAAGGCAGCCGGCGAACAGCAGGAACAGCAGCGTGCCGAAACGGTCGATGTCGCCGAACCAGGCGTACGCCGCCCAGGCAGCCGACGGCAGCAGCACCCACAGCACCGTCGCGCGCACCGGCAGGCGCGCCGCCACCAGCACGCCGAGCGTCATCAGCAACGCGTGGCCGGGGGGCACGAACAGCGGCAGGTTGCCGAACTGGTAGTCGTAGATGCCCCAGCCGAGCGCCAGCACGGCTTCGCCGAATCCGGCGATCAGCATGCACAGCAGCAGCGAGCGCCGCTCGGCCGATCCGCCCGCCCGGTACAGCCAGGCCCACACGGCAAACGCCCAGGCGGTTGCGAGATGCTGCCCGGTCCAGCCGAACGCACTGTCCAGCGCCAGGCCGCCGGTGATCACGGCCAGGATGTGCAGGACGGCGAAACGCGGTGGATTGCGCCAGAGCAGCACCGGGGCGCGAACCCGGACCTCGACGGCGCCGGTGGAGATCGACGGCATGCCTGACGTTAGCACGAGACGATGATGCGGCACGCCAGAACGGCAGCGGACACCCTTGCCGTGGACCACTGCCGCGCTGCGGCAGGCGGTCGTATGTTCAAATGACGCTTTCCTCTCGAGCCCTCGCTGCCTGGCCGCCTTGAAGCACTCGATCTTCAGCCTCGCCCGAAACGCGGTGAACCCTCATCGTGACTGGCCAGTGGCCTGGCGCAGCCCGGCACCGAAGACCCACTACGACGTGGTCATCGTCGGCGGCGGCGGACATGGCCTGGCGACGGCCTACTACCTGGCCAGGGAGCACGGCATCACCAACGTGGCGGTGCTCGAGAAGGGCCAGATCGGCGGCGACAATGCCGGCCCCGACACGACGATCGTGCGCTCCAACCATTACCTGACCGAGAACGCCCGCTTCTACCGGCATTCGCTGAAACTGTGGGAGGGCCTGTCACGGGACCTCGATGTCAACCTGATGTTCAGCCCGCGTGGCGTGCTCGACCTGGCGCATACCTACGCCGAGCTCGAGGCGCAGGCGCGGCGCGGCAACGCGATGCGGTTGAACGGCATCGACGCGATCGCGCTGAACCGGCAGGAAGTCGCGTCGATGGCACGCGGCCTGGACCTGTCGCCGACCGCGCGCCATCCGATCCTGGGCGGGCTGCTGCAACCGCGCGGCGGTACCGCGAGCCATGACGCGATGGCCTGGGGCTATGCGCGCGGCGCCGATGCGCATGGCGTGGACATCATCCAGGACTGCGAAGTCACCGGCGTGCGCCGCGACGGCAACCGGGTGCTCGGGGTCGAGACCACGCAGGGCTTCATCGGCGCGGGCAAGGTGGGCATCGCGGTCGCGGGCCACGGCTCGGTGATCGCCGGCATGGCCGGGCTGCGGCTGCCGATCGAGTCGCGTGCCCTTCAGGCGATGGTGTCCGAACCGGTGAAGCCGGTGCTCGACACCGTGGTCACCTCGAGCGCGATGCGTTGCCACATCAGCCAGTCGCACAAGGGAGAACTGGTGATCGGCGGGGATATCGACAGGCACAACTCGCATGCCCCAAGCGGCAACCTGGCGGTGCTCGAGCAGGTGGTGGGTGCCGCGATCGCGCTGTTCCCGTCGCTGTCGCGCCTGCGCCTGCTGCGGCTGTCGGGCGGCATCATGGACATGAGCATGGACGGCAGCCCGATCATCGCGAAGACCGCGCTCGACAACTTCTATGTCAACTGCGG
>JBIITW010000007.1:0-52405 GCA_044340265.1 Burkholderiales bacterium | reverse complement strand
GGACGGCCGTAGGTGGGCTTGGTGCCGGTGATGCCGCAGAATGCGGCCGGCTCGCGGATCGAGCCGCCGGTGTCGGTCGCCGTGGCCACCGGCGCGATGCGCGCGGCCACGGCCGCCGATGAGCCGCCTGAGGAACCGCCTGGCACGGCCGCCGTGTCCCAGGGGTTCAGCACCGCGCCATAGGCGCTGTTCTCGTTGGACGAACCCATCGCGAACTCGTCGCAATTGACCTTGCCCAGGGTCACCATGCCGGCCCTGGCCAGCCGGTCGACCACGGTGGCGTCGAACGGGCTCATGTAGCCCTCGAGCATCCGGCTGGCGGCGGTGGATGCGAAGTCGCGGGTGACGAAGATGTCCTTGTGCGCGATCGGGATACCGAGCAGCGCGCCAGTCTCACCCCGGGCGCGCCGGTCATCGGCCCGCTGCGCCTGCGCCAGCGTCACGTCGGGTCGCACGTCGAGGAAGGCGTTGAGGTCGCCATGCCGTTCGATCCGCGCGAGGAAGTGCCGTGCCAGGTCGACCGCGGACAGGTCGCGTGCGGCAAGCCGTCTGGCCAGCTCGGCCAGTGGCAACTGGTGCAGGGCGTCGCTCATCGGATCACTCGATCACGCGCGGGACCAGGAACAGCCCATCCTGCCGAGCCGGTGCATTGGCGAGGTTGCGTTCCCGGTCGGGAACCTCGGTGACCGCATCGGCGCGCAGGCGCTGCGCCCCGCCCAGCGGGTGCGACATCGGCTCGATGCCCTCGGTGTCGACCGCACGCATGCGCTCGATCATGCCGAAGATGTCGTTGAGCTGCTCGAGCGTGCGCCCGGCTTCTTCATCGGTGATCGCAAGACGCGCGAGGTGCGCGATGCGATGGACGTCTTCCTGGCAAAGCGACATATGGAACGGGGGGCTGTAACTGGGGCTGGACGGTAACGATCCGGGGTATCATAACGTAGTTGATATCCAGAACTCCCGGTCGCCCTCCCGACCGACCACCCGGACCGCCCCGGTCCGACGCATGCAGCATGCACCTCGCGTGCTGGCAGAGCCGTACCCGCACACCCGTGGCGACCGTCTCCCGGTCGCTGCCCCGCACCCCGCACCCGCACCCCGCACCCCGCATCCCGCATCCCGCGTCCCGGCGTTCAATCGCGCAGCCCAGCGCGCATCCAATCGAATTCATCCCCATAAATGTTCGGATTCCTCAGCGGCTACTTCTCGACTGACCTCGCGATCGACCTCGGCACGGCGAATACCCTGATCTGGGTACGCGGCAAAGGCATCGTCCTCAACGAACCCTCGGTCGTGGCGATCCGCCAGGAAGGCGGTCCGAACGGCAAGAAGGTGATCCAGCAGGTGGGCCTGGCGGCCAAGCAGATGCTGGGCCGCACGCCCGGCAACATCACCGCCATCCGGCCGATGAAGGACGGCGTGATCGCCGACTTCACCATCACCGAGCAGATGCTCAAGCACTTCATCCGAAAGGTGCACGATTCGCGCATCTTCAGCCCGAGCCCGCGCATCGTCATCTGCGTGCCCTGTGGTTCCACCCAGGTCGAGCGCCGGGCGATCCGCGAATCGGCCTACGGGGCCGGCGCACGCAAGGTCGAACTGATCGAGGAACCGATGGCTGCGGCGCTGGGCGCCGGATTGCCGGTCGAGGAGGCCACCGGTTCGATGGTGGTCGACATCGGCGGCGGCACCACCGAGGTGGGCGTGATCTCGCTCGGCGGCATCGTCTATGCCGGTTCGGTGCGGGTGGGCGGCGACAAGTTCGACGAAGCGATCATCAACTACATCCGCCGCAACTACGGGATGCTGATCGGCGAGACGACCTCCGAGGAGATCAAGAAGGAGATCGGCTCGGCGTTCCCCGGCAGTGAAGTGCGCGAGAAGGAAGTCAAGGGCCGCAACCTGGCCGAAGGCATCCCGCGCAGCTTCACCATCTCGAGCAACGAGATCCTCGAAGCGCTGACCGAGCCACTGAACCAGATCGTCGGCGCGGTGAAGAGCGCGCTCGAACAGACGCCGCCCGAACTGGGCGCCGACATCGCCGAGAAGGGCATGGTCCTGACCGGCGGCGGTGCGCTGCTGCGCGACATCGACCGCCTGCTGATGGAAGAGACCGGCCTGCCGGTCATCTGCGCGGAAGATCCGCTCACCTGCGTGGTGCGCGGATCCGGCCTCGCGCTCGAGCAGATGGACCGCGTCTCATCGATCTTCACCAGTGACTGAGACCGGTAACCGCCTCCACCGCCACGACTGCCCGGCCACCGCCGGCGAATACTCTCCACCGCCGGCGCCGACCGGCGCATACCCGCCCCCGCCGGCGCGCTGAATGGAATACGCGCAGCAACCTTTCTTCAACCGCGGCCCGTCGGCGTTCACCCGCTTCCTGCTGTGCGCGCTGGTGGCCCTGACGCTGATCGTCGCCGACAGCCGGTTCAAGTACCTGACCCATGTGCAACAGGCGGTGGCGGTCGTGGTCTATCCGCTGCAGCGTGTGGCGCTGGCCCCGGCCGGGCTGGTCGACCGCATGTCGGGGTTCTTCTCCACCCAGGCACAGCTGACTGCGCGCAACAACACGCTCGAGCAGCAGAACCTGGTGAACGCGGCCGCGCTGCTGCGACTCGAAGCACTCGAACTCGAGAACGCGCGCCTGCGCGGCCTGCTCGATACACGCGCGCGCGAATCGCAATCGGCCGTCTACGCCGAGATCCTCTATTCGCATCGAGACCCGTTCACGCGCCGGGTGATCATCAGCAAGGGCATGACCGACGACATCGGCGCAGGGCAACCGGTGGTGGATGCCGCCGGCCTGGTCGGCCAGGTCACACGCGTCTATCCATGGGCAAGCCAGGTGACGCTGATCACGGACAAGGACATGACCGTACCGGTGCAGGTGATGCGCAGCGGCGTGCGCGGCGTATTGTTCGGCGTAGGCTCGGACGGCGTGCTCGAACTGCGCTTCATGCCGTTCTCGGCCGACATCCAGACCGGGGACAAGCTGATCACCTCGGGCATCGACGGCACCTACCCGGCCGGCCTTCCGGTGGCGACGGTGCAGGAGGTCGAACGCAATGCCGCGTTCATGTTCGCCCGCATCAGCGCACAACCGACGGCGGGCGTGAACCGCTACCGGCAGGTGCTTGTCCTCACCTCGTCCACCGCGCTTCCGGAAAACCCCGGATTCGAGGAGCCCGCAGCGCCGCGCAAGCGCGGCCGGAAAGGAGGCTGACCGATGACGATCGATGCTCGAGGTGAATCGCAATGGGTGTAAGCATCGGGCCACGGCAGGAACTGCTGCTCCCGGTCCGGCCGGGCTTCCTGTGGTTCACCCTGCTGCTTGCCCTGGTCGTCAACCTGCTGCCGTGGGAAGGCATCTGGGCCTGGCTCAAGCCGGACTTCGTCGCACTCGCGCTGTTGTTCTGGATCGTGCGCGAGCCCCGGCTGATCGGCTTCGGCGTCGCCTTCGCATTCGGCCTGGCGATGGACGTCGCCCAGGCCAGCCTGTTCGGGCAGCACGCGCTCGCCTACACGGTGGTCGCTTTCGGTGCAACACTGTTGCGGCGTCGGCTGCGCATGTTCAGCACCGACAAGCACATACTCCAGATACTCCCGATCCTGCTCACTGCGCAGGCGGTGATACTGTTGGTGCGGCTGGCCGGCGGCGCAGCCTTTCCCGGCTGGACCTGGTTCGTGCCTCCGTTCACCGGCGCGCTGCTCTGGCCAGTCGTCTGGATCGTCCTGCTCGCCCCGCAGCGCCCGCGCATCGACCCCGAACACCCGATCTGATCATCCACCGCCGACCGAACGATCGACCGGACCACCGATCGCCCCGATGCCGCAATTCGTCGAACTGAAGAACCTGGAAGGCGAACGCACCGAGTTCAGGCGCCGTGTCGCGTTCGCCGGCCTGTTCGTGCTGGCGCTGTTCTCGGTGCTGCTGGCGCGCTTCGTCTTCCTGCAGGTGATGAAGCACGAGCACTACTACACGCAGGCCGAGGCGAACCGGATCTCGCTGGTGCCGATCGTGCCCAACCGCGGGTTGATCCTCGACCGCCACGGCACGGTGCTCGCCCACAACTTCACCGCGTATACGCTCGAGATCAACCCGACGCTGGTGCGAGACCTCGACGCCACCATCGAGTCGCTCTCGCAGCTGATCGAGATCGCGCCGAAGGACCGGCGCCGCTTCAAGCGGCTGCTCGACGAATCCCGCAAGCTCGGGGCGATCCCGATCCGCACGCGCCTGTCGGACGACGAGATCGCGCGCTTTGCCGCCAACCGCTACCGGTTTCCCGGCGTCGAGATCAATGCCCGCCTGTTCCGCCGCTATCCGAACGGCACCCTGGCTTCGCACGTGGTCGGCTACATCGGCCGGATCAACCAGAAGGACATGGACTCCCTCGAGTCCAGGGGCCTGCTGGCGAACTACCGCGGATCGGAGCACATCGGCAAGACCGGGCTGGAGCAGAAGTATGAAAGCGAACTGCACGGCACCACCGGGCTGGAGCAGGTCGAGGTGGATTCCGGCGGACGCGCGGTGCGCACGCTGTCGCGCACGCCGCCGGTATCGGGCAACAACCTGCAGCTTCACCTCGACCTTCGCCTACAGCAGGCGGCGGAGGAAGCCTTCGGCGGGCGGCGCGGCGCGCTGGTCGCGATCGACCCGGCCACCGGCGGCGTGCTGGCCTTCGTCAGCATGCCGGGCTTCGACCCGAACCTGTTCATCGACGGCATCGACACCACCACCTGGAACGAGCTCAACAACGATCCGGACCGTCCGATGGTCAATCGTGCGCTCACCGGCCAGTATCCCCCCGGCTCCACCTACAAGCCGTTCATGGCACTGGCCGCGCTGCAACTGGGCAGGCGCACGCCCCAGTACGGCATCCAGGATGCGGGTGTCTTCATGCTGCCCGGCAGCTCGCACCAGTACCGCGACTGGAAGGTGGGCGGACACGGCTTCGTCGACATGCACAAGTCGATCGTCATTTCCTGCGACACGTACTACTACCAGCTTGCGTTCGACCTGGGCATCGACACGATCAGCAGCTTCATGCGCCAGTTCGGCTTCGGTGCACGCACCGGGATCGACCTCGAGGGCGAGGCGATCGGCATCAACCCGTCGCAGGAATGGAAGCAGCGGCGGTTCCGGCAGAAGTGGTATGTCGGCGACACCATCTCGATCGGCATCGGTCAGGGGTACAACGTGACCACGCTGCTTCAACTGGCCAACGCGACCGCGATCATCGCCAACCGCGGGCAGGTCTACAGCCCGCACCTGGTGAACACGATCCAGGATGCCACCTCACGCTCGCTGCGCCAGGTGATGGCACAGCCCCTGCGCCAGCTCGATTTCAAGCCGGAACACTGGCAGACCGTCCACCAGGCGCTGATCGACGTCAACACGCCCGGTGGCACCGGACATCGCGCGTTCGCCGACGCGAAGTACTCGGTCGGCGGCAAGACGGGCACATCGCAGGTCATCGCGATCAAGCAGGGCCAGCGCTACGACGCCAGCAAGATCGACGAACGCCACCGGGACCACGCACTCTATGTCGCCTACGCGCCGGCCGAGAATCCGCGGATCGCCCTGGCGGTGCTGGTCGAGAATGCCGGTGGCGGCGGCGCGTTCGCCGCCCCGCTTGCACGAACGGTGATGGACTTCTACCTGCTCGGCCAGCCGGTGAAGCCGATCGATGCGCCCGCGCCTGCCGGCGGCAACGGCAGCGGCAGCGGCAATGGCAATGGCAATGGCGGAGGCAACCGTGCAGCACGTGATTGAGTCGGTCTGGCGCCGGGGTACGGCCCATATCGATGGCCCCCTGATGATCGCCGTATCGCTGCTGCTGGCAGTCGGCATGATCACGCTCTACAGCGCCTCCAACCAGAGCATCGACCGGATGGAAACCAAGCTGTTCAACCTCGGCGTGGCTTTCGCGGTGATGTGGGTGGTGGCCAACACGCCAATGAGCCAGGTGATGCGCCTCGCGGTCCCGGCCTACCTGCTGGCCCTGGCGCTGCTGGCAGCGGTGGCACTCTTCGGCGACGTACGCAACGGTGCGCGGCGCTGGCTCGACCTCGGCGTGCTCAGCATCCAGCCGTCGGAACTGATGAAGATCGCACTGCCGCTGGCACTGGCCTGGTACTTCGACCGCTACGAATCGACCTTGAAGCTGTCGAACTTCGCGATCGCGGCTGCACTGTTCGTCCTGCCGGTCGGGCTGATCGCCAAGCAACCCGACCTGGGCACCGCGCTGCTGATCGCGTCGTCGGGCTGCTACGTGCTGTTCCTCGCCGGCCTGCCCTGGAAGGTGATCTTCGCGCTGGGCGCAGCCGCCGTCGCGGCGCTGCCGTTGCTCTGGTCGGTGATGCACGACTACCAGCGCACGCGCGTGCTGACCCTGCTCGATCCAACCCAGGACCCGCTGGGCGCCGGCTACCACACGATCCAGTCGACGATCGCCGTAGGCTCCGGCGGCTGGTTCGGCAAGGGCTGGCTCGAAGGAACCCAGACACATCTGGACTTCCTGCCGGAGCGCACCACCGACTTCATCTTCGCGGTCTATTCCGAGGAGTTCGGACTGCTCGGCAACTCGATCCTGCTGCTGCTGTTCCTGCTGGTGGTCGCCCGCGGCCTGGTGATCACCCTCCACGCACCGACCGTGTTCACCCGACTGGTCGCGGGCTCGGTGACCATGACCTTCGCCACCTATGCGTTCGTCAACATGGGTATGGTGTCCGGCATCCTGCCGGTGGTGGGGGTTCCGCTGCCGCTGATCAGCTATGGCGGCACCGCGCTGGTCAGCGCCTTCTTCGGCTTCGGACTGCTGATGAGCATCTCGACCAACCGCAAGCTGATCAATTCATGAAGATTCGATCCTCGGTGTACGCGGCTGCCCTGCTGGCCGCCGCCGCGCTCGCGCTGGGCGGGTGCGCGACAAGTGGTCCGGGTGCAGATGCAGGTGCGGGCCCGGTCGCGCCCCGCCCCGCGCCCGGCCCCTCGGCGGAGGGTCCCGTGACGGAACCTGCAGCGAAGCCACCCGTCGCCGCCGCCCGTCCCCCGGCCAAGGCACCGACGACCCGGCGCGGTGGCGCGTTCTACCTGGACGACGGCCCGGGCGACAATCCTCCGCCCGACCTGGCGAGCATCCCCGACGCCGAACCGCGCAGCGAACCGCTGCACCGCTTCGCCAACCGGCCCTACGTGGTGTTCGGACGTGGCTACACGCCGATGACCGCCCGCGCGCCGTATCGCGCGCGCGGCGTGGCCACCTGGTATGGCAAGCGTTACCACGCCCAGAAGACCTCGTCAGGCGAGGTCTATGACATGTACCAGATGACCGGTGCGCATCCCACGCTGCCGATCCCGAGCTATGTGCGGGTCACCAACCTGGCGAACGGGCGGCAGGTGATCGTGCGCATCAACGACCGGGGTCCGTTCATCGGCGAACGGCTGATCGATCTTTCCTATGCCGCCGCGTTCCGGCTCGGCTACGTCGAGGCCGGCAGCGCCACGGTGGAAGTGGAGAAGCTGATTCCGGGCGTGAACTGGCCTGCTTCGCCGCCGAAGCTGGCGTCGCGCGCGCCCGAGCCGCCGGGCGCGGCCGCGGCGCCACTGCCACCCGCGCCAGTGATCGCAGAGGCCGTGCTGTCGCCGCCGTCCGCGGGCGCTGCGGTCGCACCGGCAACGCCCCCCTCCGCGACAGCGGCCGACCTGCCGCCGCGTGCCGGCACGCTGCCGCTGGCCGCCGAATCCGGCGGCGTGTTCCTGCAGCTCGGCGCCTTCGCAGACCGGAACAACGCAGAGACCTTCCTCGGGCGCATCCGCCCGGAACTCGGCGAGGCCGCGAAGCTGGCACACGTCTACCAGTCGCGCGGACTGCACCGGGTACATGTCGGCCCCTATGCCGGTGAACGCGAGGCCAGGGTCGCGATCGAGACCCTGATGCGGCGGCTCAACATCAAGCCGGTGCTGGCAGTGCGCTAGCGCCCAGGTGCCGGCAGCTAGAGCACGTACCGGGCGAGGTCTTCGCTGCCTGCAAGCTCCTTCAGCCTTGCATCGACATAGGGTCCATCGATCACCACGATGTCGCCGGACTGCCTGGGCGCGTTGAAGGAGAGCTCCTCGAGCAGCTTTTCCATCACCGTGTAGAGTCGGCGTGCCCCGATGTTCTCCACCCGTTCGTTCACCTGCCATGCGATCTCGGCCAGGCGCCGGATGCCGTCGGACCGGAAATCGAGGCCGACGCCTTCGGTGCGCAGCAGTGCCTCGTACTGGCGGGTCAGGCAGGCATCGGTCGCGGTGAGGATCTGTTCGAAGTCGCCGACGGTGAGCGAGTCGAGTTCGACACGGATCGGGAAACGCCCCTGCATCTCGGGGATCAGGTCGGACGGCCGGGTGAGGTGGAACGCGCCGCTGGCGATGAACAGGATATGGTCGGTGCGGATGATCCCGTACTTGGTGGTCACCGCCGTGCCCTCGACCAGCGGCAGCAGGTCACGCTGCACGCCCTGCCGCGACACATCGACGCCGGAACCTTCGCTGCGGGTCGCGATCTTGTCGAACTCGTCGATGAACACGATGCCGTTCTGCTCGACGTTGGTCAGCGCCCGCTGCTTCAATTCCTCGTCGTTGACCAGCTTCGAGGCTTCCTCGTCGGTCAGCAGCTGCATTGCCTCGCGGATGCGCAGCTTGCGGGTCTTGCGGCGCGCACCCCCCATGTTCTGGAACATGCCCTGGATCTGCGAGGTCAGTTCCTCCATGCCGGGCGGGGCCATGAACTCCATCTGCGCATTGCCCATCGCGACGTCGATCTCGATTTCCTTGTCGTCGAGCTCGCCCTCGCGCAGCTTCTTGCGGAACTTCTGCCGGGTGCTGGAATTCCGCTCCGACTCGTCGGCCTGGAAACCGATGTCGCGTGCCGGCGGCAGCAGCGCATCGAGCACGCGCTCCTCGGCGGCATCGGAGGCGCGGTGGCGCATCCTGCGCATCTCCGCCTCGCGCCCCTGCTTGATCGCCGCCTCCGCGAGGTCGCGGATGATGGTGTCGACATCGCGGCCGACATAGCCGACCTCGGTGAACTTGGTCGCCTCGACCTTGATGAAAGGCGCATCGGCCAGCCGCGCCAGCCGGCGCGCGATCTCGGTCTTGCCGACGCCGGTCGGCCCGATCATCAGGATGTTCTTCGGCGTGATCTCCTGGCGCAGCGTGTCGTCGACCTGCGCCCGCCGCCAGCGGTTGCGCAGCGCAATCGCCACTGCACGCTTGGCCGCATGCTGCCCGACGATGTGCTTGTCGAGCTCATGCACGATTTCCTGCGGGGTCATTGCACTCATGGTGCTCATGCGTCGGGGCCTGCGAGTTCTTCGATCACGTGGTTCTGGTTGGTATAGATGCAGATCTCGCCCGCGATGGACAACGAACGCTTCACCACCTCGGCCGGCGGCAGGTCGGTCGACTGCAGAAGCGCGCGCGCAGCTGCCTGCGCATAGGCACCGCCACTGCCGATCGCAACGATGCCATGTTCGGGCTCGAGCACGTCACCGGCACCGGTGATGACCAGGGAGTACTCGCGGTCGGCAACCGCCAGCATGGCTTCGAGCCGCCGCAGCACGCGATCGGTACGCCAGTCCTTGGCCAGTTCCACCGCCGAACGCAGGAGATGACCCTGGTGCTTCTCGAGCTTCGCCTCGAAACGTTCGAACAGCGTGAAGGCGTCTGCCGTGCCGCCGGCGAAGCCGGCGAGGATCTTCTCGTGGTAGAGCCGGCGAACCTTGCGCGCGGTCGACTTGATCACGATGTTGCCGAGCGTGACCTGGCCGTCACCGCCGAGCGCGACGACCGGGCCGCGGCGGACTGACAGGATGGTCGTGCCTTCGAACTGCTGCATGGGTCTGGGCCGGACGGGTATGGGCCCTGATTATACGCAGCCGGGCAGCGGTGGCAGCCGGAGCGGCGCCGTCAGGCACCCGCCTCCGGCCCCTCGCTCAGAACGTGCCGCGCAGGCCCGCCACCATGCCGCGCCGGCCGTAGGGTGCGAGGTCCTTGATGAACGACACATGGTTCCGGGCGTCTTCGTTCAGCAGGTTGACGCCACGCAGGAACAGGTCGAGCTTCGCCATCGGGACGTTCAACCGGTAGCCGATGCTCGCGTTGACCATCGTGTAGCCATCGGTCGGCAACTCGCCGGCGGACACGCGGTCCTGTCCGGTTACCCGCATCGCATCGATGCGTGCAGTGAGCGGCCCCTGTTCCAGCGACAGCCCGCCGCCGAAGCGCACCGGCGAGATACGCGGCAACGGCTGGCCGGTATCGGTGTTCTCGGCGCGGGTGATGTCGCCCTTGAGGTCGAGCGCGATGCGATAGGGGCGATCAACCAGCAGCATGCGCGCCGAGGCCTCTGCGCCCTTGAATTCCGCCGGCACGCCGGTGAAGCGCAGGCCGGGCAGGTTGCGCGCCGGGTCAGGGTCGATGAAAGCCGCGTCGGACACCAGCGCGATGAAGTTCGAGAACCGGTTGTAGAACACCCCGGCGCTGCCGGTCACCCGGCCCTCTCGCTTGCGCAGCGACAGGTCGATCGCGTTCGACACCTCGAGGCCGAACGAGCGATCGCCGATCTCGAATGCATTGGTCGCGATGTGCGGACCGTTGGCGAACAGTTCCTGGTAGTTCGGCGCGCGCTCGGTGCGCGAGAGGTTCAGCGCGATCGCGTACTCGCGGTTGAAGCCGTAGACGCCACCGATCGATCCGCTCTTCGTGGAGAAGCTGCGCGTCTCGGCCGGGCCGAAGTTCGGATCGTCAAGGGCGCCGACGCTGTGCCGCTCGAGCCGGCCGCCAGCCTGCAGCGTCAGGGCTGCGATCTTCACTTCCTCGAACAGGAACAGGCCGTCGGTGCGGCTCGACGTCCTGGGCAGGAACGCCTCGTCGCCGACCGCCTCGAACTCGAACCGTGTCGACTGGAATCCGATCGTGCCGCGGAAAGGCCCGATCGGCTTGTGCACCGCCTCGACACGCAGATCGAAGCCCTGGTTGCGGAAGACGGTACCCACGGTGCCGGCATCGATCTCCGAATGGCGGTAGCTGCTGCGACCGAACTTGAAGCGCACGGCATCGAACGCACCGATGTCGCGCCGCTCGCCGGCCAGGTCGATGCGCGTCTGGTCGAGCCTGATCGCCACCTCGGGTTCCTGCACGGTACCGTAGGTCGAATTCAGGTTCGATACGCTGGCCCCGAAGTAGCCCTGGCCCCAGACATAGGAAGCACCGACCCCGCCACCATCCGACCGGGTCGAACTGTTGATCAGGGTGCCGCTGGTTTCCACCCCGTTGGGCGGCGGCGTGGTCGCCCGCAACCGCGCCGAACGGGCGAAGCCCGGGATGCGCAGGTCGTCCGTGGAGCGGCGGAAAGCATCGAAGTGAAGGTTGAGCCCGCCTTCGAGCCCGAAATCGACGCGACCGACGACCGCCTTCTCTCGATCGTTCGAACCAAAGCGTGTATCGACCGCCCCGGTGACGCCGCGCGGATTGTTCTCGGTCGCGATGCGCCCGTCCACCACGTTCACCACGCCACCGACCGCCGAGCCGCCATACAGGATCGCCGCCGGGCCGCGCACGACTTCGATGCGGTCGACCAGCAGCGGTTCGATCGATACCGCATGGTCGACGCTGGTACCCGATGCATCGAGATTGGCCACACCGTTGGACAGGATGCGGATGCGCTCGCCGTCGAGGCCACGGATCACCGGCCGGCTGGCCCCCGGTCCGAAGTAGCTCGACGAGATGCCCGGCTCGCCGTTGAGCGTCTCGCCCAGCGAGGGCGCGGCACGCTGCCTGAGTTGTTCACCCTGCAGCACGCTGACCGGAGCGGCAAGGTCAAACAGGGCACTTCCCAGCGGATTGCCGATGACCACCACCGGCGGCAGTTCCACCACCGAACGCTGCGCCCCCTGCGCAGACGGCGTTTGCCCGAACGCCGTGCTGCCGACAACCATGCCGGCGACTACCGCGCCGACCCTTGACCACTGGTGCATCGAATTCTCCCTGGCGCGCATCGATGGCGCGCTGTTGCTGTCTTCTTTAATGCAAACCAGTTGCATACCAGGTGACATTAACGCAACCCGATTGCAAAGGCAACGGGAAAGGGAGCGGGCATGCCGGCACGTGTGCGCCAGGTCCACCGGGTCGGGGACGGGCGCAACCGGCATGGAGAAAGGGGAGCCAATGGCTCCCCTGCGTGCAAGCCTGCGGTCGCGCGCTACTTCGCGGCCACCGGCGTCGCGTCGACCAGGCGGTAGTACAGGCCACCGGGATCGTTGCGCAGGACCTGCAGCCTGCCCGCGAGGATCACCGGCTCTTCACCGAAACGCATCGGGGTGCGTGCCTGCACTTCGACCAGGGAGTCGGGACCGCCCGGCAGGCAGAACGGGCAACTCGGGGACTGCGCACTGAGCAGGAAGGTCTTGTGCTGCTCGCCGGCCGTGAGCGGCATCATGAACCCCTGCAGGCGCACCGGACGGTTGTCGAAGGCGAGCACGGCCTCGCTGAACTGCGGCACGAAACGATCACGCTGCTTGACGGTGGCGACCTGCGCGAGCGTGCGCCAGGACAGCGTGCCGTTCTTCTCGTCGACGGCCTTCTGCTGGAACTGCGGCGGGATCGGCGAGGTGAACACGGCCTCGTCGCGCGAGGGCGTCTTGAAGGCGAGCGCGGCCGGCGCGGCAAGCGCGACAAGGACAACCCAGGGCAACCATTTGAACGTGGACATGATCCTTCGGCTGCAGGCCCGGGTCGGGCGCGGATGGGCGCGCGGCGTCAGCCCCGGGCAAGCACTTTCGCGATATCGGTCCGATAGGCTAGCACCGCGGGCAGCACGGAGGCAAACGCACCGATCAGCAACGCAAGCCCGACCAGCCAGCCCTCGCCGGGCGCCAATGTCCAGCCGGTGAGCGCCCACTGCGAAAGCGCAGGCACGCTGCGTCCCAGCCATTCGGTCAGCCCATGGCCGGCCAGCAACCCCAGCGCCCCGCCTGCCGCACAGAGCAGCAGGCCTTCCAGCAGCAGCAGCAGCAGCAGGGAACTGCGCCGGGCACCGAGCACGCGCAGCATCGCCAGGTCTCGGCTGCGTTCGGACAATGCGCCGTACAGGCTGATGAACAGTGCGAGCCCGGCGGCAACCAGCAGCACCCAGGCGAACACGCGCAGCGTCTCGACGCCGACCCCGACCAGACGGTTCAGGCGGACACTCTCGGCGGCCGGCGAAGCGGCCTGCATCGCGGTCGCGGCGTTGATCAGTCGGGGCAACTGGGCCGCCGCCATCGGCGAGGCATACTGGATGAGTAGCGCCGTCAGTTCGCGCCCGGGCGCCGGCTTCGCACCGCTGCCGGCGGCGGACGCCTTGTCGTTGGAGTGGTCGTGGGAATGTGCATGGGAATGTGCGTGCGGCTTCGCATGCGAATGCGTGTGCGGCTTCGCGCCCGATTTCGCCGCAGGACCGGCATGGCCATGGCCATGGCCGTCATCGCGTGCAGGCGGCACCGCCGCCGATGACGCGGCTGCCGGGGCAGGCGCGACCGGATGCACGTCCCACACGGTCTCGACACTCACCAGGACCAGCCGGTCGACCACGCCTCCGGTCGGCGCGAGGATGCCGACCACCTCGTATGGATGGTCGTCGTGCACGGTGCCACCATCGACCAGCCCATGCGAACCGACGATCGTGTCGCCCAGCTTCAGCGGTGCGCCCCCCGCGCCGCCGGCGCGCGCCGCCTCGGCGCCGACCACGGCCTGCATCTGACCCGACCACAGCTTGCCGGACGCGACCGTGGCGCCGTAGTGCTCCACCAGTGAATGTTCAGTGCCGACGATGCGGTATCCGCGCCAGGTATCGCCCAGCGCCAGCGGGATGGCCTTCTTCACCAGCGGATGCCGGCTCAGCGCCATCGCCTCGGCATACGGGATGTTCCCGGTCGGCGAATCGACATGGAACACCGATGACAGCACCAGCTGCAGCGGACTGCCCTTGGCGCCGACGACCAGGTCGACGCCTCGGGTGTCACGTTCGACCCGGTCGGCCACCTGTGTACTGACCAGCAGCATGACGACGATCGCAGCGAGCCCGACGGCCAGCAGCAGGACCTGCAGGGCTGAAGCCAGCAGGCGCGACCTCAGGTAGGCGACCGCGAGGGTGAACAGGTTCATGCCGCCCCCCCGTTCCCGCGGGCGAGGTCGTGGCCGCCGACCTCGCTGCCGGCCAGTTCGACACGCCGCTCGATCCGACCCTTGACCCGCTGGTCATGCGTCGCGATCACCAGTGCGGCGCCGCTGCGGCTGGCCTGTTCCAGCAGCAGGTCGAGCGCAGCCGAGCAGTTCGCATCATCGAGGTTGGATGTCGGCTCGTCGGCGAGCACCAGCCTGGGCCGGTTGATCAGTGCACGGGCGAGCGCCACGCGCTGCTGCTGGCCGAAGGACAACCGGTGCGGCCGCTCGTTCGCGCGGCCGGCCAGGCCGAGGGCATCGAGGGCGTTGCGCGCGGCCGCGGCATCTCGCGGCAGGCCTGCCGCGTATTGCGCGAGCAGCAGGTTGTCGAGCACGCTCAGGCAGTCGATCAGGTGCAGCCGCTGCGGCAGCAGGCCGATGTTGCGCCCGCGGAATCGGTCAAGCGCCGATCCGCCGAGCGACGCGAGGTCGGTACCGCCCACCTTCACCGTGCCTTCGCTCGGCACGAGGATGCCGGCCAGGCAGTGCAGCAGCGTGGTCTTGCCGCTGCCGGAGGCGCCCAGCAGCAACCACGGCTCACCCGCCTCGACCGTCCACGAGGACATGCGAGCCACGGTTGCGTTGCCGTAACGGTGCGTCAGTGCGTTGACTTCGAGGACGGTCATGGGAACAAGGGTATCCGGATTGTCGAAACCCGTTCTGCCGGAAGCTTGCCGGCGCGAGCCGCGGGTCGTCAGTCGGCCGCAGCGGGATCGACCAGCGCCCATTCAGGGAACGGGTCCGCAAGCGTGGCCCAGCCGTGCGGCCCCATGCGGCGCTCGGCCGCGGTAAGCAGGCACGCATCCAGCCGTGCACGCAGCGCAGCCTCGTCCATCTCGATGCCGATGAACACGAGTTCCTGCCGACGGTCGCCATGCGGCCCGGTCATCATCGCTTCGATCTCGCTTCGCGCCTCGGGCGTGTCCGGCCACTCCGATGGGTCGACGGCGGACCACCAGAGCCCTGCTGCGCCGTGGCGGCAGGCGCCGCCCGCCTGCGACCAGCTCGCCGCGAAATCCATGCGCGAGGCCAGCCAGAAGAAACCCTTGGAGCGGACCACGCCCTGCCACGCGGCCTCGGACCCGGAGTGGATCAGGTCCCAGAAGCGTGCCGGATGGAACGGTTCACCGCTGCGATAGACGAAACTCGAAATGCCGTATTCGTCGGACTCAGATTGCTCCTCGCCGCGCAGGGTACGCAGCCATCCGGGCGACGCCTCGGCGCGCTGGAAGTCGAATCGCCCGGTATCGAGCACCCGCTCGAGCGGAACCTTGCCGAACCCGGCATCGACGATGTCCGCGCCGGGATTGAGCGAACGCAGGATCGCACGCAGGCGATCGAGCTCGTCCGGCGCGACCAGGTCCGACTTGTTGAGCACGATCACGTCGCAGAACTCGATCTGGTCCACCAGCAGGTCGACCACGGTGCGATCGTCATCCTCGCCCAGGCTCTGGCCGCGTTCGTGGATGAAGTCGGCCGCCTCGTAGTCGCGCAGGAAATTGAACGCGTCGACCACCGTGACCATCGTGTCGAGCCGTGCGACGTCGCCCAGGCTGCGCCCGTCCTCGCCACGGAAGGTGAACGTCTCGGCGACCGGCAGCGGCTCGGAGATGCCGGTTGACTCGATCAGCAGGTAGTCGAACCGGCCTTCGCCGGCGAGCTTCGCGATCTCGACCAGCAGGTCTTCGCGCAGGGTGCAGCAGATGCAGCCGTTGCTCATCTCGACCAGCTTCTCTTCCGCGCGCGACAGCTGTGCACCCCCGTCGCGAACCAGCTGGGCATCGATGTTCACCTCGGACATGTCGTTCACGATCACCGCGACCCGGCGCCCCTCGCGGTTGTTCAGCACGTGGTTGAGCAGGGTGGTCTTGCCCGCGCCCAGGAAACCGGACAGCACGGTCACCGGCAACCGCCGGTCGGCCGCCCTTGCCTCGTCGGGGCCGGTGGGCAGGTCTTTCAGGGACGCCGGCATGGCGGGATCCTCAGCGGACGGCCGCGCCGGGCGCGACCGGCTCGGGCGCGCCCTCGACGCACAGCGCGAGCCCCTGCTCGAGCAGCTCGCGCGGCAGGTTGCGCCCGATGAACACCATCGTGCTGGTGCGCTTCTCGCCAGGCAGCCAGCGCCGGCCGGGGGAACCACCCATCATCATGTGCACGCCCTGGAACACCATGCGCGTGTCCTCGCCGGCGACGTTGAGCACGCCCTTGTAGCGCAGCAGGTCCTGCCCGTAGAAACGGATCACGCCGTCCAGGAAATCCTCGAGCTTCGCCATGTCGAACGGGCGATCTTCGCGCCAGGCGAACGACCCGATCTCGTCGTCGTGCTCGTGCGTGACGTCTTCCAGGAACGACGGCTCGATCTCGAGGATGGAATTCAGGTTGAAACCACGCACGTCGAGCAGTTCGCGGATGTCCGCTTCGCCGAAATGCACCCGCTTCACCGGGGCGCGCGGGTTCATGCGGCGCAGTCGCTCGATCAGCGCAACGACTTCTTCGTCCGGAACCAGGTCTGTCTTGGAGAGCAGGATGCGGTCGGCGAATCCGACCTGCTCCTGTGCTTCGTGGTGCTCGTCGAGCTGCAGCGACGCGTGCTTCGCATCGACCACCGTGACGATCGAGTCGAGCAGGTAGGCTTCGCCGATCGACTCGTCGACGAAGAACGTCTGTGCGACCGGTGCAGGGTCTGCGAGACCGGTGGTCTCGATGATCACGCGTTCGAAGGCCAGCTTGCGGTGCTTCTTCTCGAGTTCACCAAGGATGCGGATCAGGTCGCCACGCACGGTGCAGCAGATGCAGCCGTTGTTCATCTCGACGATCTGCTCTTCCGGGTTCTGCAGCAGGATCTCGTTGTCGATCCCCACCTCGCCAAACTCGTTCTCGATCACGGCGATCCGCCGGCCGTGCTGCTCTTTCAGGATCCGGTTGAGCAGCGTCGTCTTGCCGCTGCCGAGGAAGCCGGTAAGGATGGTGACCGGGATCTTCGGCCGCGCCCCGGAACTGGATTTGGTCATGGCAAGCCCTTGATGGTCGACTCGATACTGTGGGTGCGGGTGGGATGGGACGCGCACGCGGCATCCGGTCGACAGGCGCGCGGGCTGCAGGGCCCGTCGCCCGCTCGCGTTGCCGGCTAGCGCCTGACTCGGCGCGGCGCAGGCCGCACGCAGGACTTGCACTGACCCTTGACCGTCACTTCGACCCCTGCGGATCGATACCCGGCAGGCAGGCGCGGACGCAGCGTGGTGGGGACGTCATCCAGGCAGATCACCTGGCTGCAGTCGGTGCACTGGAAGTGCGCATGATGGTGGGCCTGCTTCTGCCCGGCGATGGTGAACCGCCACACCCGGTCGTCTCCGGGGATCTTGTGCGCGATCTGCTCGCGGGTGAGCCAGTCGAGCACCCGGTACACGGTGACCCGGTCGAGCGGACCGGCCACCGCCGCCTCGATCTCGTGGTGGGTCAGCGCCCGGCCCGCTGCCTGCAGGACCTCGAGCACGAGGATGCGGCCCTGCGTGACGCGTGCGCCAGTGGCACGGATCAGCTGCTCGGCCGAGGACACGGCTGCAGGGGAACTACGGCGGGACTCAGGGGTTGCTGCGCGCATGGCTGCCTCCGGAAAGAAGGTTAGCATCGAGGAACTTCTTGTGCAATCGAGTTGCGTCTGTTCGCCGGGGGCCGCGCGCCGCGAGGCGCAACGCCCTCGGCGGCACGGCGGTGGTCAGTTGGCAGGGGCCGCGGGCGCAAGCGCCCTCGCGACCTCTTCGATATTGTGACTCATCATGTCGAGATAGGTCAGCGCCCGCTTGTCCTTCGCCGACAGCGCGTCCGAGAAAAGCGTGCCTCCGACACGGGCGCCGGATTCTCGCGCCAGCTGCTCGACCAGCCGCGGGTCGCTGATGTTCTCGACGAACACCGCGCGGATGCGCTGCGCGCGGATCTGCTTCGCCAGTTGCGCCACGTCCTTCGCGCTCGCCTCGGAGTCGGTGTTCACCCCGCGCGGGGACAGGAACGTCAGGCCGTAGGCGCGCGCGAAATAGCCGAATGCGTCATGGCCGACGACCACCCGGCGCTCCGACGCCGGGATGGCGCCCAGGCGCGCGCGGGCCCTCTCGTCGAGTTGCGCCAGCTGCTCGTCATAGGCCTTCGCCCGCGCGCGATAGCCCGCCTCGTGCGCCGGGTCGGCCGCCGACAGGGCGTCGGCGATGTTGGCGACATAGCGGCGGGCATTGGCGAGGCTCTGCCAGGCATGCGGGTCGACTTCACCGTGGTCGTGGCCATGGGAATGGCCGTGCTTGTGCGCATGCGCCTGCGGCTTCACCTTCAGCACGTCCACGCCGTCGCTGGCCACCACCAGCGGCCCCTTGTACCCGGAAGCTGCGATCAGCTTGTCCATCCAGCCCTCGAAGCCCAGCCCGTTGACGAACACGACCTTCGCACCGGCGATCGTCTTCGCGGCAGCGGGCGTCGGCGAGAACACATGGGCGTCGCTGTCCGCCCCGACGAGGGTGGCGATCTCGACACGGTCGCCGCCGACATTGGCGACCAGGTCGGCAAGGATGGTGAAGGTGGCAACCACCGCCAGCTTCGGTTCCACGGCCGCGGCCACCGGTGCCTTCGATGCATCGGCCGCGCGTCCGCCATCGGCGGAAGGACCGCAACCCGCCAGCAGCATCAGTCCACCTGCCATCCCTGCAACGAGGTGGCGACGACGCGCAGGAAGCGCGGGCAGAGAGGGGGCGCGACGGGGATGCATGGCGATGAAGCTCCGGGTGGAAAGCGAAAGACTGCTGCAGGCCCCGCTTCAGCGCTGGAAGTGCGGCGCGCGCAGGTAGTTCGAGACGAGTCCGCCATGGCGCCCGAAGGCCACCGAAAACACGTACAGCGCGCCGGCGGTGAGGATGATCGACGGACCGGATGGCAGGTTCGCGTGATAGGACACGAGCAGCCCGACGTAGCCGCAGGCAAACGCGGCGCATGCAGAGAACACCAGCATCGGCCCGATGCCTGCCGTCCAGAATCGTGCGCTGGCGGCCGGCAGCATCATCAGCCCGACGGTCATCAGGGTGCCCAGCGACTGGAAGCCGGCGACCAGGTTGAGCACGACGAGCACCAGGAACAGGAAGTGGTAGCGCGCCCCGCCGCCATGCACCGAGCGCAGGAAGGCCGGGTCGAGGCATTCGATCACCAGCGCGCGGAAGATCACCGCGAGCGTAAGGACGCTCACCGAGGCGATCGAGGCGATCAGCAGCAGCGCCGGGTTGTCCACCGCGAGGATCGCGCCGAACAGCAGGTGCATCAGGTCGACGCTCGAACCCTGCGACGAAATCAGGGTCACGCCGAGCGCCAGCGATATCAGGAACAGCGCGGCGAAGCTCGCATCCTCGCGCAGCGGCGTGAGGCGGGTCACGGAACCGGCAAGCAGCGCGACCGCCAGCCCGACCAGGAAACCACCGATGGTCATCGCGGTGAGCGAGAAGCCGAACATCAGGAAGGCGATCGCGGCGCCCGGAAGCACCGCATGCGACATCGCGTCGCCGACCAGGCTCATCCGGCGCAGGATGAGGAACACGCCGATCGGCCCGCAGCCGATCGCCAGCCCGAAACATGCGACCAGCGCGCGACGCATGAAGCCGTACTCGATGAACGGCAGCAACAGGAGTTCGTAGGGACCGGGCATGGGATCAGGGCTGTCCGGGATGGACTTCACACAGCGGCGCGCCCTCGTCCCAGGCTTCGGACATCTGGCGCGCGCGCTTCAGGTTTTCCGGGGTGAGTGTCTCGTCCGTGGCGCCCCAGCCGATGCGCTCGCGCGAGATCAGCAGCGTCTCGGGGAAATTGCGCCGCACCTGGTCGAGGTCGTGCAGGACCGCGATGATCGTGCGGCGCTCGCCGCTCCAGCGGCGAACCAGGTCGAGCAGGTCGTCGGTGGTGCGGGTGTCGATCGCGTTGAACGGTTCATCGAGCAGGATGACCGGCGCATCCTGCACCATCACGCGGGCGAACAGCACGCGCTGGAACTGCCCGACGGAAAGCGTGCCGATCGGCCGCGACTCGAAGCCGCGCAAGCCGACCGCCGCAAGTGCATCGCGCGCGATGGCGCGCTGGGCAGCGTCGATCGCACGGAACGCACCGCACCGCCGCCAGAAACCCATCGCCACCGTGTCGAGCACCGGGATCGGAAACTGCCGGTCGATCTCGGCCTGCTGCGGCAGGTAGGCGATGTCATGCGGCATCGCGCCGGTGAGGTCGACCGTGCCCTCCGAGGGACGCAACAGGCCGACGATCGCCTTCAGCAGGCTGCTCTTGCCGGCACCGTTGGGCCCGACGATCGCCGTCATCGACCCGGCCTCGAACGCACCGCACAGGTGGTGCACGGCCGGATGCCGGTCGTAGGCCACCGTGAGGTTGTCGATGCGGATGGAAGCATTCAAGGCGCGCATGGACTCAGTCGAGCGCCCACCAGACCAGCAGCCAGAGGACCGCCACCAGGCCGGATGCCGCAAACAGCCGATCACGGCTGCCGGCCAGGAACAACGAGGCAGGACCGGATGCGGGTACGGCGGATGAAGGTGGCGGGGTCACGGCGGCAGGCAGCACCGAAGGCGAGGCAGTGGACGGACGAGGCGGTTGGCCATGCCCGTGCGGCTCGGCATGGCCAGTGGCATGAGGGCGCGCTCGGGAATGGCGATGCGGATGCGCGTCAGGATCGGAAGGGGACTGCATCGTTCGCTCCGTTGGCCCCGCAGGGAGGCGGATGAAACCACGTTGCGCCTGCCAGCGCAATTCAGTTGCGCTTTGCCGCCGGCGCGGACGGGTCGGTGACGAATCCGATGCGCGTGATCCCGGCCACCCTCGCCTGGCCCATGATCTCGGCCAGCACCTGGTAGCGCGTCTCGCGGTCGGCGCGCAGGTGCAGTTCCGGCTGCGGCTGTTTCGCCGCGGCGTC
This sequence comes from Burkholderiales bacterium, assembly GCA_044340265.1. Taxonomy (GTDB): domain Bacteria; phylum Pseudomonadota; class Gammaproteobacteria; order Burkholderiales; family CAIKXV01; genus CAIKXV01. Next base: position 31,211 of record JBIITW010000007.1, on the reverse strand, counting down.
GGCCAGGCGGGCGACCAGCGCGTCTGCGGCGACCGCCTCACCCTCCCAGAACATCGCACCGCGGGCATCGATCGCCAGCGTGATCGTCTGCGGCTTCTCCGGGGTCGCCTGGCTGCGTGCCTGGGGCAGGTCGATGCGTATCGAATGGGTCAGCAACGGCGCGGTGATGATGAAGATGATGAGCAGCACCAGCATCACGTCGACGAACGGCGTGGTGTTGATCTCCGCCATCGGCTGCGCCTCGGACGACCCCTGGAATCCGCCGAAGGCCATCATGCCCCCCGCGAGGCGGGGTGGGCAGCCGCCGGCGTGGCACCCGGTGCCGCGGCCGTGTCCGCGACTGAACCCGGGCGCGCGCCCGGACCGACGGCCAGCGCGGCATGCAGGTCATGCGCGAAGCCATCGAGCTGGGCCAGCAGCAGCCGGTTCGCGCGCACGAACATGTTGTATCCGAGCACTGCCGGGATGGCCACGGCGAGTCCCGCGGCAGTCATGATCAGCGCCTCGCCCACCGGGCCGGCCACCTTGTCGAGGGTGCCCTGGCCGGACAGGCTGATCGCGACCAGCGCGTGGTAGATGCCCCACACCGTGCCGAACAACCCGACGAACGGCGCGGTGCTGCCGACCGAGGCGAGCAGCGTCTGGCCGGCCTCCATCCGGGCGGTGGTGGCCACCATCGACTGGCGCAGCGCACGGGTGATGAAGTCGGACAGGTCGCAGGCGGCGCCCAGCGTGCGCGTACTTGCGGCATGGGCGCGCGAGGCGTCGACACCGGCCAGCGCAAGGGCAGCGAACGGATCGCCGGCCCGGTCGCGCACCGTGCGTTCGGCGGCGACGAGATCGGCTGCGCCCCAGAACGCATCCGGCGTCTGCCGCGCCGCCCGGCGCAGCGCGAGGTGCTCGACCGCCTTCGCCGCGATGAAGTACCAGCTGGCGATGGACATCGCAACAAGGATGGCGATCACCGCAAGGCCGACCGCATCGGCTTGCGCCAGCATGGCGGAAAGCCCGTAAGGGTTGGCGCCGGCGGGATTCAGGGTTTCGTTCATGGCATCTACTCGTCGAGTCGGAACACGAGGGGAACGGTGACCGAAGCCGCGACCGGCTTGTCACCCTGGCGCGCCGGCACGAACCGCCAGCGCTTGACGGTCTCGAGGGCTGCCTGGTCGAGGCGCGGCGAACCGCTGGTGGCGGCGATCTCGACCCGCTCGGGAAGCCCGGCCGCGCTGACCGAGACCGAAAGCAACACCCGGCCGGTTTCGCGCAACCGGGCAGCAGCCGGTGGATAGCGCGGCGTCGGATTGTGCAGGTAATCGGCATCGAAGGACGGCGGCACCACCGCGGCAGGACGCGCGGCAGGAGCGGCCGCCGCAACAGGCGGCGCGGCCCCGGACGGCGCGGCCGGACGCGGCGCGGCGTCGAGCGTGGGCGCGAGCGCCTGTGGCGTGGGCACGGACGCCGCCGTGGCGGGAGCAGGCGCCGGTGCGACGGCCACCGGCGGAGGGCTCACCGGCGCAGGTTGCGGCGGAACGGCGACAGGCGGTGGCGCCAGCGGCCGGGCCACCGGCGGTGCAACGGCCCTGGGCGGCGCTGCCTGCGGCACTGGCGGCCGCACCGGTTCTGGCGGCGGTTCGGGCGGGGTGATCATCACGACCTCGAGCGGCGGGGGCTCGGGCGCCAGGCGCGGTGCCTGAACGTGGAGCAGGAAGATGCAACCGAGCGCCAACGCGTGCAAGATGATCGAGAACCCAAGCGCGAACTGGCGCCGGCGAGGGGCGGAAGAAACCAGGCGCGCGACAGTCACGCGCGAAGCTCCCCGCCATGCTGCCGCGCGCTGCCGGCTGGCGACGCACAGAAGCCCGGAGAACAGGCATGGCGACCGAAACACGCATCCCTCGCGGTCCGATACACGAAACGCTCAGGCGCGCCCTGCTCGCCATGGCGCTGACGTTCACGCTGGCCGGTTGCGCCACCTTCAGCGAACCGCTCCCGCCGCCCCCGTCGCTGGCAGAGATCGTCGAGTCGGCCAAGGCAGGACAATCGCCGCAGCAGATCATCGAGCGCATGCAGCGCAGCCATGCCGTGTACCGGCTGCCGGCGAGCGAACTCGCGAAACTGCGGGAGCAGGGCGTGCCTGACGCGGTGATCGATTACATGCAGCGCGTGCATCTGGATGTCGTGCGGTTCGAGGAATCGGTTCGGGCGCGCAGCTTCTACGGCCCGGGCTGGGGTCCATGGGGACCGGCCTATGGCTGGCGGGATCCGTTCTGGCCGCACCGGCGGCGCTTCTGACCGGAGGGACCGCATCCAGCCTGCCGCAGCCTGCGAACGGTCGCGCGGTGCGCAACGTGTCCCCGAGTTTAACGCCAGGCGGCAGACGTGGCGGCAGGCCCCGCCAGCCGAGGCTCACGGGGGTCCGTATCGGCAATACCCCGACGGCTCGAGCGTGAGGCGCAGGCGGCGCAGGCCGCTGCCTTCGATCGGCGGCGATCGGTGGACGATGGCGCGGCCGCGGTTGCCAGGATAACCATCGCCCTTCTGCAGGCAGACCCAGCCGGCGCGCGCCTGATGCACGGCGGCGCCCGGGAGCAGCAGCGCGCGGTTGAACGCGTCCGCAGGCAGGCCGCCCGCGCCCAGGCGCTCGCGCCGCACGCCGCCCTCTTCCACCCACTGCGTGCCGGGGCCGACATAGGTGGAGAGGATGCGCAGCGCCGGCTCGTCGACATGGAACAGCCTGCACTGGTCGTCGTCGATCGCCACCAGGCGAGCACGCACCTCGACGCAGCCGGCGATGCCGGCCATCCACCGGGACAGCACGAGCACGTCCTGGGCGAACACGCCGAACCGCTCGCGCACCGCAGCCGCGCAGGCCGGCTCTGCGCCGTCCTCCAGCGCGCCCGGGCGGACGATGCCATCCACCACCGTCGAGCCTGCAGGGCAGGCGTGGCGCCATGCCTCGAGCGTGGCGTCGTCCGGCGTCCGCCGCCAGACCACGAGGTTCACCGAGGACTCATGTATCCGCATCAGCGCCGAAGGATCGTCGCTGGCCACGACGCACATCGCCTGCGCGCCTTCGCTGCCGCGGCCGGCGGCCGCGAATCGTCCGGAGAGTGCCTGCTTCATGTCGGGGTTCTTTCCACGGGATGCGCGAGCTTGCACCGGCCGATTCCTTTATGCAACACTTTTGCGCCACTCAGTTGCATTTGATGGCGTGACCGCGCCGCCATCACCGTGCTCCTGCCCGCACGCAAACGCGTTGACGGACGGCATGAATCAATGCATCATTCCAAAGATCTTTGGAATGATGGATGATGAACCGGAAGCCGAAAGCCGAATATCCGATGAGCGTTGCCAGCGTCGCCAGAACCACCTGCACCCACGCCGCCGTGGCACCGGCACCGCTCGCCTGCACCCCCCGGCAACTGGAGGCGGCCGCCGCGATGTGTCGGGCGATGAGCGATCCGGCACGGATGCGGCTGCTGGTGCTGCTCGCCGAACGCGAGCGGTGCGTATCGGAGATCGTCTCGCTCGACGAATCGCGCCTGACCAGCATCTCGGCCAGGCTGCAGATGCTGCACGCAGCCAAGCTGGTCGCACGGCGGCGCGAAGCGAAGCATGTCTTCTATTCACTGGCCGACGAGCATGTGCACCTGCTGCTGCGCAACGTGCTCAGCCATGCTGCGGAGAAACACTGACGGCTGGCGCGCCGTGCCGGCCCGGTCCCGACAACCCGAAGGAGAACGCGATGAGCACCTGCAACCAGCCCCACCACGGGCAGCACGCACATGTCCACGGAGCCGCCTGCGGCCATGTGGCGATCGTCCATGAAGGCCACACCGACTACCTGCACGACGGCCACCTGCACCATGTGCACGGCGACCATGTCGACGAACACGTGCTGCCGGTGAATGCCGCCAACCCGGCCAGCTGCGCGCCGCATTCGTGCGCAGGACACGACACCGCGCATCGACACGGGCCGGGTTGCGGACATGAAGCAGTGCCCCACGGCGACCATGTCGACTACCTGGTCGACGGCCACCTGCACCACCCGCATGCCGGCCACTGCGACCTGCACGGGGCGGTCGCACTGGGCTGAGCTCAGCCCTGCTTCGGCGCCTTGCCGATGCGCGCCCGCGGGTGTGCCGCGTCGTAGGCCCTGGCCAGGTACTGGAAGTCGAGGTGGGTGTAGACCTGCGTCGTCGAGATGCTCGCGTGGCCAAGCATCTCCTGCACGGCGCGCAGGTCGCCGCTCGACTGCAGCACGTGCGAGGCGAACGAGTGGCGCAGCATGTGCGGATGCAGGTGCTGCTCGAGGCCGCGCCGGCGGGCCCATGACTCGACCCGTGTCGACACGGTGCGGTCGCCGATGCGATCGCCCCGCGCGCCGACGAACAGGGCCTCGCACCCGGGCTTCGCCATCAACGGCCGCACCTTCAGCCAGGCATCGAGCGCAAGCAGCGCCTGCCTGCCCACCGGGATCTCGCGCGTCCGGCTGCCCTTGCCGGTGACGCGCACCAGCGCATCGGCCGTGCGTACGTCGCCCAGGTCCAGGCCGACCAGTTCCGCCCGGCGCAGGCCGGATGAATAGAGCAGTTCCAGCATCGCGAGGTCACGCGCATCGGCGGGCGACTCGACCTCGCCGGACAGCAGTTGCGAAGCCTCGTCGGGCGACAGCACCTTCGGCAGGCGCTTTCCGGCCTTCGGCGGCTTGACGCCGAGGACCGGATTGGCCGCCGACAGGCGTTCACGCACCAGCCAGCGATAGAACGCCCGCCACGCCGAGAGCAGGCGTGCGATGGAGCGCCCGTTGAGCCCCTGCCCGTGCAACCGGCCGGCGTAGCGACGGATATCCTGCGCAGCAAGGCCGGCGAGCGGCGCATCTGCGGCGAGCCGCAGCAACCGCGTGACATCGTACTCATAGGCAGTGACCGAGGTCACCGCCAGCCTGCGCTCGCTTGCAAGATACTCGACGAACCGTGCAAGCAATGCCTGCGATGCCGGCGGCAGGTCGACCAGCACCTCCGCCCGCCCATCCGGCGGCACGCCCGCCGGGGCCGAGGGCTGTTCAGCCGGCAAGACTCCGTCCCAGCGCCGCGGCCACCGTGTCGCCCAGCCGCTTCAGGTACAGCGTACCCATCTCCGGGTAGAACCGCTGCGCATCCTCGCTCGCCAGCGTGAGCAGGCCGAAAGCCTGCTGCGCGCGCAGCGGGATGTAGGCGAACGAATGCAGCGCCTCGCCGGCCGCTCCGAACCACGAGGCGCTGTCGAACATGGCCCGCGCGCTGATGTAGGGCTGGGTCAGGCTGTCGGCGAACACACGCGCCTCCTCGCTGATCGGCGAGTACTCGATCGACGATGCCCCGGCAGGCACGGCCGGCGACCATAGTCGCAGCTCGACATGCGGCACGGCGAAATCCTCGCCCAGGTGGTAGCGCGTTGCGTGGATGGCGGCGGGCGCATCCGGTGCGGCGATAAGCGCCAGGTTGAGCCGGTGCAGCTTCTCGCTGATCGCATCGTTCTGCTCGCCGAAGCGGATCAGTTCGGCCAGCTTGGTCTCGAGCAGCTTGTTCTTTTCGCGCAGGGTCAGGACCTGCCTTTCAGAGATCGGTATCGCCCGTCCGCCATGCGGATGGGGGATGAACAGGTTCGCCATCAGGTCCGAGTAGAGCTCGAAGAACTCCGGATGCTCCTGCAGGTAGGCAGCGACCTGTTCCGGCTTGATCCCTTCTTTCATTCCTTCCCCCATCCCGTTTCGTGCTTCCCGTTTCGATCGAATCGTCCGCTCAGGTGTCGATCGTACCTTCAAACACGGTGACCGCCGGCCCGGTCATGCGCACCGGCATGCCCTCGCCGTCCCAGGCGATGGTCAGCACGCCACCGCGGGTGTGGACATCCACCTGCGCGTCGAGCAGGCCACGCAGGCGGCCCGCGACCACCGCCGCACAGGCGCCGGTGCCGCAGGCCAGGGTCTCTCCTGCCCCGCGTTCGAAGACCCGCAGGCGCAACGTGCGCCGGTCGACCACCTGCATGAACCCGGCATTCACCCGCTTCGGGAAACGCGGATGCGATTCGATCTGCGCGCCCTGCGCGAGCACGGGCGCCGCGTCGACATCGGGCACCACCTGCACGGCATGCGGATTGCCCATCGATACCGCGGACACCTCGACCGCCCCCCCGTCGAGGTCGAGCAGGTAGACATCGGCGCGGGCCGGTGCCACGAACGGGATGTCCGCCGGCTCCAGCCGAGGCGCGCCCATGTCGACCGTGACCCGGCCATCGTCTTCCATGCGGGGCGTGATGATGCCGGCCATCGTGCCGACGCGGATCTCGCGCTTGTCGGTCAGTCCCTGCTCGCGCACGAACCGCACGAAGCAGCGCGCGCCGTTGCCGCACTGCTCCACCTCGCCACCGTCGGCGTTGAATATCCGGTAATGGAAGTCGGTGCCGTCGAGCCGCGGCCGCTCGACGACCAGCACCTGGTCGCAGCCGATCCCCAGGTGCCGATCGGCGATCTGCCGCCAGAACGGACCGCCGAATCCGGCCGATGCAACCGGCTCCCGGGTGGCGTCGATGACGACGAAGTCGTTGCCGGCGCCGTGCATCTTGGTGAATGCGAGTTTCATCGCATCAAGTGTACATAGTCGCGGTACACGCAGCGATCCATCACCACCTCGATGCCTGCGTCCGCCGCACGCTGCGCCGCGGCTTCGTCGACCACGCCGTCCTGCAGCCAGAGCCGCTTCAGCCCGAGCGCGATGCAGTCGTCGACGATCCCGGCCACGGCGTCGGACTGGCGGAACACGTCGACCAGGTCCACCTGCGCGCGCACCGCATCGGGCAGGTCGCGCAGCGTCGCATAGCAGGGTTCACCGAGGATGCTGGCCTGGCCCGGATTCACCGGCACGATCCGGTAGCCGAACGACTGCATGGACTTCGACACGCCATGGCTGGGCCGGTCGGACTTCGGGGACAGGCCGACCACGGCAATGGTGCGCACCTCGCGCAGCAACGCGCGAAGACGATCGGCATCGGGATTGACGAACATGGGTTTCCTCCTCAGTAGACGGGCGCTTCGCCCGGCGGACGCGTCTTGAACCGCTTGTGGAGCCAGTGATACTGCTCGGGCATCCGCTGCACGCAGCGCTCGATGAACGCGTTCATGTGGCGCGCTTCGGCGATGTCGTCGACTTCGCCAGGGCCCGGAAACGATGGCCACGGCGGGTGAAGGACGACGCGGTAGCCGGCGCCGGACGGCAGCTGCTCGGTGATGCAGGGCACCACCACCGCGCCGGTCAGGCGCACGATGCCCGACAGCGCGGGAAGGGTCGCTGCCGGCACGCCGAAGAATGGCGCGAACACCGAATCGCGCGGGCCGAAGTCCATGTCGGGCAGGTAATAGAGCGGCAGGCCGCTGCGCATCGCGCGCAGCACCGGCCGCAGGCCTTCCTGGCGGGACACCAGGGTCACCGATCCGAACCGGTTGCGTTTCGCGCGCAGGAACGCATCGAACACCGGGTTCTTCTGCTTGCTGTACATCGACACCGCCCTGCCCTCGGCGGCCAGACGCTGTGCGCCGATATCCAGGCCGACGAAATGCGGTGCCAGCAGCACCACCGGCCGCCCGTGAGCCGCCGCGAGGTGCTCCCATCCCTCGACCTGCACCACGCGCATCAGCCGCTCCCGGCTGGCCCACCAGGCGATGCCACGGTCAAGCACGCTGCGCATGAATGCAGCGAAATGGGCGCGGGCCAGGCGCCGCCGTGCGGCTTCGTCCAGCCCCGGAAAGCAGAGGGCGAGGTTGGCCAGCGCCACCCGCCGGCGTTCCGTGGGCAGCAGGTACAGCAGCACGCCAAGGCCGTGACCGATCAGGGCGAGCAGGCGAAACGGCAGGAAATGCAGCAGCCAGACCAGCAGCAGCGCGAAGCGGGTTCCCATCAGGCGCCTTCCGACGACGACGACGACGACAAGGGCCGCGACGGCGACTGCGGCGACTGTGGCGACTGCGGCGGCGGCGGCGGCGGCGGCGGCGGCGGCGCCCCTGCCGGCTGCTTGTACCGGTTGTAGCTCCACAGGTACTGCCCGGGATAGCGGGCAACCACCGCCTCCACCGCGGCGTTGATCGCGCGGGCGGCATCCAGCGGATCTTCAGGCAGCGGATCCGGCAGCGGATGGAACTCGAGTTCGTAGCCACGCGCCGACGGCAGCCGTCTCGCGACCGCCATCAGCACGGTGGCACCGGTGGCCCGCGCGAGGCGCGCGACCAGCGTGATCGTGTAGGCCGGGCGCCCGAAGAAATCGGCCCAGACACCCTCGCCGGCACCCGGTGCCTGGTCGGGCAACAGCCCGGCGGCCTGTCCGGCGCGCAGCGCGCGCAGCATCGCCCGCACGCCGCCGAGGTCGGCGCTCACCAGGGACACCTGCCCGCGGCCGCGGCCGGCACGTACGATCGGATCGAGCCAGCCCAGCTTCGGTCGGCGATACATCACCGTGATCGGCCGGGCCAACCCGTACCACTGGGGCGTGATCTCGAAGGCACCGAGGTGCGGTGTCAGGAACAGGATGCCCCGGCCCCGGGCATGTGCCTCGTCGAGGTGCTGCTGCCCGACCGTCACGCGCACCCAGCGGGCGAGCCTCGCCTGCGGACGCAGCCAGAAGCAGGGCAACTCCATGATGCTGCGCCCCGCTTCGGCGATCGCCTGGCGGCGGATCCTGGACAGGCCCACCGTCGCCTTGCCCGGTGTCCCGGCGAGCCGCGAACAGGCAAGATTTTCGCCCAGCCGACGCCGATAGGTCCGGTCTGCGGCGTAGACCATCCAGCCGAGCGCCGATCCCAGCCAGTGCAACACGCGCAGCGGCAGGCGGCCGAGCAGACGGATCAGGAAAGACAAGGTGTATTTGTTGACATCGAGGCCTCGAACGACTCTGCTATCCTAGCGCCCTTTTTGCTTGTCCCACGGATTGCAGCGTGCCTGCCTTCCGATTCCGCCCGGAACGGTCGCGCGCCGTACACCGGCGCCCATTTCCTTCACAGCAGACGGGTTTCCCAATGAGCGAATTTCTGTTTACTTCTGAATCGGTATCGGAAGGCCATCCAGACAAGGTTGCGGATGCGATTTCCGACGCAGCCCTCGATGCGATCCTGGCGCAGGACAAGCACGGCCGTGTCGCCGCTGAAACGCTGGTGCACACCGGCCTGGTCGTGATGGCAGGCCAGGTGACCACCAGCGCGGTCGTGGATTACGCGCAGGTTGCACGCAAGGTCGTCCAGCGCATCGGCTATACCGATTCGGACATCGGTTTTGACTACAAGAGCTGCGGCGTGCTGGTCTGCTACGACCAGCAGTCGGTCGACATCGCCGCCGGCGTGGATGAAGGCAAGGGCCTCGACCTCGACCAGGGCGCCGGCGACCAGGGCCTGATGTACGGCTTCGCCTGCGACGAGACGCCGGAACTGATGCCGATGCCGATCCACTATTCGCACCGCCTGATGGAACGCCAGGCCGAGATGCGCCGCAACGGCAAGCTGCCGTGGCTGCGTCCGGACGCGAAGTCGCAGGTCACCATCAAGTATGTCGACGGCCGCCCGGTGGGCATCGACACGGTGGTCATCTCGACCCAGCACACGCCCGACATCTCGCACGAGCCGCTGACCGAAGCGGTGATCGAGGAGATCGTCAAGCCGGTGATCCCGGCCGCGCTGCTCAAGGGTGCGCGCTACCTGATCAACCCGACCGGCCGCTTCGTCATCGGCGGCCCCCAGGGTGACACCGGCCTGACCGGCCGCAAGATCATCGTCGACACCTATGGCGGCTATTCGCGCCATGGCGGCGGTGCGTTCTCGGGCAAGGACCCGTCGAAGGTCGACCGTTCGGCCGCCTACGCCGGCCGCTACGTGGCGAAGAACATCGTCGCCGCCGGCCTCGCCAGCAAGTGCGAAGTACAGGTCGCCTACGCGATCGGCGTCGCCAAGCCGGTCAGCGTGCTGGTCGAGACCTTCGGCACCGGCAAGATCGCCGACGAGAAGATCGCCAAGCTGGTCGAGAAGCACTTCGACCTGCGCCCGAAAGGCATCATCCACAGCCTCGACCTGCTGCGTCCGATCTACGAGAAGACCGCGGCCTACGGCCACTTCGGGCGCAACGAGCCCGAGTTCACGTGGGAGAAGACCGACAAGGCCGCCGCACTGAAGGCCGACGCCGGGCTCTGATCCAGCGGGTCCGTCGACCTGTCCGCAACGAAAACGCCCCGTCATGCGGGGCGTTTTCGTTTCCGGGTGACGATCCGCGTCGCCCCCGGCCGGACTCAGGCCCGCAGCACGCTGTGCACGTGCAGGCCGACAAGCCTGGCCCGCCCCCGCAGCGCGGGCAGTTCCAGCAGGAAGGCGGCGCCCGCGAGACGCGCACCGAGGCGCCCGAGCAACTCGGCCGCCGCCGCCGCCGTGCCGCCGGTGGCCAGCACGTCGTCGACCAGCAGCACCCGTTCGCCCGCCGGAAACGCATCGCGGTGGATCTCCAGCGACGCCGTTCCGTACTCCAGCGCATAACTCGCCGATTCGACGCCCTTGGGCAGCTTGCCGGGCTTGCGCAACGGCACGAACCCCGCGCCCAGTTCGCGCGCAACCAGCGCGCCGAACACGAAGCCACGCGCTTCGATGCCCGCGACCTGCCCGATCCCCGTACCGCGGAACGGATCGGCGAGGGCGCAGACCGCACGACCGAGCGCCGCCGGATCGGCCATCAGCGGCGTGAGGTCGCGGAAGGTCACGCCCGGGATCGGGAAGTCCGCGACCGGCCGGACCCACGAGAGCAGGTCGTCGTTCATGCCCGCGTCACCTGATTCACCTGCCTCACCTGCCTCACCTGCATTGACGGATGTCATGCCGAAGCCTCCATGGAACCGGCCGGATACGCTCAAGGATCCGCCCGCCCGGCCGTAAACAGGAGGATATCGCTGACCCGTCTTTCTGCTGCCCCATGTTGAAACGAATCCCGGTCAGCCAGTTGCGCGTGGGCATGCATGTGCATGAACTCTGCGGCTCATGGTTGGACCATCCATTCTGGCGCTCCCGCTTCATGCTGAAGCAGGAGCGGGACCTTGCACGCATCGTCGACGGTGGTGTCCGGGAGGTATGGATCGACGCATCGAAGGGCCTCGATGTCGAACCCGGAGCCGGCGGCGAATCGCCGCCCGCGGTATTGCGGGAGGACGTCGACCGGCAGATCGACATCGACCTGGCGCGTGCCGTCGAGGCCGCCCGGCCAGCACGCGTATCGATGGAGGCCGAACTCGAACGTGCCACGCGCATCTGCCAGAAGGCCCGGGGCGCGGTCATCTCGATGTTCTCGGAAGCACGGATGGGCAAGGCCATCGATGCCGAGAGCGCACTCGGACTGGTAGACGAGATCAACGCATCGATCGAACGCAACCCGGGGGCACTGGTCAGCCTCGCCCGCCTGAAGACCGCGGACGACTACACCTTCATGCATTCGGTCGCCGTCTGCGGACTGATGATCTCGCTCGGCCGCCAGCTCGGACTGGAGTCGGCACAGCTGCGCGAAGCGGGCCTGGCCGGGCTGCTGCACGACCTGGGCAAGGCGCTGGTCCCGTCCGAGGTGCTGAACAAGCCGGGCAAGCTGACCGAGGCCGAATTCGACGTGATGAAGAAGCATCCCGAGCTGGGGCACGGCCTGCTGATGGAGTCGGGCACCGCAGGCGCGATGGCACTCGATGTATGTCTGCACCATCACGAGCGCATCGACGGCACCGGCTATCCGCACCGGCTCGACGGAAGCCAGATCAGCCTTTATGCAAAGATGGGCGCCGTCTGCGATGTATACGACGCGATCACGTCGAACCGACCGTACAAGGCAGGCTGGAATCCGGCCGAATCGATCCGCAGGATGGCGGAATGGGCCAGCGGGCATTTCGACGAGCGCGTGTTCCATGCGTTCGTGAAGAGCGTCGGCATCTATCCGGTCGGATCGCTGGTGCGCATGGCTTCGGGCCGGCTCGGCGTCGTGGTCGAGCAGAACGAGGCCGCCCTCACCACGCCGAAGGTCAAGGTGTTCTTCTCGACCCGCGCCGACATGCGCATCCCGCCGGAGATCGTCGACCTGTCGCACAAGGGCGAGGCGGACCGCATCGCCGGCCGGGAGGATCCGGACAAATGGGACTTCCGCGACCTCGACGTCATCTGGGCCGGCGACAATGCGCCCGCAGCACGTCCGAAGGCTGCCTGAACAGGTGTCCGGCAGACATCCCGCTGCGACTCGCACGCGACAGGCGAAAATGCCTGCCCGCAGCCGACCACCTGAGTTACACTCCGGCCGCTTCGAGGAGCGCTGCAGCAACCTCTCGCCACGGGTCATCGACCCGCACGGCCGTGGTTGCCAGGCTCGAAGCGGTCTGGTCTCTGCAACGGCGCTCGCAAACTTTTTTCTGAAAAGAAAGGGGGGCGCGAGATGAGCGCCGTACTGAAATCCGCCGCAACCGAAGACTTCAAGGTAGCCGACCTTGCCCTGGCAGCATGGGGCGACAAGGAAATCGCGATCGCCGAGACCGAAATGCCCGGCCTGATGGCAATCCGTGAAGAGTTCAAGAGCCAGCAGCCGCTGCGTGGTGCACGCATCACCGGTTCGCTGCACATGACGATCCAGACCGCCGTGCTGATCCAGACCCTGGAAGCACTCGGCGCGAAGGTCCGCTGGGCCTCCTGCAACATCTATTCGACGCAGGACCATGCCGCCGCGGCGATCGCCGCCGCCGGCACCCCGGTGTTCGCGGTCAAGGGCGAGTCGCTGGCCGACTACTGGGACTACACCCACCGCATCTTCGAGTGGCCCGACGCCGGCTACACGAACATGATCCTCGACGACGGCGGCGACGCCACGCTGCTGCTGCACCTGGGCACGACCGCCGAGACCGACCCGTCGGTGCTGGTGAACCCGACCAGCGAGGAAGAGACCTGCCTGTTCGCCTCGATCAAGGCGACGCTGGCCAAGGATCCGAAGTGGTATTCGACCCGCCTGAAGCACGTGAAGGGCGTGACCGAAGAGACCACCACCGGCGTGCATCGCCTGTACCAGATGCACAAGGAAGGCCGCCTGGCGTTCCCCGGCATCAACGTCAACGATTCGGTCACCAAATCGAAGTTCGACAACCTGTACGGTTGCCGTGAGTCGCTGGTCGACGGCATCAAGCGTGCCACCGACGTGATGATCGCCGGCAAGGTCGCCGTGGTCGCCGGTTACGGCGACGTGGGCAAGGGCTCGGCACAGGCCCTGCGCGCGCTGTCGGCCCAGGTCTGGGTCACCGAAGTCGATCCGATCTGCGCGCTGCAGGCGGCGATGGAAGGCTACCGCGTCGTGACCATGGACTACGCCGCCGACAAGGCCGACATCTTCGTCACCGCCACCGGCAACTTCCATGTGATCACCCATGACCACATGCTGAAGATGAAGGACCAGGCCATCGTCTGCAACATCGGCCACTTCGACAACGAGATCGACGTCGCCGGCGTCGAGAAGTACAAGTGGGAAGAGATCAAGCCGCAGGTCGACCATGTGATCTTCCCGGACGGCAAGCGGATCATCATGCTGGCCAAGGGCCGGCTGGTGAACCTCGGCTGCGGCACGGGCCACCCGTCGTACGTGATGAGCTCGTCGTTCGCCAACCAGACGATCGCCCAGATCGAGCTGTTCACCCAGACCGACAAGTACCCGGTCGGCGTCTATGTGCTGCCCAAGCACCTCGACGAGAAGGTTGCACGCCTGCAGCTGAAGAAGCTGAACGCGCAGCTGACGGAGCTTTCCGACACCCAGGCACGGTACATCGGGGTGAAGAAGGAAGGCCCGTACAAGCAGGAGCAGTACCGCTACTGATCGCGGCCGCTGCCCCGGCCTGCTGTGCCGGGGCAGCGTTTTCGCTATCCTGCGCCCACCAACGACGCAACGGGGGGCGGGGATGGCACAGGAATTCAGGGAGCTGGTCGCCTGGCGGGCTTCGGTCACGCTGGTCAAGGAAATCCACGAGTCGACCAGCCGATTTCCCCCTGGCGACAATGGCGTCCTGGCGGATGAAATGCGCCGGACCGCCATCGCCATTCCATCCACGATTGCACGCGGCGCTGCAAGGCATTCACGGCAGGAATTCCTGCAGCACCTCGGCGATGTCAGCTCACTTCTCGCCGCCCTCGAAACGCAGATGGCGATCGCCACGGAACTCGGCTACCTCGGCGACACCGTGAAGTTCGGCACCCTGATCGAGGACGTCGCCAAGCTGGTCGCGGGACTCACCGCCTCGCTGCGGCAGACCACCACCGACGCAGGTTGAAGGACCCTATCCATGCAGAACCAGCGCACGTACGACCGCACGTTCAGCTTCGAATTCTTCCCGCCCAAGACACCGGAGGGCGTGGCCAAGCTGCGGGCCACGCGTGAACAGCTGGCCCAGCTCAAGCCCAAGTTCTTCTCGGTGACCTTCGGCGCAGGCGGCTCCACGCGCGACCGCACGCTCGAGACCGTGATCGAGATCCAGTCCTCGGGCAACGAGGCAGCACCGCACCTGTCATGCATCGGGTCGACGCGCGAGAACATCACCGCGATCCTCGAGCAGTACAAGGCCAATGGCATCCGCCACATCGTCGCGCTGCGCGGCGACCTGCCGTCCGGCACGGTCGACGCGGGCGAGTTCAGGTACGCGAACGAACTGGTCGAGTTCATCCGCAGGCAGACCGGGGACTGGTTCCACATCGAGGTGGCCGCCTATCCCGAGACCCACCCGCAGGCACGCTCGCCGAAAGACGACCTAGCGAACTTCAAGCGCAAGGTCGACGCCGGCGCCGACTCGGCGATCACCCAGTACTTCTTCAACAGCGACGCCTACTTCGACTTCGTCGATCGCTGCGAAGCGGCCGGAGTGAAGATCCCGATCGTGCCGGGCATCATGCCGATCGGCAACTACACCCAGCTCGCCCGCTTCTCCGAGATGTGCGGCGCGGACATTCCGCGCTGGATGCGGCTGCGGCTGGCCGAGTTCGGTGACGACCGCGCATCGATCCGTGCGTTCGGGCTGGACGTGATCACCGACATGTCGGACCGTCTGCTGCAGGCGGGCGCGCCCGGGCTGCACTTCTACTCGCTGAACCAGGCCGGGTTGACCAGCACGATCTGGCAGCGGCTGGGCCTGTAGCGGAGCGCTGCAGAGGATCGCTGCAGGATCCCGGCCAACGAACCGCGATCGCTGCAGCGGGTTCGATCAGCCCCGGCGACGCGCCAGGAAGCCGAACACACCCAGCCCGGTCAGCAGCAGCGGCAGTGCCGCAGGCACCGGCACGACCGTGGCGCCATCGCTGATCTCGAAGGTCGCGCGCAGCTCGCCGGCGTTGTCTCCGTAGAACCCGTGCACGCCACTGAATCCGAATCCATCGGCGAAACCGAGGAACAGGCGGGTCGCGCCGGTGGGCACCAGGAAGCTCTGCACGGCACCACTGCCGATGCCGGTCAGCCCGTCGCCGATGAAGAACATCTGGTTGAGCAGCGGCGACAGCGACGCGAAGCCGGTGTTGCCGGTGAAGTCCAGCGAAGCGGGCGCTGCGCCGGCCGGCACGGAATCATCCAGGAACACGCCGGCGAGGAACATCTGGCGTGATGCGGTGATGCCGGAAATGCCGTTCGCCGCGACCACGCTGGTGCCAGTGCCGATGAGGTTCGTGGAACCATCGGCGTCCATGTCGGGGGCGCCGGAACAGCAGTCCGTGAGGCCGAGGACGCTCGAGAAGGTCAGCACCTTGCCGGCGCCCGCAGCGAAGGCCACCGACGGCGGCAGCACGCCGCCGCCACCGCCTGCGGGTGCCGTGACGGCAGCCTGGCCTGCAGCGAACAGGTTCGCCCTGCCGTCGACCGAAACGGTGGCAGCGGAGGCCGCGAGCGGGAACAGGAGTGCAGCGGATGCCGCGACAACAGTGAGGCGATTCATCGGATTGCTCCAGACTGAAGGAAAGAGAGGGCGACCCAAGGTGGCCTTTCTCGCATTCTAGCTTCAGCCGGTACTGCAGCACACGTGGCCAGATGCACACCGTTGGTCCGAAAGGATCAACGGGAAGCGGCAGGCGGGTGCCGCGCGGGCTCAGCGCACCATGGAAAAGCGTACCGTCTCTTCGTTCTCGGCCGCCGAATGGCCGAAGGAGATCCGGCCACGGCCGCGCAGCATCACTTCCTCGCGCAACAGCACGATCTCGGGCTCGCCGTCGAAGGTGACGAAGGTGCCATTGGTGCTCTGGTCGATCAGGAAGAACTTGTCGCGCCGGCGCTCGATGCGCGCATGCTGCCGCGACGCCTGGCGGTCGGCAACCACGATCGCGCATTGCGGATCGCGCCCCAGCACCACGCCGGGATGCTCGAGATCCAGGACCAGCGCGAATTCGCCCCGCTCGAGCCGCAGCGAGCGCGGGATGCTCATCGAGATGCTGCCGGCGTTCGGCTGCATGGTGATCGCCATGGTCAGGTCTTCGCTTGCCTGCCAGATCACTTCGAACACGGAGATCGCCTCGCCCTTGCCCTTGACTGCAAGCGCAGCGATCTCGCGCGTCGAGACCCGCAGCAGGTCGGGCAGCCGGGCAACCGTCGCACCGGTGGTCATGATCTGGTTGGCCTTGGCGATCGCGGTCATGCGCGAGGCGACGTTGACCGTGTCGCCGAACAGGTCGCCGTTCTCCTCGATCACGGCCCCGGCATGGAAACCGACGCGGATCGCCCGTGAATTGGCGCTGGGCTGCATCTGCGAATCGGGCACCGGCTGGTTCGCCAGTTCGCCCACCCGGATCTGCATCTCGGTGGCGGCGAGGTAGGCATGCTCGGCGTCCGGGAACACGCACATGATCTCGTCGCCGATGATCTTGACCACGCGCCCGCGGGAGTCGACCGCGGCCTCGCGCATGCAGCGCAGGCAGGCGTCGATCAGCTTCTTCGCGCGCTGGTCGCCGAACAGTTCGTACAGGCGCGTGCTGCCCGCGACGTCGGCGAACAGTACTGCGACATCCATTTCCCTGTGCTGAACGCCAGGGTCTCGGGTCTGGGTCAAATCGTCATTCACGTCGTTGCATACATCCTCGGGCGGGGCCGCCGGCAGGGCACCCCCTGCGAGCCCGGGTTGCCGGGTCGGGAAAGGCGATCGGGAGCTACCCCCCAAGAGTAGCGCCGACCGGGTCCGACGGGTAGTCCCCGGGAGGCGGGACGTGCAGCCCCTCCCGGAAACGCGAAGGGCCCGCCGACAGCGAGCCCCCGCATGCTCCGGTACGACCCCGGGCGCTCAGGCTGCGCGAGCGACCTTCGCGCGATCCTTCTTCTGCTGGGCAATGCTCGCATGCAACGTCGCATATGCGGCGTGCGCGGCGCCCTGGGCCTCGCCGACATGGATCTTCGCACCCTGGTCGGACATCGCCTGGTCGAGCGCCGACAGGCAGAGCATCACGTTCTCGGTGCGGCAGGAATAGCCCATCAGGCCGATGCGCCAGATCTTGCCGGCCAGCGGGCCCAGGCCGGCGCCGATCTCGATGTTGTACTCGTTCAGCAGCTCGCGGCGCACCTTCGCCTCGTCGATGCCGGCCGGGCAGAGCACCGCGTTCATCTGCGGCAGCTGGTACTCCGGCTTGACCAGGAATTGCAGTTCCATCGATTCCAGGCCAGCCTTCAACGCCACATGGTGGCGATGCGCGCGCGCCCAGCAGTTCTCCAGGCCTTCCTCGCGGATCAGCACCAGCGCCTCATGCAGCGCGAACAGCGAATTGGTCGGTGCCGTATGGTGGTAGGTGCGCACCGGCGCGCCGGCGGTGCCGCCGCCGCCGCCGTTCCAGTAGCTGAGCAGCAGGTTCATGTCCATGAACCAGCTGTGGATCTTGTCCTTGCGCGCCTTCACATGCTCGACCACGCGCTCGTTGAACGACACCGGCGACAGTCCGGGCGTGCACGACAGGCATTTCTGGCTGGCGGAGTAGATCGCATCGATGCCCCACTCGTCGACCAGCACCGGCACGCCGGCCAGGGAAGTAACCGCATCGACGATGGTCAGCGCATCGTACTTGTGCGCGATCTCGACCAGCGTCTTCGCATCCGAGCGGGCGCCGGTGGAGGTCTCGGCATGCACGAAGGCGACGATGCGCGCATCGCGGTTGGCCTTCAGCGCGTCTTCCAGCTTCTCGGGGCTGACCGGCGAACCCCAGTCGTCCTCGACCACGATCGGGATGCCGCCGCAGCGCTCGACGTTCTCGATCATGCGGCCGCCGAACACGCCGTTGCGGCACACGATGACCTTGTCGCCCGGGGCGACCATGTTCACGAAACAGTATTCCATGCCGACCGAGCCGGGACCGGACACCGGGAAGGTCAGCGCATTCTTCGTCTGGTAGACGTAGCGCAGGAGCGACTTCAACTCTTCCATCATCTCGACGAACACCGGATCGAGGTAGCCGATCGCAGGCTGGCTCATGGTGGTCAGCACGCGCGGATGGATCTCGGTCGGGCCGGGCCCCATCAGCGTGCGCTGCGGCGGGTGGAAAGAGGTGATGCGCTTGGACGGTGCGAACTGCAGACTCATCGTGTCACTCCCTTGGAGGGTGGACCCGAACGGACCTTCGCCGTCGGGGCGAGATTTCAGCTTTATCGGCTTGCGGCTGCTCGCTTCAGCCACAACCTCGGAGGCGGTGATGCGACCGTCGGTCGCCAGTTCGATCTCGGTGCCCCAGCGGGCAGGTACATAGCCGACCTTCATCCAGTGGCTGACCACCGCACGGTCGAGTTGCAACTGACGAGCGACTTCAGCCTGACTGCCGAACAGGGCCACCAGGCGGGACGCGCAGTTCTCGGCAGCCGCAGCCGCCGGAACGTTTGAACGATCGTTGACCATGGCCGCAAGTGTAGTTCGTCAAAAGAAATTTGACAAGTTGACTGCGCGCGTTCCGAACGCTCCGTACAAGACCGGTCCCAAGCGGACAGACTCCCTTGCCCTTCACACATCCTGTCGCGCAGGCGCGGCACCCTCAGGCACGACGCCGGGCGCAACCTGGAGGCTGAAGAGCGGAAGGGGGTCGGAAGGGGGTCAGGTCTTGAATTTTGCACGCCGATGCAAAACTCAAGACCTGACCCCCACTCACTCACGCCGATGCAAAACTCAAGACCTGACCCCACTCAGTCCAAGACCTGACCCCACTCAGTCTCGCTCGGCCCGCTCCGCCGCTACGGCAATCGGGAACCGTGCAGATACTGGTGCGGCATCCTGCTGGACCGAGGAGTCGATCGCCCGCTCGAGTTCGCTGTCGACGTCGAACGCCTGGTCGCCTGAATCGGGCGCCTCGCCGGTCGCCGCCACCGCCGCGAAGTCGAACAGCCCCCGGTCGAGCAGGTGCGACGGCACCACGTTCATCAGGCTGCGGAAGATGGTCTCGACGCGCCCCGGGTTGCGCTTGTCCCATTCCCGCAGCATCGCCTTGACCTGCTTGCGCTGCAGGGTCTCCTGCGAGCCGCACAGGTCGCAGGGAATGATCGGGAACTCGCGCAACTGCGCATAGGCTTCGAGGTCATCCTCGGCTGCATAGGCCAGCGGCCGGATCACCACATGCCGCCCGTCGTCGGACACCAGCTTCGGCGGCATCGACTTCAGCTTGCCGCCGAAGAACAGGTTGAGGAAGAACGTCTCGAGGATGTCGTCGCGATGGTGGCCGAGCGCGATCTTCGTCGCGCCGAGTTCGGACGCCACCCGATAAAGAACCCCACGCCGCAGCCGCGAGCAGAGCGAACACATCGTCTTGCCCTCGGGAATCACCCGCTTGACGATGGAATAGGTGTCCTGCACCTCGATGCGGAACGGCACGCCCAGCGCGGTCAGGTAGTCGGGCAGGATGTGTTCCGGGAAGCCGGGGTGCCGCTGATCGAGGTTGACCGCGATGATCTCGAAGTCGATCGGCGCGCGCTCGCGCAGCTTCATCAGGATGTCGAGCAGGCCGTAGCTGTCCTTGCCGCCGGACAGGCAGACCATCACCCGGTCGCCCGCTTCGATCATGCCGAAGTCGCCGATCGCCTGCCCGGTGAGCCGGCACAGTCGCTTCTCGAGCTTGATCGCTTCGCGCCGCTGGCGTTCCAGCAGTTTCGGGTCGGGTGCGTTCATGGTCAGTCGACGATGTAGAGCGTGGCACCGGTGTCGGTGGACGAGCGGTGCGCTTCGGCGCCGTCGGCCACCTGGTAGCTCATGCCCGGCTTCAACGTGAAGGTCCGGCCATCTTCCAGCTCGGTGTCGAGCTGGCCGGCGATGCAGAACAGGATGTGACCCTTGCGGCACCAGTGGTCGGCCATGTAGCCGGGCGAATACTCGACCACGCGCACCCGGATGCCGCCGAACTCGCGCGTGCGCCAGTAGGCGGTGCCGGTCGTACCGTCATGCTCGGTGCGCTCGACCGTGTTCCAGTCGGTCGTGCCGAACGGGATGCCGGACATCTTCATGTTCAGATATGCACGTTGCGGCCGCCATCGACCGCGAGGATCTGGCCGGTGATGTACGGCGCGTCGTTGACCAGGAAGTTCACCGCGCGCGCGATGTCCTCGGGCTCGCCGACGCGCTTCAGGAGGCTGGAACTGATGATGCGCTGGCGCGACACCTCGTCCTGCCACTCACCGTCTTCCGGCCACATGATCGCCCCGGGCGCGACCGCGTTGACCCGCACTTCCGGGCCGAGTTCACGCGCGAGCGACCGGGTCAGCGTGACCAGTCCACCCTTGGCCGCGTTGTAGACCAGGTAGTTCTTCAGCGGCCGCTCGGCATGGATGTCGACGATGTTGACGATGCAGCCGTGCGACCGCCGCAGGTGCGGCGCCGCGGCCTGGGACAGGAACAGCGGCGCCTTCAGGTTGGTGCCCATCAGGTCGTCCCAGACCTGTTCGGTGATCTCGCCGACCGGCGATGCGTAGAAGCTGGACGCGTTGTTGATCAGCACGTCGAGCTTGCCGAAGCGCTCGACGGTGTCGTTGACCAGCGACGGCAGGCTGGACAGCTTGAGGATGTCGGCCCGCGTCAGCGCCACGGAATCGGGCCTGATCGCGTTCAGT
Source organism: Burkholderiales bacterium (assembly GCA_044340265.1). Taxonomy (GTDB): domain Bacteria; phylum Pseudomonadota; class Gammaproteobacteria; order Burkholderiales; family CAIKXV01; genus CAIKXV01. Next base: position 10,119 of record JBIITW010000007.1, on the reverse strand, counting down.
TCGTCCTGCAGGACGTGCGCTTCCTTCGTCGAACTGCGATAGTGGACCATCAGGCTGGCACCGGCAGCATGCAGGCTGCGGCAGATGGCCGCCCCCACCCGTTTTGCTCCACCAGTGATCAGCACGACCTGTCCTTGCACCGCTGCACGCTCCCGTAGTTCAATCGACATATTACCTCGCGGCCGGCCCTGCCACGATCCCCGGGAAACCTTGTCCCCCGGCTTCCTGCAACCGCCCCCGCGCGCACCCTACCTTCACAGCCGATGCAATCCACACTTCGCCCGCTCTCGGCGCTGCCCGAACCGGGGCCAGATGCCAGCGCCGCCAGCCTTGCGCTGATCGCGCGCATCCATCGCGCGATCGACGATGCCGGTGGCGCGATCGACTTTTCGCGGTTCATGGAACACGCGCTCTATGAACCAGGGCTGGGCTACTACACCGGTGGTGCGCGCAAGTTCGGGGCGGACGGCGATTTCACGACCGCACCCGAGCTGACACCGCTGTTCGGCCACACGCTCGCCCGCACGCTGGCGCCGGTGCTGCGGGACCCCGGCCGGGAATTGCTGGAACTCGGCGCAGGCACCGGACGCCTCGCCTGCGACCTGCTGGACGCGCTGCGGGAACTCGACGCCCTGCCCGCCCGATACCTCATCCTCGAACTGAGCGGCGAACTGCGGGTGCGCCAGCGCGATGCGATCGCCGCCCGCCATCCGGCGCTGATCGAGCGCGTCTGCTGGCTCGATGCGCTGCCGGATTCGGTGACCGGCGCGATCGTCGCCAACGAGGTGCTGGACGTGGTGCCGGTGCACCTGGTGCACTGGACGCCCGATGGCCCGATGGAACGCTGCGTCGCCCGGGCTCCCGGCGACCCCACCGCGGGTGCCGCGTTTGCCTGGACGGATCGGCCGATCGTCGACGCCGGGTTGCTGGCGGCCGTCTCGCGGCTGCCGCTGCCGGCCGGCGCGGACGGTTACCTGTCGGAAGTCGCGCCTTCCGCCGCCGCCCTTGCGGCTTCACTGGTCGAACGGATCGACACCGGGATCGCCCTGTTCATCGACTACGGCTTCGGCCGCGCCGAGTTCTACCACCCGCAACGGCGGCAGGGCACCCTGATGTGCCACTATCGGCAACATGCCCACACCGATCCGTTCTTCCTGCCCGGTTTGCAGGACATTACCGCCCATGTGGATTTCACTGCAGTCGCCGAGGCCGCCGTCGGCGCCGGCGGCCATCTCGCCGGCTACACCACCCAGGCTCATTTCCTCCTGGACGCGGGCATCGCCGGGCTGCTTGGCCGGACACCGGCCGACCAGCCGGGCCGTTACCTGCCTCAGGCGGCCGCTGCGCAGCGACTGCTTTCGCCGGCCGAAATGGGCGAACTGTTCAAGGTGATGACGATCGCGCGCGGCTGCGACCTCGCGCTGCCCGGCCTCGGCGCCCGCGACCTGTCGCGCCTGTTGTGAGACCGCCCGGACGATGAGCACGACTCGCTGGCGGACCCGGGCAATCGGCGCGCTGCTGCTGGTCGCAATCGCAGCCGGCGCGGGCTGGATGAAATGGCGCGGACCGGCGGTCGAGGTGGCCCGTGTCGCGGACGCGCCGATCGTGCACGCCATCGTGGTCAGCGGCCGTGTGCAGGCGCCCAACCGCATCGAGATCGGTTCGGTGATCACCGGCCGGGTCGCACAGGTGCGGGTGACCGAGGGCGACAGGGTCGAGGCCGGGCAACCACTGATCGAGCTGGACCCGCTGGAGCTGCGCGCCGGCGTCGCGCAGGCCCAGGCGGCGGAATCCACCGCGCGCACCCGCATCGCCAGCGTCGGCGAACTGGCGCTGCCGCAGTCGGCCGACGCGCTGGCGCAGGCCGAGGCGCAGCTGCGATTCACGGAGGCGGACTACCAGCGCCAGCGCGCGCTGCGCGACAAGGGCTTCATCAGCGATGCCCGCCTCGACGAGGTCGAGCGGCAGGTCGCGATCGCGCGCAGCCAGCTCGAATCGGCGCGCACCCAGCGGCGCGCGCAGGGCAGCACCGGCGTCGCCGCACGCGATGCGACCGTCCGGCTGCGCGAGGCCACCGCCGCGCGTGAACTGGCCGAGGCGCGCCTGGCGCAGACCGTGATCCGCGCCTCGGTTCCCGGCCAGGTACTGGTACGCAGCGTGGAACCGGGCGACATCGTCACCTCGGCCAAGCGCCTGCTGGTGATCGCATCGCTCGGCGAGACGCGACTCACCGCGCAGATCGACGAGAAGAACCTGCCCTACCTGCGCGAAGGCAGCAAGGCGATCGCCTCCAGCGACGCCTTCCCCGGCGATCGGTTCGACGCCGTGCTTTATTACGTCAGCCCGGGCGTGGATACCTCGCGCGGCTCGGTCGAGGGACGTTTCAGGGTCGCGGCACCGCCACCCTACCTGCGTGCCGACATGACCGTCTCGATCGACATCGAGGTCGCGCGCAAGAACAGCGCGCGCGTGGTCCCGGCTGCCGCGGTGCGCGAGACGGATGGCCGGGCCCATGTGCAACGGCTTCAGGACGGACGCCTCGCGTCGGTGCCGGTGACACTCGGCATCCGCGGCGGCGCGAACGTCGAGGTGCTGTCGGGGCTTGAGGCCGGCGACATCGTGGTGCTCACGCGTGGCCTGGCGGACGGTTCGCGGGCGCGCGTACGGTGACCGGCGCGCGGGACGCGGGTTGATGCGCTTCGAATGGATCATCGCCTGGCGATTCCTGCGCGAAGGCGGGCTGCAGACGGCACTGATCATCGTCGGCGCGTCGCTGGGCATCGCCTTCATCGTGTTCATCACCGGCTTCCTGGTCGACCTGCAGCGCGACATCGTCCAGCGCACCCTCGGCGTGCAGCCGCATGTCACGATCAAGCCGCTGGAGGAGTTCGCGCGGCCACTGCGTCCGCGCGCCGAGGACGGCAGCGCGCAGCCCGATGCGCCGATCGTGCTGTCAGAGGTGCAGCCGCGCGGCCAGCGCCTGCGCTCGATCGACCAGTGGCAGGCCACGGTCGCCCGCTTGCGCGAGAACCCGGACGTGCGCGCGATCTCGCCACTGGTGGCCGGGCCAGGCCTGGTCACCCGCGGCGATTCGAACAAGTCGCTCAGCATCGTCGGCATCGTCGCCGAACCCTATGCGGCGGTCACCCGGCTCGACAGGAAGCTCATTGCCGGCACCCTGCAGGTCGGCCCGGGTGACGTGCTGCTCGGGCGCGACCTCGCGGAAGACCTCGGCGTCGGCGTCGGCGACACGGTGCGCCTGTCCACCCCGACGTCCAGCGGCGACACCTACCGGGTGCGCGGCGTGTTCGATCTCGGCGCGAAGAACCTGAACCAGCTCTATGCCTTCGTCGGCCTGGCTGCTGCCCAGGCGCTGCACGCGCTGCCCGGCGGCGTGACCAGCATCGAGATCACGGTGGACGACCTGTGGGACGCGCAGCGCGTGGCCGCCGACCTCTCGCGGACGATCCCGCACCTGGTGGAAAGCTGGATACGCACCAACCAGCAACTGATGGTCGCACTGTCGAACCAGACACTGATGACGCGCATGATCCGCTTCACCTTCGGCCTGGTGGTGGCGATCGGCGTGGCCAGCGTGCTGATGGTGGCCGTGGTGCAGAAGACGCGCGAGATCGGCATCCTGCGCGCGATGGGCACGTCACGCGGACGCGTGCTGCGCGTGTTCCTCGTCCAGGGCGCGATCATCGGGCTGATCGGCGCGGTGCTCGGCTGTGCACTCGGCTATGCGCTGGCGCGGTTCATGAGCGGCGTGCTGACCTCGGCCGATGGCACGCGGCTGTTCAGCGCGCACCTCGACTTCGCGCTCTACTTCTACACGACGCTCGGCTCGATGGCATTGGGGGTGATCTCGGCCGCGCTGCCGGCGCGCCGCGCGGCGCGCCTCGATCCGGCACAGGCGATACGGATGTGAGTGCGCTGCGGCCAGGGGCGGGGTCAGGGTCAGGGTCGGCGTCGATGCGCGACCCCATCGTCTCGCTCGCCGGCGTGGGCAAGCGCTTCAACGAAGGCCTGCCGAACGAAGCACAGGTTCTGCGCGGCATCGACCTCACGATCAAGGCGGGCGAGTTCACCTCGCTGATCGGCCCGTCCGGTTCCGGCAAGAGCACGCTGCTCAACCTGCTCGGCCTGCTCGACCGGCCCAGCGAAGGCGAGTACCGGCTGAACGGCATGCCCACCGGCTCGGCCAGCGACGACGATCGCACGCGTGCCCGGCTGGACACGCTCGGTTTCGTGTTCCAGTTCCACCACCTGCTGCCCGAGTTCAGCGCGCTCGAGAACGTGATGCTGCCCGGACTGATGCGCGACGGCGCCTTCACGCCGGCCATCCGCGCTGGCGCGCGCGAATTGCTGGCGGCGGTCGGGCTGTCAAGCGCCATCGACAAACGGCCAGGCGAATTGTCCGGTGGAATGCAACAGCGGGTCGCCATCGCTCGCGCGCTGGCCCTGGCACCCGACCTCGTCCTCGCCGACGAACCGACCGGCAACCTGGATACCCACAGCGCCGACGAGGCGTTCGCACTGCTGCGCCGCTTCAACCGCGAGCGAGGATGCGCGTTCATCATCGTCACCCACGATCCGCGACTGGCGGCTCGCTGCGACCGTGTGATCGAACTGCGCGACGGCATGATCGAGCGCGACAGACCGGTTGCACCTGCAGCAGGTGCAACCGACACGACCGGATGACCCGGTCGGTACGAATTGCACACCTCCGGGATTGCAGTGGTATGCCGATTGCTTGCAGAATCCGCGGTCCGGCCATGTCGGACACCCTTTTCCCAGAACGACGGAGCGGCGCAATGCAACCTGATTCCTGCATGTCACGACACCCGATGGGGGCGATACCCGAGGCCCTGCGGCGAGTGCCCCGCGCAATGAACCGCATGGCCGCGCTGGCGGCAGGCACGTTGCTCGGCCTCGCGCTGGCGACGGGTCCGGTGCAGGCGCAGGCATGGAAACCCAGCCGGACGGTGGAGCTGGTGGTACTCGCCGCCCCCGGGGGCGGCAACGACAAGGCCGCACGCGCGCTGCAGAAGATCTGGGCGGACAACAAGATCGTCGATGCGGTGGTGACCAACCGGGTCGGCGGTGGCGGGACGCTCGCCTATACGTATGTCAGCCAGAAAACTGGCGATGCCCATTACATCGCCATCGCACAGGCCGGCATCCTGACCAACCAGCTCGCCGGCCGCACCAACCTCACCTACAACGACCTCACTGTCCTGCCCTACATCGGTACCGAGCCGGTGTCCCTGGCGGTGCGTACCGAATCGCCGATCAAGACGCTGAAGGATTTCGCCGATCGCCTGCGCAAGGATCCGTCATCGCTGACCATCTCCCCTGGCAGCACGCTGGCCAGCACCAACCACTTCGTCGTCGCGATGCTGGCCCGTGCGGTCGGCGCAGACCCGCGCAAGCTGCGCATGGTCACCTTCGGCGGCGGTGCCGAGGCCGCCACCAACGTGCTGGGCGGACACATCGATGCGATGGTCAACGCGTCGAACAATGCCGTGCCGCACATGCAGGCCGGCAGGATGCGCATCCTGGGCATCTCGTCGCCCAAGCGGGCCGCGAGCATGCCAGACGTGCCGACGTTCCGCGAGATGGGTTTCGACGTGATCCAGGACAGCTGGTACGTGTTCCTCGGGCCGCGCGCGATGACCCAGCCGCAGATCGATTTCTGGGACGACGTGTTCGCACGCACCATGAAGACACCGGAGTGGAAGAAGTTCGTCGCGGAGAACGGCTGGGAGTACGGCTTCATGCCGTCGCGCGAAACGGCAGCCTTCCTCAAGAAGGAACATGAGGAAGCACGCGGCATCATGTCCGACCTCGGTGCACTGAAGGCCGGCCAGTGATGCATGGCGCCCGTGGCGGGCGGCGGCACTGCCCGACACCCGCCCGGCCGCCGCTTTTCCGATGAACACGCCTTCCGCGCCGGCACCGCGCCGGCTGCCTGCGATCCTGATGCTGCTCGCCACGCTGGCGACGGCCGCAGCTTACCTGCGCGCGACGCTGGCACTGCCCCACCCGGAACTCGCCGATCCGCTCGGCCCGCAGATCTTCCCGATCCTCGTCAGCGGCGGGCTGTTCCTGTGCGCGTTGCTGATGGTGGTTGACCTCTGGCGCACGGGCGATGGCCGGACACCCGTGCTGCTGGAAGGCAACCTGCCGTTCGACCTGCACTCGACGCTTATGGTCGCCGGCATCACTGCCTGGACCGGGCTCTACTTCTTCGTGTTCGAACGCATCGGTTTCCTGCTGTCCACGGCGGCCTTCCTGTTCGCGCTGATGTCGGTGTTCAACGCCGGCCACAGGCTCACCAACCTCTGCACGGCGGCCGGCTTCACCATCGGCGCCTGGCTGCTGTTCACCCGCGTGCTGTCGGTGCGGTTGCCACAGGGCATCCTGCCCTTCTGACGCGAAAAAGACGCCACCCTTGGACGCATTCGATCACCTGCTCAACGGTTTCTCGGTCGCGACCCAGCCGCTCAACCTGGCCTATGTCTTCCTGGGCTGCCTGCTCGGCACGGTCATCGGCGTGCTGCCCGGCATAGGCCCGGCCGCCGCGATCGCGCTCCTGCTGCCGATCACCTACGGCATCGAGCCGACCTCCTCGCTGATCATGCTGTGCGGCATCTACTACGGCGCGATGTACGGCGGGTCGACCACCTCGATCCTGATCAACACCCCGGGCGAATCGTCGTCGGTGATGACCGCGCTCGACGGCTACGCGATGGCACGCAGCGGCCGCGCGGGCGCAGCCCTCGCGATCTCGGCGATCGCCTCCTTCATCGCAGGCACCGCCTCCGTGGTGCTGCTGTCGCTGCTGGCGGTGCCACTCGCAGGCTTCGCGCTGAGGTTCGGGCCTGCCGAGTACTTCACGCTGATGCTGTTCGCGATGACTTCGGTGGCTGCACTGACCGGATCGTCGCTGGCCAAGGGCCTGCTGTCGATGTTCCTCGGCCTGATGTTCGCGACCATCGGCATCGACCTGCAGAGCGGGCAGCAGCGATTCACCTTCGACATGCCCGAACTCCAGGACGGCATCGGCTTCATCGTCGTCGTGGTCGGACTGTTCGCGATCGCCGAGGTGTTCATCGGCCTGGAAGACCTGCTCAAGGGACGCTCGGAGATCATCCGGCTGTCCGGCAGCCTCTGGCTGACCCGCGACGAATGGCGGCGGTCGATGATGCCGATCGTGCGCGGCACCGGCATCGGCTTCTTCAAGGGCGTGCTGCCGGGCGCCGGCGCCACCATCGCCACCATCCTGTCGTACAGCGTCGAGCGCATGCTGTCGCGCGACAAGGCGAAGTTCGGGACCGGCATGATCGAGGGCGTGGCGGGCCCCGAGGCGGCGAACAATGCATCTACCGGTGGCGCGATGGTGCCGCTGCTCACGCTGGGGGTGCCCGGCTCGGGCTCGACCGCCGTGCTGCTGGCCGCCTTCATCATGTACGGGCTGCAGCCGGGGCCGCTGCTGTTCGAGAAGCGCCCTGACCTGGTCTGGGGACTGATCGCCAGCATGTATATCGGCAACCTCGTGCTGCTGATCCTCAACCTGCCACTGGTCGGCGTGTTCGTGCGCCTGCTCTACATCCCGATCGGGCTGCTGCTGCCGATGGTGGTGTCGATCTCGGCGATCGGCATCTTCGCGGTCAATGGCAACATCTTCGAACTCTACCTGGCGCTTGGCTTCGGCGTGATCGGCTACGTGTTCCGCAAGCTGGCGATCCCGGTGGCTCCGCTCGTGCTCTCGCTCGTGCTCGGTGGCATGATGGAGCAGTCGTTCCGGCAGGCGATGACGATTTCCGGCGCGGACCCGGGCGTCTTCGTGCGCAGTCCGATCTGCATCGTGCTGCTTGCCGCGAGCACACTCGCGCTTTCGATCCCGTTCATCGCACCGATGCTGCGCAGGCTGGTGTCGCCGGGCTTGAAGGCCTGAGGAGGAACGCCAACCCGCACCGGCAGAGGAGACGCACGATGGGACGTACGAAGGTATCGCCGGGGCCCCGGCCCCGCTGCATTTGCAGTGCACGCGTCGTACACACCTGGCCTGGCGCGGTCGGCCTCATGGCCGCAGGTGTCGCCTGTGCCGGCATGCTTGCGCAGCAGGCGGCTGCACAGCCCGCCTGGCCTGAACGTCCCCTGCGCCTGGTCGTGCATGTACCGCCGGGTGGAGCGCTCGACTTCACCGCCCGCGTCATGAGCTCGAAGCTCACCGAATCGCTCGCACAGCAGGTGCTGGTCGAGAACCGCCCCGGTGCCGGCGGCATCCCCGCCTCGGAACTGGTATCGAGGGCGATCCCGGACGGCCACACGCTGATGCTGTCCTCGAGCACCTCGCATGGCGTGGCGCCCGTCCTGTACCGCAAGCTGCCATATGACGCGTTCCGCGACTTCACCCACATCTCGCTGGTCGCGGTGCTGCCGGCCCTGATGGCGATCAACGCCGACCTCCCGGCAAAGACGGTCAAGGATTTCATCGCGCTTGCGCGCGCGAAGCCGGGTGGCTTCCTGTTTGCATCGGCGGGCAACGGCAGCGGCCCGCAGTTGATGGGCGAACAGTTCAAGCTGGCCACCGGCGCGCCGATGACCCATGTCCCCTACAAGGGCGCCGCCGCCGCGGTGACCGACATCGCCAGCGGCCAGGTGCAGGTGATGTTCGACAGCCTGCCGTCGCTGATCAGCCAGGTCAAGGCGGGGCGCCTGCGCGTGATCGCGGCGCTGTCGGACAAGCGCGCAGCGCTGTTTCCCGACGTGCCGACGATGGCCGAGGCCGGCTATCCGACGGTCGAAGGCAGCATCTGGACCGGCATCTCCGGCCCGGCCGGCATGCCGGCCGCGGTAGTCGAGCGCCTGGCGAAGGAAAATGCGCGCGTGGTGGCGATGCCCGACGTGCAGGAACGCTTCGCCGGCGTGGGCGGCAATGCGACCTTCCTCGGGCCGAAGGCCTATGTCGACTTCATCCGCAGCGAGAACCGCAAGTGGGCGGAAGTGATCAAGGCCTCCGGCGCAGCCCCGGATTGACCGCGGAACACCGCGACCGGTTCAGCCCGCGTGCCAGGCGCGCCCGACCCGCTCCACCCAGTCGGCGAAGGAACGGTGGATCGCCGCACGATCACGGGTGGCCACGAAGCCGTGGTCCGACTCGAGACGCTGCACCGACATGAGGCTTCGCGCTCGATCGGTGTAGTGAATGTTCGGCGTCTCTCCGGGCCGTGCGACGCGATGGCGAAAGGCGGGGAAGCGCGCGGCCAGCACCTCGCACCAGGCCGCGATGTCGCCGGTCCAGTCGATGCCGGCGCTCAGGTTGTAGACGCCGTGCGCCAGTGTCGGCGCGTCGGCGAGCATCACCAGCGCGCGGCCGACATCCGGGCTGTATACCCAGTCGCGGGTGCATTCATCGGCCGGCAGCACCGCTTCGCCGCCGGCCACCGCGATGCGGGCGAGCTGGGAATGCGGGCCGAAATTGTCGCGCACGCCCTGGGCATGCGAGGCGCCGTCACGCTCCCATGGGCCGATCAACGTGCCCAGCCGGGTGCAGGCGACTTCCATCTGCCACAGCTCGGCCAGCCGGCGCGCGGTGCGTTCGGCCGCGTACTTGGTGGTCGCGTAAAGGGTCGTCGGCAGCACCGGCGTGGCATCTTCCTGCATCAGCCCCGGCCGATACAGCGATTCGCCGTACGCCGCCCCGGAGCTGGTGATCACCACCCGCCGCACTGAAGCTCGCCGTGCGGCTTCCAGCACGCCGATGGTACCGAGGACGTTGACCTGGAATATCCGCTGCGGCTCGACCGCCTCGCGTGCCGGGCCGGAGGTCACCGCTGCGGTATGGATCACCGCCTCGATCGGCGCGGCACGGAATGCGCGGTCGAGCGCACCGGCATCCATCAGGTCGCCGTCGACCGGGTGCACCCGTCCCGGCAGCGAAGACAGCTCCACTGCAGCCACCGGCGGCGGCAGCGTGATGTCGAACGACACCACCTCGCGGCCCGCGCGCGCCAGTGCCTCCACCACGTTCAAGCCCACATAGCCGCTGCCGCCGGTCACCAGAATCGCCATCATTTCCTCCTGCATCGCGCGGCGCCGGGCCACCGG
>JBIITW010000115.1:0-15651 GCA_044340265.1 Burkholderiales bacterium | reverse complement strand
ACGGCTCGGTGATGGAAGCCGACATGGCCACGATGGAGAAGAAGGGCATGCCCACCGGGCTGTTCGTCAGCCATCCGCTGACCGGTGCCCGGGTCGAGGTCTGGGTCGGCAACTACGTGCTGATGACCTACGGCGATGGTGCGGTGATGGGCGTGCCGGCCCATGACGAGCGGGACTTCGCATTCGCGAAGAAGTATGGCATCGACATCCGGCAGGTGGTGTCGGTGGCGGGCAAGGACTTCTCGCTGGATGCCTGGCAGGAGTGGTATGCCGACAAGGAGCAGGGCACCTGTGTTCACTCCGGGCGCTACGACGGGCTGGGTTACCTGCAGGCAGTCGATGCGATCGCCGCCGACCTGAAGGCGAAGGGGCTCGGCGACAAGCAGGTGCAGTGGCGCCTGCGCGACTGGGGCGTGTCGCGCCAGCGCTACTGGGGCTGCCCGATCCCGATCATCCATTGCCCGGCCTGCGGCGACGTGCCGGTGCCCGACGATCAGTTGCCGGTGGTGCTGCCGGAAGACTGCGTCCCCGACGGCAGCGGCAACCCGCTGGCGAAACGCGCCGACTTCGTCGACTGCGCCTGCCCGAAGTGCGGTGCCGCCGCGAAGCGCGAGACCGACACGATGGACACCTTCGTCGACTCGTCCTGGTACTACGCGCGGTTCGCCTCGCCGGGTGCCGCGAAGATGGTCGACGAACGCGCCGCCTACTGGATGCCGGTCGACCAGTACATCGGCGGCATCGAGCACGCCATCCTGCACCTGCTCTATTCGCGCTTCTGGACCAAGGTGATGCGCGACCTCGGCCTTGTCACGTATGACGAGCCGTTCGCCAACCTGCTCACCCAGGGCATGGTGCTCAACCACATCTTCACCCGGCGCACCGACAAGGGCGGCATCCAGTATTTCGCGCCGGAAGAGGTCGAGCTCGCGCTCGATGCCGCGGGCAAGGTCACCGGCGCGAAGTCGGTCGCCGACGGCCAGCCGGTAAGCTACGACGGCATCGGCACGATGTCGAAGTCCAAGCGCAACGGGGTCGATCCGCAGTCGCTGATCGAGACCTACGGCGCCGACACCGCGCGCTTCTACATGATGTTCGCCAGCCCGCCCGAGCAGACGCTCGAGTGGAGCGACTCCAGCGTCGAGGGCGCCTTCCGCTTCCTGCGCCGGGTGTGGGCGTTCGGCCATCGGTTCGCGACCGAGATGAAGCCGAACCTGCCTGCGCTGCGCTCGCTGGACGGCACGCCGCTGCCACCGGAACTCGCCACCCTTCGACGCGAAGTGCACCTGGTCCTGAAGCAGGCGAACTTCGACTTCGGCAAGTTCCAGTTCAACACCGTCGCCTCGGCGGCGATGAAGATGCTCAATGCGATCGAGAAGGCGCCGTCCGGTGGCGCGCTGCCTGCCGCGCTGGTGGCGGAAGTGGTCGAGGAGGCGCTGTCGATCCTGGTTCGCCTGCTGTCGCCGATCACGCCCCACCTCGCGCACGGACTGTGGACCGAGCTCGGCCTCGCCACCGAGGCCGGCCAGGCGGTGCTGGACGCCCCCTGGCCGGAGCCGGTCGAAGCCGCGCTGGTCCAGGACGAGGTCGAGCTGGTGCTGCAGGTCAACGGCAAGCTGCGCGGCAGCGTGCGCGTGCCGGCGTCCGCCGACAAGGCCGCGATCGAGCAGCTCGCGCTGGCGAACGAGGCGGCGCTGCGCGCGCTGGACGGAAAGCCCGCGAAGCGCGTGGTCGTGGTCCCGGGGCGTCTGGTCAACATCGTCGTCTGACGGTGGCGATCCCTGCATTCGCGCTACAGTAGATGCCACGCCCGGAGGCCGCGATGACCGTTTCGATTCCCCGACGCACCCTGCTCCAGCGCGCCGCCCTGTTCACCGTCGCCGGTATCGCGGGCGGCTGCGGATTCCGGCTGCGCGGCTCGGCGAACATCCCGTTCGAGACGATGGCGCTGCAGGGCGCCGAGAACAGTTCGTTCGCGGTCGAGCTCCGGCGCAACATCGCCGCCAACCGCAACGTGCGCCTCGTCGATGATCCGAAGCTCGCGCAGGCCATCCTGCAGATCGTCGGCATGTCGCAGGAGCGGCGCATCCTGTCGCTGTCGGGCGCCGGCAGGGTGCGCGAGTTCCAGCTGGTCTATCGCGTGTCCTACCGGGTGCACGACGGCAAGGGCCGCGAGCTGATCGCGCCCGGAGAGGTGGTGCTGCGCCGGGACATCACCTTCAACGACTCGCAGGTGCTGGCGAAGGAACAGGAAGAGATCCTGCTCGTGCGCGACATGCAGAGCGATGCCGTTCAGCAGTTGATGCGCCGTCTCGCGGCCGCCAGCCGCACCGCTTCCTGAGGACACCATGCGCATCGGTGCCGACGACCTCGCCAGGTCGCTGAAGGGCGCGCTCGGTCCGCTGTACACGGTGGTGGCCAACGAGCCGCTGCTCGGCCATGAGGCGATGGGCGTGCTGCGCGCGCGGGCGCTGCAGGATGGCTACGACGAGCGCACGGTGCTCACCAACGAATCGGGATTCCGCTGGGAGGCCCTGCGCGCGGCCGGCGACGCGCTGTCACTGTTCGCGTCGCGGCGCCTGGTCGAGGTGCGTATCCCGACCGGCAAGCCGGGACGCGAGGGTGGACAGGCGCTCGCCGAGTACGCGAAGCGGCTGCCTCCGGACACGGTGACCCTGGTCAGCCTGCCCGCCCTGGACTGGTCGGGCATGAAGGCGGCCTGGCTGAAGGCGCTCGATGCCGCGGGGGTGCTGGTGGTCGCGGATCCATTGGCGCGCGACCGCCTGCCCGACTGGATCGCGGCGCGCCTGGCGAAGAACGGCCAGCGCGCCGCGCGCGAGACGCTCGAGTTCCTGTCCGAGCGTGTCGAAGGAAACCTGTCGGCAGCCAACCAGGAAGTCGAGAAGCTCGCGCTGTCGTTCGAGCCGGGGGAGCTGTCGTTCGAACAGGTCAGCGCATCGGTGCTCGATGTCAGCCGCTTCGACCTGCGTGCGCTGGGCGCCGCGATGCTCGACGGCGACCGGGTGCAGCTGATACGAATGCTCGATGGCCTGCGTGCCGAGGGCTCGCCGCTGCCGCTGGTCACCTGGACGCTGGCGCACGACCTGCGCGCGCTGGTCGGCGTGCATGACGCGCTCGATGCCGGACGCCAGAAGCAGGCTGCGCTGCGCGAAGCCGGCGCGTTCGGTGCCCGCGAGGGGCTGATCGGCCGGGCGGTCGGGCGCATCGACGGTCGGCGCGCGCGGCGCGCCTTGCGCGCCGTGAGCGAGATCGACCGTGCATCGAAGGGGCTCGGCACGCGCGATGCCTGGCAACTGGTCGCGGCACTGTGCCTCGGGCTGTCCGGCGCGCCCCGGCGCAAGGCCGGCCGCGCACCGGAAACCGGATAGACTTCCACCCCCTATTCACGCCACGCCGCCCCGGACGGGGCGCAGCCGTCATGGACGTACAGAGCTACATGGTTTCGGTCGGCAAGGCCGCGCGCGCCGCGGCACGCGCGATCGCACGTGCCGACACCGCGACCAAGAATCGCGCACTGCTTGCCGCGGCCGAGGCGCTGACCCGCGGGTCGCATGCACTGCTCGCCGCCAATGCGCGCGACGTGGAAGCGGCACGCGCGGCCGGCCTCGATGCGCCGATGGTCGATCGACTCACGTTGTCGCCGAAGACGATCGCGACGATGGCGCAGGGGCTGGCGGAAGTGGCCGCGCTGCCTGACCCGGTCGGCGAGATCACCGGGCTGCGCTATCGGCCGTCCGGCATCCAGGTCGGCCACATGCGGGTGCCGCTGGGCGTGGTCGGCATCATCTACGAATCGCGACCGAACGTGACGGTCGAGGCCGCCGCCCTTTGCCTGAAGTCGGGCAACGCGACCGTTTTGCGCGGCGGCTCGGAAGCGGTGCACTCGAACCAGGCGATCGCCGCCTGCGTGCACGAGGGCCTGCGCGCGGCCGGCCTGCCGGAAGCGGTGGTGCAGGTGCTGTCCACCACCGACCGTGCCGCCGTCGGGAAGATGATCACGATGCCCGAATACATCGACGTGATCGTGCCCCGTGGCGGCAAGGGCCTGATCGAGCGCATCTCGGCCGAGGCGCGGGTGCCGGTGATCAAGCACCTCGACGGCGTCTGCCATGTGTACATCGACGCCGCGGCCGACCTCGACAAGGCGGTGCGCATCGCCGACAACGCCAAGACGCAGCGCCTGTCCACCTGCAACACGATGGAAACCCTGCTGGTCGACCGTCCCGTCGCCGCCGTGGTTCTGCCGCGGCTGGCGGCGGTCTACCGCGACAAGGGCATCGAACTGCGCGGTGACGAAGCCGCCTGCGCGCTGGTGCCCGGCATGCTCGCCGCGACCGAGGACGACTGGTACGCCGAGTACCTCGACGCGATCCTCGCGGTGCGCATCGTCGACGGGCTCGACCAGGCGATCGAGCACATCGCCCGCTACGGTTCGCAGCACACCGATGCGATCGTCACCGAAGACCTGTCGCGCGCGCGACGCTTCCTGCGCGAAGTCGATTCCAGTTCGGTGATCGTGAACGCATCGACCCGGTTCGCCGACGGCTTCGAGTACGGGCTCGGCGCCGAGATCGGCATCTCGACCGACCGGCTGCATGCGCGCGGGCCGGTGGGCCTCGAAGGACTGACCAACCAGAAGTGGGTGGTTATCGGGGACGGGCAGGTACGCAGCTAGCGGGTCGGGGCGGGCGGGTCGCGCCGGTCGGGCTGCAATCGGGCATAGACATCGCCCGAGTTGGTCTCGGCCGGCAGGGATTGCAGCCAGCCGTGCATGGCGGCGGCGTCCAGCCAGTCCGGATGCACCAGCGACTGGCTTTCCCCAACCGCCGCATTGAACCGGTAATCGCCCAGGTGCGCGCAGCGCGCGAGGCAGGCCAGGGCGATATCCGGCTGGATCGTGGTGAACTCGAACGACAGCGCCGGAATTGCCCGCGTCAGCCCCTGCAGCACGTCCAGTTCGAGGCCTTCGACATCGATCTTCACGAAGGCCGGGACACCGTGCCGTTCGATCAGCGCGTCGAGCGTGGTTACCGGCACCGTCACCGTCGTGGTCCAGCGCTGACCCTCCCAGCGCGGCGCGCCGTCCGCGGCGGCGATGAACGCCCGCGAGCCGGTGGCGACCGTCGGGTTGCGCAGGTTCAGGTGCAGGTCGAGCAGGCCTTCGCCGGCACTGATTGCTGCATCGACGATGGTCACCTGCGGGTCGCCGCCGTGCAGGCGGTGCAGCACGCGGACCAGCATCGGTTGCGGTTCGACCGCCACCACGCGGCAGCCGAGACGTCGGAAACTGGCGACACGGTCGCCGACATGGCTGCCGATGTCGAAGGCGAGATCGCCGGTGGCCAGGAACTGGCGGTGCAGGAGGTCCATCCCGCGCTGCCGGCCGCGGTCGCGCAGGCGGTAGATCCAGAGCGAGCGCAGGACGCCCCAGGCCTGCTGCAGACGGCGCGAGAGGGTTGCTGCAGGAGGGTTTTCGGCGGACGCGGGCGGACGCGGGGTGCCAGGCAGGTCGTGCATGCGCAGAGCATAACGGCCGCCAACGTGGAGCAGGGGGGCGGCAGCGGCTGCCCGGCGCCGGCGACCATTCCTGTCCGGGGCTGCAGATCGCGGTAAGCTCGTGTCCGCACGAAACCAGACGACCGACACGATGCCCCCTGCGATCGAAGTGAAAGTTCCCGACATCGGGGACTTCAAGGACCTGCCCATCATCGACATCCTGGTCAAGCCGGGGGATACGGTGGCGCCGGAAGACCCGCTGGTTTCGCTGGAATCGGACAAGGCAACGATGGATGTTCCATCGCCGGTGGCCGGCGTGGTCAGGGAAGTCGTAGTGAAGCTGGGCGACAAGGTGTCGGAAGGCAGCCTGATCCTGCTGCTCGAGGAGACGGCGGCTGCGACTGCGACGGCGACTTCGCTTGCGCCTGCGCCGGCGAAGCCGACCGCGCCCACCGCGGCACCGGCGGCCGCGCCGGCAGCCGCCTCGACGGCAGGCGCCGCGACGGCAGGCGCAGTGACCGCTGCCCCGGCCGCAGCAGCAACGTTCACCGGCAAGGCCGACCTCGACTGCGACATCCTCGTGCTGGGTGCCGGCCCGGGCGGCTATTCCGCCGCGTTCCGCGCGGCCGACCTGGGCAAGCGGGTGGTGCTGGTCGAGCGCTATCCGGTGCTGGGCGGGGTCTGCCTGAACGTCGGCTGCATCCCGTCCAAGGCACTGCTGCATGTCGCAGCGGTGATGGACGAGGTGAAGCACTTCGGCGACATCGGCATCAGCTTCGCCGCGCCGACCATCGACATCGACCGGTTGCGCGCGCACAAGTCGAAGGTGGTCGGCAAGCTCACCGGCGGCCTGGCGATGATGGCCAGGGCGCGGCAGGTGACCGTGTTGCGCGGGCTGGGCAGCTTCCTCGACGGGAACCATGTCGAAGTGGTGGAAACCACCGGCAGCGACGACACGCCCGGCACGTCGCGCAAGGTGGTCAGGTTCGCCAGTGCGATCATCGCCGTCGGCAGCCAGCCGGTGAAACTGCCGTTCCTGCCCGACGACCCGCGCATCGTCGATTCGACCGGTGCACTCGAACTGCCGTCGATTCCCGGGAAGATGCTGGTGATCGGTGGCGGCATCATCGGGCTCGAGATGGGCACGGTCTATTCGACGCTCGGCGCGCGCATCGACGTGGTCGAGATGACGGATTCGCTGATGCTCGGTGCCGACCGCGACCTGGTGCGCGTATGGCAGAAGATGAACGACCGGCGCTTCGACAAGGTGATGCTCGGCACGAAGACGGTCGGCGTCGAGGCGAAGCCGGACGGGTTGCATGTGAGCTTCGAGGGGGCGGCGGCGCCCGCCGGCCCGCAGCGCTACGACATGATCCTGAGTTCGGTCGGCCGGGCACCGAACGGGAAGAAGATCGCCGCCGAACGCGCGGGGGTCACGGTCGATGCCCGAGGGTTCATCGCGGTCGACCGGCAGATGCGCACCAGCGCGCCGAACATCTTCGCGATCGGCGACGTGGTCGGGCAGCCGATGCTCGCGCACAAGGCCGTGCATGAAGGCCATGTCGCGGCCGAGGCTGCATCCGGCGAGAAGAGTTTCTTCGATGCGCGCGTGATCCCGGCGGTCGCCTATACCGATCCGGAAGTGGCCTGGGTCGGCCTGACCGAAGACGATGCGAAGAAGCAGGGCATCGCGGTCGAGAAGGGGTTGTTTCCGTGGGCCGCCTCGGGACGCGCGATCGCCAACGGCCGCGACGAAGGCTTCACCAAGCTGCTGTTCGACGCCGCGACCCATCGCATCGTCGGCGGTGGCATCGTCGGCACCCATGCCGGCGACCTGATCGGCGAAGTCGCGCTGGCGATCGAGATGGGCTGCGACGCCGTCGACATCGGCAAGACCATCCACCCGCATCCGACCCTGGGTGAATCGATCGGCCTCGCTGCCGAAGCCGCCGAAGGCACCTGCACCGACCTGCCGCCGCCCAAGCGCAAATGACCGGCAGCACGGGGGCGCAGACGGTGCCGGTCGCCGATGGCTGTGAACTGTGTTCGACCCCCGGCGGGGAAGTGCTCTGGTCCGACCCGCGCCTTCGCGTGGTGCGCGTCGAAGATCCGGACTATCCAGGCTTCCTGCGCGTGATCTGGCAAGGCCATGTGCGCGAGATGAGCGACCTCGGGCCGGCACACCGTCAATGCCTGATGGAGGCGGTGTTCGCCGTCGAGCGCGCGGTGATCGACCTGCTGCAGCCGGACAAGGTCAACCTCGCGAGCCTGGGCAACATGACGCCCCACCTGCACTGGCATGTCATTCCGCGATTCCGGGGCGATCCGCATTTCCCGGATCCGGTCTGGGCGCCGAGGCGCGGCGGATCGGCGGTGCCATTGCCGATGTCGGCGGCGGACTATGGGCGACAGGTCGGTGCTTCGGTTGCAGCCGCGCTTGCGCGAATGCCGCTCCCCGCGCGCTGACCTCAGGTCGCCGCGCTCGCTGCCATCGTTGCTGCCGTTGCCGTTGCCGTTGCCGTTGCTGCTGCGCAGATGCGCCGTGCCGGGAAGATCGCGCTGAACGTGCTGCCCTGTTCAAGCTCGCTGTCGACCTCGAGCCGGGCCTGGTGGTGCGACAGCGCGTACTTCACGATCGCCAGCCCCAGCCCGGTGCCGCCGGTCTCGCGCGAGCGGCTGCGGTCGACGCGGTAGAACCGCTCGGTCAGCCTCGGGATGTGTTCCGGGGCGATGCCGATGCCGGTGTCGACCACCGAGAACGCGCCACCGCCATCCTGCGTCGGCCGCCAGCGGATCGTGATGCGTCCCTTTGCGGGCGTGTAGCGGATGGCATTGGTGACCAGGTTGAGGAAGGCGCTGCGCAGTTCCCCCTCGGCGCCGGTGAGCCAGAGGTCCGGGTCCACGTCGAGGACGATCTGGTGGCGCCCCGCGGACAGCGCGGTCGCTTCATGGTGCAGTGCCTGCACCAGGCGCGGCACGTCGACCGGCTGCTCCGCAGACGGGCCGCGCGCATTCTCGAGCCGCGACAGGGTCAGCAGGTCCTCGACCAGGTTCTGCATGCGGCTGGTCTGCTGGGTCATCAGTTCCATCGCGCGCTGCTGGAACACCGGGTCGGGCACTTCCTGGTCGTTGAGTGTCTCGAGGTAGCCGGCCAGCACGGTGATCGGCGTCCTGAGCTCGTGCGATACGTTCGCCACCAGGTCGCGGCGCATGGCTTCCAGGCGCTCCCAGCGCGTGATGTCTCGGCTGATCACCAGCTTCTGCTGGTTGCCGTAGGGGATCAGCTGCACCGTCAGCGTGGTCTCGCCGCCGCGGGCACCGCGCAGTACGAACGGCTCGGCGAAGTTCTGCCCGTCAAGGTATTCGACGAACTGGGGCTGGCGCACGATGTACGTGAGCTGCCGACCGATGTCGCGCGCGGCATCGATCTCGAAGTAATGCTCGGCGCTCGGGTTGCACCATTCGATGCGGTCGAGCTCGTCGAGGATGATCACCGATTCGTTCATCGCGGCGGTGGCGCTCTGGAAGCGGGCGAGCGTGCTGCGCAGGTCGGCCTCGCTCTGTCGCTGCCGGCGCATCAGCCGGTTGAGATGGGAGAATGCCTCGTCCCAGATGCCCGAGCCATGCGGGACGGGCGTGCCGGGCGGCTGCTCGAGCCAGCGAAACAGCGCGCGCAGCTGCCAGAGCTGGCGAAAATGCAGCAGCAGCAGCCATGCGACAAGCCCGGCCAGCGCTTCGGCGGGACCGAATGCGGCCGCTGCGATGGCGGTGAGCATGAGCCACAGGAAGAGCCATCCTGCCGCCCCTCGCCAGTATCCGCGCACCTGCGTTCCTTCCTCGGACGAACCCCTTGCCGGGGATACACGATTCTACGTCGCGCCGCGTCGTTTCAGGGCGCTGCGGACAGCCGATAGCCGCTGCCGCGCACCGTCTGCACCAGAGCGTCATGCCCGGTCGGCTCCAGGGCCTTGCGCAGCCGGCGGATGTGCACGTCGACGGTGCGCTCTTCGACGAACACATGGTCGCCCCAGACCTGGTCCAGCAGTTGAACACGCGAATGGACGCGCTCGGCATGGGTCATCAGGTAGTGCAGCAGCCGGAACTCGGTGGGGCCGAGCACCACCGGCAGGTCGCCGGCGGTGACGCGATGGCTCGACGGGTCGATCTGCAGCCCGCCCAGTTCCACCCGGTCGTCGGTGGCCTCGGGTGCGCGGCGGCGCAGCACCGCCTTGATCCGTGCGTTGAGCTCGCGCGGCGAAAACGGCTTGGTGATGTAGTCGTCGGCGCCGGTCTCGAGCCCGAGCAGCTTGTCATGCTCCTCGGCGCGTGCGGTCAGCATTATGATCGGCACCTCGCGGGTGCGCTTGTCAGCCTTCATCCGCTTCGCGAACTCGATGCCGGACTGTCCCGGCAGCATCCAGTCGAGCAGCACGAGGTCGGGCAGCGCATTGCGTACCAGATCGAGCGCCTGCTCGGCGCTGTCGGCGCGCATCGGCTCATGGCCTGCCTGACGCAGGTTGTAAGCAATCAGTTCCTGGATCGCCGGTTCGTCTTCGACAACCAGTATGGTAGCGGGCATCTGTCTTCCTGCTCGGGTGCGACGGTTTGGTATCGCCGTTGATTGTATGAAGACTGTGTGACGATCAGGTGACGGGGTGTGACGCTGCGATGACGGGGCAGCGTCCCATCTTCGTGCAGGTATCATGTTCCCTGTTCCCATTGAAAGCAGCGCAGGCTTCCCCGATGCACGATCCAGCCGCCCCATCCGCGCCCGCGCAGACCGCTTCCGCTCCGAGCCCGACCGACCTGGTGCTGCACCAGGCGTCGAGCCGGCTCGAGGTCACCTTCTCCGACGGCCGGACGTTTTCCCTGCCATGCGAGTTCCTGCGCGTGCATTCGCCCTCTGCCGAGGTGCGCGGACACGGGCCGGGCGAAGGCACGCTGCAGGTCGGCAAGCGAGCGGTGACGATCACCGACATCGAACCCGTCGGGACCTACGCGGTGAAGCTGGTTTTCTCGGACGGACATGACACGGGGATCTTTTCCTGGGCTTTGCTCTACGATTACGGTGTGAATCAGGACACGATGTGGGCGCGTTACCTGCAGCGCCTGGAAGCGGGGAAAGGAACCCGATGACGCGCAAGGTCGATTTCGGCTTCGAATCGGTGGCGGAGGACGACAAGGCGCGGCGCGTCGCCGGCGTCTTCGACTCGGTCGCCGATCGCTACGACCTGATGAACGACCTGATGTCGGGCGGCATGCACCGGCTCTGGAAGCGCTTCACCATCGACCAGAGCGGGGTGCGCCCCGGACAGAAGGTGCTCGACATCGCCGGCGGTACCGGTGACCTGGCAAAGGCTTTCCAGGACCGCGTCGGTCCGTCCGGCAGCGTGCTGCTGACCGACATCAACGCGTCGATGCTCGCCCGCGGCCGCGACCGCATGCTCGACCAGGGCCGGGTGATCGAGGTCGTGCGCTGCGACGCCGAGCACCTGCCGTTCCCCGATCGCACGTTCGATATCGTCAGCGTTGCCTTCGGCCTGCGCAACATGACGCACAAGGATGTGGCCCTTGCCGAGATGTTCCGGGTGCTGCGCCCCGGCGGCCGGTTGCTGGTGCTCGAGTTCTCGAAGGTCTGGTCCCCGCTCGACCCGTTGTACCGGCTGTACACGATGCAGTTGCTGCCGGTGATGGGCAAGGTGGTGGCCAACGACAGCGCCAGCTACCGGTACCTGGCTGAATCCATCGCGAAACATCCCGACCAGGAGACGCTGAAACAGATGATGCGCGATGCAGGATTCGAGCGCACCGAGTATTTCAACCTCAGTGCTGGCGTGGTCGCCCTGCATCGCGGATATCGTCTTTGAAAGCGTTGGGGCGCCCCCATCTGCATGGGGGCGGCAGTGAGCAGTCAGCAGGTAGCAGGTAGCAGACCCCCGGGAACCTTTCCCGCGGCGGACTGTCCAACAAGTTGAAATCTTGCGGACGCGCCTTTCCGGTTATATTGGAATGCCAACCCCGCATTCGCTCGAAGTCCCGTTTTTTTCGTGGAGAAACAATGAACAAGCTGATGACTTGGGTAGTGGCAGGCGTTGTCGGGCTGAGCCTGACCGCAGCCAGTTTCGACGCCGAGGCACAGAAACGCCGTCTGGGCGGCGGAAACAACGTCGGCATGAAGCGCGACGCGGTCCAGCCGCAGAAACCGGGTGCGCCCGCCCAGCAGGCGCAGGGCCAGCAGACGCCGGGTACCGCGGCGGCCGCACCCGCGGCTGCAGGTGCCGCCGCCGGCGCTGCCGGCAAGTCGATGCCGGGCTGGCTCGGACCGGTCGCCGGCCTGATGGCGGGGGGCCTGCTCGCAGCCATGTTCTTCGGTGGCGCCTTCGACGGCCTCTCCGCCGGCGACTTCATGATGTTCGCACTGCTCGCGCTGGCGGCATTCATGGCGTTCCGCCTCCTGCGGTCGCGCGCACAGCCGCCGGCCTCATACCGGATGAGCAACGGCCAGCAGGTCCCGGCGTCGACTCCGCCGATGGGCGGTTCGGATGCGCGGATGCCGGTTGCACCGGCCGTCGCCGAAGGCCGCATCCCTGCGGATTTCGACGTCCAGGGCTTCGTGCGCAATGCCAAGATGTCGTTCATCCGCCTGCAGGCAGCCAACGATGCGAAGGACCTGAGCGACATCCGCGACTACACCACGCCGCAGGTCTACGCCGCGGTGGCAGTGCAGATGCAGGAGCGTGGCGACGTCGCGCAGCGTACCGAGGTGGTCTCGATCGACGCCCAGTTGATGCAGGTCGTCACCGAAGACGGCAAGATGATCGCCAGCGTGCGTTTCACCGGTCTGGTGCGTGAGGACAACGCGTTCAACCCCGAGCCGGTCGATGAGGTCTGGCACGTCGAGAAAGATCTGTCGAATGCCGATTCGAGCTGGCTGATCGCCGGCATCCAGCAGGTCGAGCAGGACGCGCCGGAGCAGGCGGACCAGCCCAAGGCCTGATCGGGCGGCACGGCAACGAGCAGGAACAACGGGCGGAGCGATCCGCCCGTTTTCGTTTTCGGGCATCCTCGGGCCTGTCCTTCATTTTCCTCGGTACCCATGCGCCTGCCTGTCGAACCGGTGATCATCGGCGCGCTGAACCATCTGCTGGCTGCACAGTCGTGGGCGACCCTGCGGCTGCGCCCGCATGCCGGCGACGTGATCCGACTCGAACTGGGCTCGACCGTGGTCGAACTCGCGGTCAATGCCGACGGCCTGCTCGAGACGGCCGGCGACCGGGCACCCGCGGTGACCATCGGCGTGCCGCTGGCTGCGCTGCCCAGGCTGCTGGCGCGGGACCCGCAGGCCCGTCGGGCGGTCACGGTGACCGGCAATATCGGGTTGGCTGCCGACCTCGAGTACCTGTTCGCCAACCTGCGCTGGGACGTGGAAGCCGACCTGAGCCGGGTCGTCGGCGACATTGCGGCGCACCGGATCGGCCGGGCCGGCCGCGCGGTGGCTGGCCTGCCCGGCGCGGTCGGCGAATCGCTCGCGCGTTCGTCACGGCAATTCCTGACCGAAGAGCGGGCCGTGCTCGCCCGCGTCGAGGATGTGTCGGCCTTCGTCGACGAGGTCGACCACCTGCGCGACGACGCCGACCGGCTGGAGAGCCGGATCGCCCGCCTGGAAGCGGCCCGCACGGACGCTTCACGCCGATCCCGTCCGTCATGACCAACGTCCCTGCTGATCGATGATGCGGCTGCTGCGACTTTTCCGCATCCTCCAGGTTACCTACCGTTACGGGCTGGACAGCTTCGTGCTCGGGCATGAACGCTTCTCCGCACTGCGGCCCTTGCTGCGGCTCAGGCGCGGCGGCCACCGCGGCGACGCGCCGCGCGGAGAGCGGCTGCGTCTGGCGCTAGAAGCGCTCGGCCCCATCTTCGTGAAGTTCGGCCAGATGCTGTCGACCCGGCGCGACCTGATCCCGCCCGATATCGCTGACGAACTGGCCAAGCTTCAGGACCAGGTACCGCCGTTCCCGAGCGCACAGGTCTTCGAGACGCTGGAGCGGGTATACGGCAAGCCGGTCGACCAGGTGTTCGCCTCGTTCGATCCGGTGCCTGTGGCGAGTGCCTCGGTCGCGCAGGTGCATTTCGCGATCCTGCCGGACGGTCGGGAGGCCGCGGTGAAGGTCCTTCGCCCGGGTATCGGCCGGATCATCGAGAACGACCTGGGGTTGCTCGATGCAGCGGCCGGCCTGATCGAGACGGTATGGGCCGATGGCAAGCGGCTGCGCCCGCGCGAAGTGGTGCACGAATTCCAGAAGCACCTGCTCGACGAACTCGACCTGATGCGCGAGGCGGCCAGTGCGAGCCAGTTGCGCCGCAACTTCACCGATTCGCCGCTGCTGGTGGTGCCCGAGATCTACTGGGACTGGTGTGCGACCGAAGTGATGGTCATGGAACGCATGCACGGCATCCCGATCTCGCACATCGACGAGATCCGCGAATCCGGCATCGACATCCCGATGCTTGCGCGTTCCGGCGTAGAGATCTTCTTCGCCCAGGTGTTCCGCGACGGCTTCTTCCATGGCGACATGCATCCGGGGAACATCTTCGTCGGTCCCGATGGCCGCTACATCGCACTCGATTTCGGCATCGTCGGGACGCTCACCGATGTCGACAAGAACTACCTGGCGCAGAACTTCCTGGCCTTCTTCCGGCGCGACTACAAGCGCGTGGCGATGGCCCACCTCGAAGCGGGCTGGGTGCCGGCCGACACCCGCGTCGACGAGTTCGAGAGTGCGATCCGCGCGGTCTGCGAACCGATCTTCGACAAGCCGCTGAAGGAGATCTCCTTCGGCAAGGTGCTGCTGCGGCTGTTCCAGACTTCGCGCCGGTTCAGCGTCGAGATCCAGCCGCAGCTGGTGCTGCTGCAGAAGACGCTGCTCAACATCGAAGGGCTCGGGCGCGACCTCGATCCGGACCTCGACCTCTGGAAGACTGCCCAGCCTTATCTTGAACGCTGGATGAGCGAACAGATGGGCTGGCGCGCGTTCGTGCGCGGCCTGCAGGAAGAGGCGCCGGGCTGGGCGACCGCCCTGCCGCAGATCCCGCGCCAGGTCACGCAGGCACTGAAGCCCGGACGCAATGATGCGCTCGCACTGGAACTGCGCCGGCTGATCCGCCAGCAGCGCCGCCAGACCCTGCTGCTCGGTATCATCGCGACCGGCCTGGTGGCGCTGTTCGCCTGGCAGGTGGCCTCGGGCTGGTAAGGGCGTGCCCCTGGCACGCTGGTTGCCTCCGTTGGCCGAAGCGACATTCATCCTGACGGGGAACACATGCTGGTCACTATCGTCATCGTCTATCTGCTGATCACCATTGCCATCGGCCTGTACGCCGCGCGCCGCGTGCATGATTCGAAGGACTTCATGGTGGCTGGCCGAAGCCTGCCCCTTTACATCAGCGTGGCCACCGTGTTCGCCACCTGGTTTGGCGCCGAGACCGTGCTGTCGGTGTCGGCTACCTTCGCGCGCGACGGCCTGAACGGCATCCCGGCGGACCCGTTCGGCGCGTCGGCCTGTCTGCTGCTGGTCGCGTTCTTCTTCGCGCGCGCGTTCTACCGGATGAACCTGGTCACCATCGGCGACTTCTATCGCAAGCGCTACAACAAGCCGGTCGAGGTGGTGACCAGCCTGGCGATCGGGCTGTCATACCTGGGCTGGACCTCGGCGCAGCTGACCGCGCTCGGCCTGGTGCTGATGGTGCTCTCCGATGGTGCGATCTCGCTGTCCACCGGCATCATCATCGGCACCGTGATCGTTGCCGGTTACACCATCTGGGGCGGCATGTGGTCGGTGGCGCTGACCGACCTGTTCCAGACCGTCGTCATCCTGATCGGGTTGCTGGCGGTGGCCTGGCTGCTGGCCGACATGGCTGGAGGGGCCGGGGTCGTCGTGCAGGCTGCGATGGACGCCGACAAGTTCGCCTTCTTCCCGCAGGGCGACTGGAAGGAGTGGCTGCCGTTCATCGCCGCCTTCCTCACCCTTGCGCTCGGTTCGATTCCCCAGCAGGACGTGTTCCAGCGGGTCACCTCGGCGAAGGACGAAGACACCGCGGTGCGCGCCTCGCTGATCGGCGCCGGCGCCTATTTCTGCT
>JBIITW010000311.1:0-4096 GCA_044340265.1 Burkholderiales bacterium | reverse complement strand
GATCGGCCCGGTCGACCCGCGCAACCCGTTGAGCGCACTCGGACCACAGCCAGTGGGCTTCCCACCGATGCCGCCGCGCCCCGTGTCGATGCCGACCGTGCCGGCGGGCGACCTGCCGCGCTGAGCCGGGCGTGGCGGCACGCCTGAGCCGTTGCCTGCTGTTTCCGGTGCTGGCCGTGGCCATGATGTCCACCGGCCCGGGCCCGGCCCTCGGCAGCGATGAACCCGTGATCTCCGGCTCGACCGCGCCTGCGACCTGCTGGGAACAGGCCGCGCGCCGCCACCGGGTCAACCCGCACCTGCTGGTGGCCATCGCCGAGGTCGAAAGCGGCCTGCGACCCGGCGCCATCGGACGCAACACCAACGGTTCGGTGGACATCGGCCTGATGCAGATCAACAGCCTCTGGCTGCCCGAGCTCCAGCGCCACGGCATCTCGCCGCGCGACCTGCTGGACCCATGCGTCTCGGTGCACGTCGGGGCGTGGGTGCTCGCGCAGAAGATGCGCAGGCACGGCAACACCTGGACCGCGGTGGGTGCGTACAACGCCGGCAGCGACGTGCTGCGTGAGCGGTATGCGCGGAAGGTGATGGAGGCGCTGGCGAGGCGGCAGTAACAAGGACAAGGCAGACAGCATCAACACGACAGGTGCGTGTGGAATGCGCGTGAAACCCCGGTTTCCCGACGGCGCAGTTCGTTTCTCTACGGAGCACTCTCGTTGCGTGGGCTACGCGAAGGGAGTGGGGCTTGGAGAAGAAGACAGGTTGCGGAAGGTTGGCAGTTCTGCCAACATAGGATGTCGGAGTTCCGTTCAACAAACCGCGCCGTATCCTGGTTGTCGCCTGCGCTCCGGGACTTCGAGGAACTTCCCGAGCCGGTTCGTGAGGCTGTCGCGAACGCGCTGGCGGTCGCTGCCGAGGGAGGCAAGGCCGCGATATCGAAACCGTTGCATGGCTTCGGCTCCGGCGTGCTTGAGGTGCGGTGCCGATTCAGGGGCGATGCCTTTCGTGCCGTCTACGCGCTGCATGCAGGCGACGACATCTGGGTCACCCGTGTTTTCCAGAAGAAGGCGCATCAAGGTCGATCGACCCCGCTTCACCACACGGAACTCGTTGCGACACGACTGAACCGCCTGAAGGAAATGCTTCGCCATGGATGGAAGTGACGAGCCGCTGGACCTGATCCGCGGCAGTGGAAACATCTTCAAGGATCTCGGTTGCCCGTCGCCCGAGGTACTGCAGTTGAAGGCCATGCTGGCGACGGCCGTGATCTCCGCGATGGATCGCGACAGCCTGACGGCGCGCGAAGCACAGCGCCTGACCGGGATCGACGCCGCCGATTTCTCGCGTATACGGAACGCGGACTTCCGGCGCCTCAGCATCGAGCGGCTGCTCACGATCAACACCCGGTTGGGGTCGCGCGTCGAATTCAACGTCAAGGTGAAACCGGGACTTTCGTGGCGGGCGCGACGGACGTAAGCGTTGGCGTTGACCGTACATGCAGACCGGGGGGCTTTGCACTTCGCGCCAGGCGCGTCGCGACGCTCACAGGTTTCCTTCTGGTGAATGCGGAAAGCGCCGAGAATGCGAGCTTGCAGTTCACCCAGCCTTATCCCTTCAGATGGGCGACGCCTATCGTGCCGGTACTCAGGCGGCAGCGCGTCGCAGCGGAAGCCGTATTTCGATCGCCTCGAACGGCACGATGATCGACCCGTCTGGAGTCCGTTCGATCAGGCCAAGTTCTTCCATGCGCGAGACGTCGGCATGTACGTTCGAGTAGTTGCGGGCGGCGGACTTCGCAAGCAGGTAGACGCTGCACGGCCCGACGCGGCTCAGCGTGTCGAGCAGGTCCAGGCGGGCTGCTGTCAGATCCGCGAAGAGGGTGCGGGCTGATTCGAAGCTGAGCCGGAAATCCGGGGCCTTGCCTGCGGCAGCTTCGGCGAACTGTCGGGCAGCTGAATGGAAGACGGCGTTGCGGGGTGCAATTTCAACGATGGCCTTCATGTGCATTCCCATGCCGAGACATCAACCAGAAAATCCGACAAGAGTTTCGGTACCGAGCTGAAAGCGTATTCGTGCTCTGTGCCGCCGATGTGCCTGTGGTCCCCTTTGCCGAGCTCGTTGTCATATCGGACGCGGCAGGTGCCGTCCACGCCGTAGTACAAGCGGTACTTGTACGAGTGGGTGCAGGGATGTATCGGCATCGGGAGGCGCCACACCACGATCTCCACTATGGACCCGTCTTCCCGCGCTTCTTTCGAGCGAATCAGCGGTACCGCGCTACCCTTGTATTGCATGCGAACAATACACCCTGGCATCGTTGCTTGTCGATGCCTGAAGGTGCTGCAGGCGGGAGTCCCGCGCCATTCATGGAAAATGGCCCCGCGTGCAGATACTCGGCGAGCAACAGCCCACAAGGGGCCGTTGCCTACTGCCTTTGAAGACCCTCGATCAGGCCGTCTTGCGCCGGCGCATGAAGCCCAGCACGCCGAGACCTGCAGCCAGCAGCGGCAACGAGGCCGGCAGCGGAATCGGGGTGGTCATCGTATCGAACGAGAAGTTGCCATAGGCCATGCCGGCGCCCGTGCTCGAGTCGTCGAAGTACAACGAAGAGATGCTGCCCAGGAACGAGAAGTCGACCAGGGCGTCGGAGGCAATCGTCGTGGAGAACACCGGGATCACCCCGCTGTAGGCGGTGATCAGCACCGTATCGCCCGGATCCCAGCCGAAAGACTGGAAAGTCAGGTTGGACACCGGGTTGGTGAAGGAGATATCCATGTCGGTTGCGCAGAAGCCATTGGTGGCTGCGCAGATCGAACCGCTACCGAAACCCAGCACGAACAGATCGTTGCCGAACGAACTGATGACCGCGCCCGGCAGCGTGGCCTGGTTGGTTCCCAAGGGACCGAATCCCAGCGAGGCGAAATCGAGCGTGGCTGCCTGCGCCGTACCAGACAGGGCGATGGCTCCGATCGCCCCCATCAGCATCCTCTTCATGAGCACTTCCTTTCGATCTTGTGGTTGAAATGTTCTAACCCTGCGAGAATTGTATCTGCTTGACGACCGTGACAGGTGGAAACCGGTTCGCGGGCGCAGCCTCGGCCCCCGCCCCTGCCGCCGGAGCGGGTCGTCGCCCGGTTTGACGCCCCGGCCCGCCATCGGCGAGACTCGCTCCCCATCAGCGGTCCGCGCCTTGCAGCCCGGGCCTGCATAAGACAACGATCCACCGGAGGAGTGAACACATGGTCACGCGGCGTCGCCTGGTTCAGGCATTGGGTTCGTCCATCCTCGTCCCCGGTGCGGGGGGTGCGTTCGCGGCAGCCGCTGCGCCCGGTTACCCGGTCCGTCCGGTGCGCATGATCGTGCCGCTCGCCCCCGGTGGCGGCTCCGACGCCATTGCGCGGTTGGTGAGCGCCAACCTCACCGAACGTTTCGGCCAGCAGTTCATCGTCGACAACCGGCCGGCTGCCTCGGGCATCGTCGGCACCGACCTCGTCGCAAAGGCCCCGCCGGACGGCTACACGCTGCTCACCGTGTTCTCCACCCACGCGATGAGCGCCGAGCTGTTCGCCAAGCTGCCCTACGACCCGATCAACGACTTCGCGCCGATCACGCTGGCGACCCAGTCGCCGCTGGTGCTGCTGGTGAACCCGAGCCTGCCGGTGAACAACCTGAAGGAGTTCATCGCCTATGCGAAGGCGAACCCGGGCAAGATGAACTACGGCTCGTCCGGACCGGGCAGCGCGCCGCACCTGATGACCGAGCAGCTGAATGCGATGGCCGGCATCCAGACCACGCATATCGCCTACAAGGGCGTGGCACCGCTGACCACCGCGCTGATCCAGGGCGAGCTGCAGTTCGCGCTGGCCAACATCTTCACCACGCTGCCGCACGTGAAGGCCGGCCGGATGAGGCTGCTCGCCACCGGCGGCGTCAAGCGCTCGCCGATCGCCCCCGACGTGCCCACCATCGCCGAGGCCGGCCTGCCTGGCTACGACTCGGTGGTCTGGTACGGGTTCTTCGCGCCGGCGAAGACCCCGCGGCCGATCGTCGAGACCCTGCACAAGGAGATCGTCGCGGTGCTGCGCAAGCCCGATGT
>JBIITW010000114.1:0-15837 GCA_044340265.1 Burkholderiales bacterium | reverse complement strand
CACGACCGGCATGTTCGGCCGGAGCACGACACCACACCGAGGAAACATCCATGAAACGTCTGATCGCCATCGGCGCCGCGATTCTCGTCGCAGCGTCGGCATCCGTGTTCGCGCAGCAGAAGGCCTTCTCGATCGTCACCGGCACCACTGGCGGCGTCTACTTCCCGCTCGGTGGCGGGCTCGCGCAGATCCTCACCAAGCACGCCGGCATCAATGCCAACGTCGAGGCGACCGCCGGCTCGGCGGAGAACATGTTCCGCATCGCGCGCGGACAGGCCGATATCGCTTTCAGCCAGACCGATGCTGCCTGGGATGCCTACTCCGGGCTGGACAAGTTCAGCGGCAACAAGGTCGGTGTGCGTGCGCTGATGGTGCTCTACCCGAACGCCATGCACCTGGTCACGATCGACGGCACCGGCATCAACACGATCGCCGACCTGCGCGGCAAGCGCGTCTCCACCGGACCGGCGAACAGCGCGACCGAGATCATGGCGATCCGCGCCTTGCAGGCGGTCGGCATCGATGCCGACAAGGACATCAAGCGCGCACGGCTGTCTCCGGCGGAATCGACACGTGCCATCCGCGACCGGCAGCTCGATGCCTACTTCTTCGTCGGTGGCGTGCCGACGCCGGCGATCACCGACCTCGCGGCCAGCCCCGGCATCAAGTTCAAGCTGATCGATTATCAGAAAGAGGCGCTGGCCGGCATGGTGAAGATCACCGGACCGATCTACGTGCCGATCACCATCCCGGCCAAGTCCTACCCCGGGCAGGACACCCCGTCGCAGGCGGTCGCGGTGTGGAACATCCTGGCCGTGCGTGACGACATGCCGGTGGATGTGGCCTACAACATCACCCGCGCTGCCTACCAGAATCGCGCCGACCTGGCCCTCGTGCATCCGGAGGGGCGCAACATCGACACGAAGTGGCAGCTCAACGGTGCCGCAGTGATTCCCTTCCACCCGGGTGCGATGAAGTTCTGGGCCGAGCAGGGCGTGAAGCTCAAGTAGCCGGCGCGAGGTCCGCATGGCAGCAGAAGCAGTGCAGGGCGGGCCCGTGCCTACGGCGCGGCCCGGGGAACCGCTGGTCCTGAATGCGGACACCGAGCGCAAGGTCACCGAGCTGATCGAGGCGGAGGAAGGGGCGACCCACCGCTTCAAGGGCTGGCTCGGTGCCTTCATCACGATCGTCGCGATCGGCATCTCGCTGTTCCACCTGTACGGTGCGGTCGAGGTGGTGCCGGCGCAGTTCTTCCGCACCGCGCATGTCGCGCTGATCCTGTTCCTGGCCTTCCTGCTGTTCCCGGTCGCGCGCCGCTACCGCAACCGGATGATGTGGTGGGACTGGCTGTTCGCGCTCGCCAGCCTGTCCACGCTGGTCTACGTGCTGGTCGAGGGCTGGGACTTCGTCTACCGTAACATCGATCCGACCACGCTCGACGTGGTGATGGGCTGGATGCTCATCCTGCTGCTGCTCGAGGCGACCCGGCGCACCACCGGCATGGTGATGGTGGTGGTGATCGCCGTGTTCCTGCTCTATGCGTTCATCGGCCCCTGGCTGCCGCAGCCGTGGACCCATCGCGGCTACGATCTCGCCCGCCTGGCGGCGACGTTGTACATGACCATCGATGGTGTGTACGGCACGGCGGTCGATGTGTCGTCCTCGCTGATCATCCTGTTCTGCATCTACGGCGCCTTCCTGCAGTTCTCCGGCGCCGGCAAGTTCTTCCTCGATTTCTCCTTCGCGGTGATGGGCTCGAAGCCGACCAACGCCGGACGCACGGTGGTGCTCGCCTCGTTCCTGCTCGGCGGCCCGTCCGGCTCGGGCGTGGCGACCACGGTCACCATCGGCTCGGTCGCCTATCCGATGCTCAAGAAGGCGGGTTATCCGCGCAACCCGGCCGGCGGCCTGCTGGCCGCTGGCGGGCTGGGCGCGATCATCTCGCCGCCGGTGCTCGGCGCGGCGGCGTTCATCATCGCCGAGTTCCTGCGCGTGTCGTACCTCGAGGTGATCCGGATGGCGATCGTGCCGACCATCCTCTATTACCTCAGCCTGTTCCTGATGGTCGAGCTGGACGCGCGCAAGTACGGCAAGGACAACGCGACCGTCGACAACCCGCTGTCCGCCTGGCAGCTGGCGAAGACGTTCTGGTTCCATTTCCTGTCGCTGGTCGCGATCATCCTCTACATGTTGCTCGGCTACACCCCGACCGCGGCCGTGTTCTGGGCGATCGTCACCGCCTTCGTGGTGAGTTTCCTGCACCGCGACTGCGCCTTGCTGCCCTATGACCTGTTCCGGCTGCGCGGCCCGGTCTGGGCACACATCCGCGACTCGCGGCTGGTCGGCGCGCTGCGCGATGGCACGGTCGGCATGCTCAACGTGGGCGTCACCTGCGCGGCGGCGGGCATCATCGTCGGCATCGTCACCCTCACCGGGCTGGGCCTGAAGTTCAGTTCGATCGTCGTCGGCTATGCAGAGGTCATTGCCAGCGGTTTCGTCGGCGCGTTCGCGCTGGTCGGGATCGAGGCAAGCGAGGCGCTGTTCGCCAGCACACGGCTGCTGTTCACCACGATCTTCACCGCGCTGATCGTGTGGACCGTCGGCCTCGCGGTGCCGGTCACTGCGTCGTACATCATCTGTGCCGTGGTCGCGGCGCCGGCCCTGATCAAGCTCGGCGTGCCGGACTTCGCCGCCCACATGTTCATCTTCTATTACGCGGTGCTGTCGGAAGTCTCGCCGCCGACCGCGCTGTCGCCGTTCGCCGCGGCAGCCATCACCGGCGGCGATCCGTACCGGACCACGCTGCAGACCTGGAAGTACGTGCTGCCGGCCTTCGTCGTGCCGTTCATGTTCGTGCTCGATCCGGCCGGGGTGGGCCTGCTGCTGAAGACGCCGGAGGGTGGCGACTGGATGGACATCGCGTCGGTCGCGCTGTCTGCGACCATCGGCATCTGCGCGCTGGCCGCCGGTGCACAGGGCTGGCTGCTGCTGCAGACCACCCGTGTCGAGCGCTGGCTGCTGATCATGGCCGGTGTGCTGCTGGTGTTCCTGTCGACGACGACGAACATCATCGGCGGGGCCTTGATCGCCGCCGCGGTGATCAGTCAGCTGTTGCGCCGGCGAGGCACGGGAACGACGCCCGGTGGCACTGCGCCACAACCAGGTGGTGCATGAGTGGCCCCCGCATGAGCGGCCCCTGCACGAGCGGCGGCCGGTGATGGGCACCTGATGGGCACCCCTGTCCGCGGCGCGGCGCTGCGGGCAGCCGCACGCATCGCTGCCGCCAGCGCCGCGCCCGGCGGTGCCGAACTCGACGAGTTCTGTGACGCGATCTGGCTGGAGGACGGCCTCGCGCGCAACTCGATCGAGAGCTACCGGCGCGACCTCGCCCAGCTGGCAGACTGGCTGGCGCAGCCGCCACGCTCGACCGCGCTGCTGGCGGCCGGACGCGCCGACCTGCTCGACTATCTGGCGCACCGCGTGCGCATCGGCGCCCGGGCATCGAGCAGCGGGCGGCTGCTGTCCGCGATGAAGCGCTTCTACCGGTTCATGCTGGCGCGCGGCCGTATCCCGGTCGATCCCACCCTGGAGATCGATGCGCCGCGGCAGGTGCGCGCGCTGCCGCACAGCCTGTCCGAGGCGCAGGTCGAGGCACTGCTCGAAGCCCCGGACGTCGAGGATCCGGTCGGCCTGCGCGACCGGGCGATGCTCGAGACGCTCTATGCCACCGGCCTTCGCGTGACCGAGCTGGTGTCCCTGACCCTGCCGCAGGTGAGCCGCGAGATGGGCGTGGTGCGGGTGGTCGGCAAGGGCTCGAAGGAGCGGCTGGTGCCGCTGGGCGAGGAGGCGCTGGCCTGGCTCGCGCGCTATCTCGCACAGGGACGCGGAGCGATCCTTGGTGCGCGCCACAGCACGGCATTGTTCGTCACCGGGCGCGGCGAGGCAATGACCCGCCAGGCCTTCTGGTACCGGATCAAGCTGCATGGCCGCAGCGCCGGCATCACGCAGGTGATCTCGCCCCATGTGCTGCGCCATGCATTCGCCACCCACCTGGTGAACCATGGTGCCGACCTTCGCGTGGTGCAGCTGCTGCTGGGGCATGCGGACATCTCGACCACGCAGATCTACACCCATGTCGCGCGCGAGCGGCTGAAGGACGTGCACCGCAAGCACCATCCGCGCGGCTGAGCCGCAGGCGCCGCGAAGGCAAGGAGGCGGGCGGACACGTTCAGGACGAAGAGGGTTGCCGGTCAGCGCCGCCATGGGCGATGATGCGGCAAACCCGGCATGCAGACCGGCGTTCCCACAAAGTGATGGCGTCCAGGCATCGCGGCGCCCGGAGGAGTACCCATGGTTCGCATCGTCCTGCCTTCGCTGGTGCTTTCGGTCTCGTTCATGCTGGCCGTCCCGCCGGTCGTCGCCCAGTCGTTTCCCGCCAAGCCGGTGCGCATCATCGTCGGCTTCGCGCCGGGTGGCGGCACCGATTTCGTCGCCCGCGTGCTGGGCCAGCGGCTGGGCGAGGTCTGGGGCCAGCAGGTGCTGGTCGAGAACCGCGCCGGTGCGGCCGGCACCATCGGTGCCGACTTCGTGGCCAAGGCGCCGGGCGACGGCTACACGCTGCTGATGGGCCATGTGAACTCCAACGCGATCGCGCCCAACGTGTTCCGCCGCATGCCCTATGACACGCTGAAGGACCTGTCGATGGTGCTCTACGTCGGCTATGTACCGAACGTGCTGGTGCTGCATCCGTCGCTGCCGGCGAAGTCGGTGAAGGAACTCATCGCGCTCGCGCGATCGAAGCCCGGCGCGCTCACCTTCGCGTCCTCCGGCACCGGCAGCACGCAGCACCTGGCTGGCGAGATGTTCATGAACCTTACCGGCACGAAGATGATCCACGTGCCGTTCAAGGGCAGTGGCCAGGCGATCCAGGACCTGATCGGCGGCCATGTATCGCTCAACTTCGACACCATGCCACCGGTGCTCGAGCACATCCGCAGCGGCAAGCTGCGTGCGCTGGCGGTGACCACGCCGCGGCGTGCCAGCCAGTTGCCCGATGTCCCGACGCTCGAGGAGCTCGGGCTCAAGGGCTTCGAGATGACCAACTGGTACGGCCTGATGGCGCCGGGCACCACGCCGCGTGCGTTGATCAACCAGATCAACGCCGACGGCAACCGGGTGATGAAGGAGCCCGGCATCCGCGAGAAGCTGGCGGCCGTGGGCACCGACATCGGTGGCGGCACGCCCGAGGAGTTCGATGCCTTCCTGCGCGCCGAACTGGCGAAGTATGCGCGGCTGGTGAAGGCGACCGGGGTGGTGGTCGACAACTGAGCGAGGGTCGCTCAGTACGCTGGCCGCGCGCGGCGGGCCGCTCGGCGCCTCGCCCGGAGGCGTCGCACGAACAGCGCCCCGCCCATCGCTGCTGTTACGCCGATCGCCAGCGCCAGCGATGCGGCGATGGTATCCCGGGCCGTGCGTCCGACCAGCGGCACCATCCAGTCGTGCTTGTGCATGTTCGCGAACAGCCATCCTTCTCGCCGGTCGGCGTCGTCGATCACCGCCGACACCGCACCGTCCGCAGTGTCGATGAACGCGGTGGTCCCGCCCGGTCCTTCGAGCAGCACGCGCTGCACCGGCAGTCGCTTGAACACGAAGCCGTACTCGCCGCCGAAGCGGGTCACGGTGCCGCCGGAAGCGGCCACTGCCAGGCCGGTGGCCCGGGAGGCGATCCACGCTGCATGCCGGACTTCTCCGTCGGCAAGGACCGTGCCGTCGCGTGACGACACATAGATTGCCGGCGGTGGTGGCTTCGGCGCCGAAGGCCCTGCATGACCTTCATGTCCCCCATGTCCGCCATGTACTGCCGCTCCCGCCGGTCCCTTCTTCCCCTCATGTGCAGAGCCCTTGCCGTGCGCAGGTTGCGGACGGGGTGGCCTGGGCGGCTGCACGCGATAGAACGGCTGTTCGTCGACCTCGGCCAACGAGATCCGGGTGGGTCGCTCGATGCCGGCAAGCCGGGCGGCATCGGCGAAGTCGATCGGTAGCTGCGCAGGGTCTATCCGGGCCGGCACGGCGGCGAAACGCGCAGCAGGATCGCCGCGCAGCCCGAGATGCAGCAGGTGGTAGAGCCCGCTGGCGAAGAATGCCAGCGCGACCAGCGACAGCGCCATCCCGGATAACCGGTGCACCCTGCGCAAGGCACCCGTCCGGGCTGCATGCAGGCGCGCGAAGAACAGCCACAGGCCAGCCAGCGTGGCGCCCATCGCGGCGAGCAGCATGGCGGCCAGCAGCGTCAGGCGCAGCCCGGGCGAAAGCCCATCCAGCCAGTCCCATCGGTGCAGCGTGGTGAACAGGCCCGAGGTCCAGCGCTTCGTCCCGTCGACCAGCGTGCCCAGTCGATCGGTGCCGGTGTCCACGTATACGGTCATGCCGTCCGGACGGTCGAACGCGATGCGCCAGACCGGCAGCAGCCGGTTCACGTCGCCGTACTCACCATCGAACCGTGTCTGCAGCCGGGCGGAGATCACTGGCGCGGTCGTCTCGCCGATGTACTGTCGTGCCAGCCATTCGGCGTGGCGACGATCGCCGTCGTCGAGCTTCGTGCCGTCCGCGGTGGCG
Source organism: Burkholderiales bacterium (assembly GCA_044340265.1). Taxonomy (GTDB): domain Bacteria; phylum Pseudomonadota; class Gammaproteobacteria; order Burkholderiales; family CAIKXV01; genus CAIKXV01. The sequence goes on along the minus strand of JBIITW010000114.1, from coordinate 9,222 downwards.
TAGTACTCGCGCATCCCGCCGCCCGGACGCGTGACCTGGTAGAACGCGCGGCCGTCGATCGACACCAGCCGGGCATCGGAGATCGTGCCGACGCCCGGCCGCGCGAGGACTGCGGCCAGCGGCTCGCCACCGGCGACCGGCACTGCAGGTGCCTCGGCATGTGCCGGCGGTGCCGGCACATGCTGCACCACCGGCCGTGGCTGCATCCGCGCCATGATCGGATGCAGCGTCCCCGAGACCGACCAGAGCACCACTCCTGACAGGGCGAGCACGCCCGCCCATCGATGCCATTGCAACAGGCGGGCCATCGCTCACAGCCTCCAGTCGATGCCGGCGAACACCGACCGTCCGTCGCCGGGCAGGAACTGCGCGGAGTCGAGCCTGCGCGCATCGGCGATCACGCCGGTGGTGGCCGCGTACTTGCGGTTGCCCAGGTTGCGCGCCTGCACGAAGAACGACGTGCCCTTGTCGATCCGCAGGCCGGCCTTGAAGCCCCAGAGGGTGAACGGATCGGCGAACAGCGTGTTGGCCATGTCCACCGCGGTCCTGGACGACCATTCCAGGGTCGGGCCGACGTACCAGCCCGGCGCCGGCGCCCACAGCACTTCGGAACGCAGCGCCATCGACGGGATGCCCGGCAGCCGGTTGTTGCCGTAGGTCCCGTTGCCGTCGAAGCGGAAGTCGTTCAGCAGGTACGAGGTGCGCCAGGTCACGTCGCGCGCGACCGTGAGCAGCAGTCCCAGCTCGATGCCCTGGTGGATGGTGCGTGGTGCGTTCACCGTCCCCAGTGGCTGGCCGGTGGGCGTGTTCAGCGACAGCAACTCGTCGGTCACCTTCGTGTGGTAGTAGGACACATCCCAGGTCGCGCTGCGCAGGAAGCCGCGGCTGCCGACCTCGAAGGTGGTGCCTCTCTGTGCGGTTACCGGCGTCACGTTCGGGCCGCCAGCGAGTTCGCCGAAGCTCGGCGGCTCGAAGCTGCGGCTGACGTTGGCATACACGTCCACCTGCGGGCTCCATTCGTAGCGCACGCCCACCTTGGGCGAGAACTGGCTGTAGGTCCGGTTCACGCTGTTGTCGCCGTCCGCCAGGAACCTGTCGTCGAGCCTGCGGCTGGAGCGGGTCGCGTTGAACCCGAGCACCGCCGCCCACTGCGGCGCAACGTAGAGCTGGTTCTCGGCGAACAGTGAGTAGTTGGTGGAGATCTGGGTGCTCTGCGCGGTACGTGCGCCGGCGAAGCCGCCGAGGTTCTGGAAGCGGTTGTCCTCCACGCGTGCCTGCGTCGGGATGAAGCCGACCACGAAGCGGTTCTTCATGCCGGCCAGCGGTGCATTGTTCACGTAGCGGAACGACAGCCCATAGTCGTCGGACTCCTGCCGCAGCACCTGGAAGATCGGATGGTCGAGGTTCTTGCGCGAATAGAAGGCACCGAACTCGAGTTGCGCGTCGCCCATCCGGTACACCGTTCGATTGGACACCCGCTGCAGCTGGTAGTCGCGCTTCTGGCGCAGGGCCAGGCTGCCGGCCGCCGCCTGCCGGGGATCCGCATTGAGCTGTGCCCTGGTCAGGCTGCCCGGCAGCTGCGAGTCGGAATCGGTGATCGACAGGTAGAACCGGGTCTCGAGGTCCGCATTGATGCGGAAGCCGACGTTGCCGAAGAAGCGCATGTTCTCCTGGTCCGCCCAGTTGCGATAGCCACCCTGCTGCGAATGCGAGATCGACGCGTAGTAGTCGACCGGGCCCGACACGCCGCCGGTCGCGCCGAACGCGCGCAGGTAGCCGAAGCTGCCGGCCTCCAGGCGCAGCCGCGCACGATCGGCGTCGTGGCCGGTCGGCGACACGAAGTTGATCGAGCCGCCGAGCGTGGTTCCGCCGTATTGCAGCGCGTTGCCGCCACGGTAGACCTCGGTGTACTTCAGGCCGATCGGTTCGATCGCCTGGAAGTCGAAGCCGCCATCGGCCAGGTTGACCGGTACGCCGTCGAGCAGCACCTGCAGACCGCGGCCGTGGAACGTGCGCTGGATGCCGGAGCCGCGGATCGAAAGCCTGGCCTCGTCGGAGCCGAAGCGCGGCTGCACGAACACGCCCGGTGCGAATCCGAGCAGGTCCTGGAAGGTCGAGGCGCGGCCGGTCTCGTAACTGGCCGGATCGACCACGGTCGCCCCGCCGGGCGTGAAGCGCGATTCGCGCTGCGCGCCCTCGAGGCTGGGCACGGTCAGGGCGGGCTCTGCCGCAGGCCTGCCCTGCACGACCACCGGCGGCAGTTGTACCGGCGGCGTGGATTGCGCGAACGCGCTGGTGGAAAGAAGGCTGCCGGTGGCTGCCGCGAGCGCGAGCGCGAGGCGATGGGGAGTGGACGGCGCGGGCGCCACGCGCGCGTGCAGCGCGCCGCGCGACGCGGCGCGTCGTGCTATGGAATGCTTCATGGTGGGTGTCTTCCTGTCGTGCTGCACGGGGCCGCGCACCTGCGCCGGCGTCTCCTGCACGGGATCAGGCAGGTCCTCCGACGCAGCATCCTGCGTGGCGCGGGACGGTGGACGAGGACGGCGCGCCGCAGGGGGCGGCGCGCGGTGCGAGCATCATCCGGATCGCATCACGATCGTCGGTGTCGGACCTGCAATGGCGAGGCGGTCAGGCCTCGCGCCAGGGCTGGGAAGGTCAGCCGTGGACCGGTGGCGCCCGCGGACTGGCAAGGGTCCACGTGGGGCCGGGCTGCTGCGACCATATGCCATCGACCGGCGGCGGCAGCGATCGGGCCGGCGGCGCGATCAGGATCGGCGCGACGACGGACTCCGGCATGCCGGCGACGGCATGCAGCAGGCAGAACGGACACTCGGCGCCGACGGCTGCGTTGTCGGGCAGGGATCCATCGGTCGATGCACCGACGTCGATCGCCACCCGCTTCATGCCTGCGGACGTACAGACTTCCAGCCAGGTCGTGCTGCCGGGCTGGGCCGCCAGCATCACGCGCGCCACGACTGGCGACAGCGCGCCGAACAGCAGCGCGAGGCATGCCATCCATGCGGCGATGCGGCGGGTGCGCACGGTGCGGGACGTGGACATGGCGGCGAAGTCTAGCATTCCAAGGCGACGGGTTTCCATGCTGGGGAAACCGGCCGGCTGCTCAGGCGGGACGCCGCTCGATCGTGATGCCCAGCTTCTTCACGCCCGGCATCAGGTTCAGCTTCGCCAGAGACAGCCGCAGCCGCGGCATGCCGAACTCGTGCAGCAGCGTGGTCGCGATCAGTTCGGCAAGCGCTTCGAGCAGCTGGGCATCGTGGTCGTCGAGGATCGCGCGCACCCGGGCTACCACCTTGCTGTAGTCGATGGTGTCGGACAGTTCATGACTGTCTGCGGCATGCCGGCCACGCAGGTCGAAGTCGATGTCGAGTTCGACTGCCTGCTTCGCCTCGCGTTCCCACGGATAGACCCCGACCAGCGTCTGGTGGCGCAATTCCCGGATGAAGATGGTGTCCGGGGCGGGGAGGGGGGCGGTTGCTGTGCTCATGGTCCGGGGGATGTTAGCGAGCATCGGGCGCGCGCGCTACACTGGACGGATGCCCGACACCTACGCTGACCTGCTGATCATCCTGGCCGCCTACCTGATCGGCTCGATCTCGTTTGCCGTGATCGTCAGCCGCGGCTTCGGCCTGCCCGACCCGCGCACCTACGGATCGAAGAACCCGGGCGCGACCAACGTGCTGCGCTCCGGGCGCAAGGCAGCAGCGATCCTCACGCTGGCTGGCGACGGCCTGAAGGGCTGGCTGGCGGTGGCGCTGGCGAAAGGGCTGGCGCCAGCACACGGCTTCACCGACACCACGATCGCGCTGGTGGCGCTCGCGGTATTCCTCGGCCACCTGTATCCGGTGTTCTTCCGCTTCATCGGTGGCAAGGGCGTGGCGACCGCCGCCGGCGTGCTGTTCGCGCTCGACCCGTGGCTCGGGCTTGGCTTGCTGGTGATCTGGCTGGTGCTGGCGGTCGGGCTGAAGCTGTCGTCGCTTGCAGCCCTGGCTGCGACTGCGGCGGCACTGCCGCTGGCCTGGTGGCTCGACATGTCCGGCGTCCACCTGTGGGCGATCGGTGCGATCGGGGTGCTGCTGGTGTGGCGCCACCGCTCGAACATCCGCAAGCTGGTGTCGGGCACCGAGAGCGGTTTCGGCGGCAAGCCGGGCAAGGACGACTCGACCGCGCAGCAGTAATCCGACCGGCTGGCGGCGCAGCTCGCCCGGCGAGCCTGGCGATCAGGGTCGGCGCAGGGAATCCAGCGGCCAGCGCGGACGCACGCCGAAGCCGCTGGCGCCGCCTTCGGATGGCACGGCAGGCACGCGGCCTTCGCGCAGGCGAAGCGCGCCCGCCCAGGCGATCATCGCGCCGTTGTCGGTGCACAGCGCCACCGGCGGATACACCACGCGCGCGCCGCGCCGTCGCACCGCCGCGTCCAGCTTTTCGCGCAGCCGCAGGTTGGCGCCGACGCCCCCTGCGACCACCAGCGTGTCCAGGCCGGTCCGGTCGAGTGCGCCGATCGACTTCGCCGACAGGACATCGGTCACCGCTTCCTGGAATTCGGCCGCAATATCGGCGATGGTTGACGGCGCGAGCGTCGGCGCAAGCGACGACTGCGCCCGTACCAGCGTCAGCACGGCGGTCTTCAGGCCACTGAAGCTCATCTCGAGATCGTCGCTGGCGATCATCGGCCGCGGCAGCTTCAGGCGGCCGGCCCTGCCGTCCAGCGCGGCCTTTGCCACCGCAGGCCCGCCGGGATAACCGAGGCCGAGCAGCTTTGCCGTCTTGTCGAACGCCTCACCCGCCGCGTCATCCAGCGTATCGCCGAGCAGCTGATAGTCGCCCACGCCGCCCACCCGCATCAGCTGGCTGTGCCCGCCCGAGACCAGCAGCGCGACGAACGGAAACGCGAGGTCGGGTTCCGAGATCAGCGGCGACAGCAGGTGGCCTTCGAGATGGTGGATCGGGATCACCGGGATGCGCAGCGCATAGCCGAGCGCATGTGCCACGCTGGTGCCGACCAGCAGCGCGCCCGCCAGCCCGGGGCCCTCGGTGACCGCGATCGCGTCGAGGTCGGCGAGCGTGCAGCCAGCCTCGGCCAGCACCTTGCGCGTCAGTGGCAGCAGGCGGCGTACATGGTCGCGCGAGGCGAGTTCCGGTACCACGCCGCCGTAGGCCTCGTGCAGGTCGACCTGGGAGTGCAGCGCGTGCGCGAGCAGGCCACGCTCGTCGTCGACCAGCGCGACGCCGGTCTCGTCGCAGGATGTCTCGATACCCAGGACCCGCATGCCATCCCCGTCAGCCGGACGCAGGGTTGCGCCCGACCGGCCATTCTAGCGGGTCCGCGCCGGGCCCATCCGCTATCATCGACGGGATAACGGAGGAGCTTTCGATGGGCAAGCAGACGAATACCGGTGGCCGTCCGAACCTGGAACGGCTGTTCAACCCGCGCTCGGTCGCGGTCCTCGGCGCGTCGCAGAACGTGAAGTCGATCAGCGGCCAGCCGGCCTGGTCGCTCGCGAAGCATGGCTACAAGGGCACGCTGTATCCGGTCAATCCGAAGTACGACACGGTCGAGGGCGTGCGCTGCTATCCGTCGGTCGAATCGCTGCCCGAGGTGCCGGATCTCGCGCTGATCCTGGTCGCCGCCGCGCGCGTGCCGCAGATGCTGCGCGACGTCGGCAAGAAGGGCATCCCGTTCTGCATCATCTTCAGTTCCGGTTTCGCCGAGACCGGCGCGGAAGGCCTCGCGCTGCAGAAGGAGATCGCGGCGATCGCCCGCGAGTATTCGATCGCGGTCGTCGGGCCGAACTGCCAGGGCATGATCGGCGTCACCGACGATGTCTACGCCGGCTTCGGCTCGGCGTTCTCCGGAGACAACTTCCGCCAGGGCTCGCTGTCGATGACCACCCAGTCCGGCGGTTTCGGCTACGGCGTGATCATCCTCGCCGAAGCGTCCGGGCTGGGCTTTCGCAGCATCGTCAGCACCGGCAACGAATCGGGGCTCACCACCACCGACTTCATCGAGTGGTTCACCCAGGATCCGCAGACCAAGGTCATCGGCGCCTACATGGAGGGCGTGAAGGACGCGCACCGCCTGCTCGAGGTCGGCGACAAGGCGCTCGATGCCGACAAGCCGGTGCTGATCTGGAAGGTCGGCAACACCGACGTCGGCCAGCGCGCTGCTGCTTCGCACACGGCGAACCTCGGTGGCGCACTGGCGCTGTACGAAGCCGCGTTCCGCCAGCGCGGCATGATCCGCGTGCGCGATGCCAACGAACTGATCGACTACACCCAGGTGTTCGAGTGCGACAAGCGGCCGGCCGGCAACCGGGTGGCGATCGTCACCATTTCGGGCGGTGGCGGCATCCTGATGGCCGACCAGTGCGTCGAGTCGGGCCTGTCGGTCGGCCCGCTCACCCGCGAAAGCGAGCTCGCGCTGAAGGACATCATCCCCTCGTTCGGCTCCTGGCAGAACCCGATCGACATCACCGCCGGCATCTTCAACAACCCCGAGATGCTGGCGCAGGCGATGCAGATCATCGTCGACGACCCGTCGGTGGACTCGATCGTGGTCATCTTCGCCTCGCTGCAGGGCGACATCGCCACCCAGCGTGCGAAGGAGCTGGTGGAACTGAGCGCGCGCACGACCAAGCCGATCCTCGCTGCGTGGAGTGCGCGCGAGAAGTTCGCCTCCGAGGCCTACCGCCTGCTGAAGGAGGGCAAGGTACCGCGCTTCTCGACGCCGGTGTCCTGCGGCAAGGCGCTGGCTGCGCTGACCACCTTCGCCGAGGCACAACGCCGGCGCGCGAAGGAGAAGGCCGAACCAGTGCTGAAGATCGAGCGGCCGGATGCGAAGGCGATGATCGCCGGGCGCAGCGCCGACCTCGCCGAATACCAGGCGAAGGCGCTGATCTCGGCCTATGGCATCCCGGTCACGCGCGAGGTGCTGGCGAAGGACCGCGTGGCGGCGGTCGCGGCGGCGAAGGAGATCGGCTTCCCGGTGGTGATGAAGGTGCAGTCGGCCGGCATCGCCCACAAGACGGAAGCCGGTGGCGTGCGTATCGGCGTGCCCGATGCGGCCGCGGTCGAGGCCGCGTTCGATGCGATCGTCGCCAGCGCGAAGGCGTATGCCCCGGACGCGGTGATCGACGGCGTGTCGGTGCAGGAGATGGTTTCCGGCGGCACCGAACTGATCGTCGGCGTGCAGAACGACCCGCTGTTCGGGCCGGCGGTGATGGTCGGCCTGGGTGGCATCTACGCCGAGGTGTTCAAGGATGTGTCGTTCCGGCTTGCACCACTGACGCGTTCGGTGGCCGAGTCGATGCTGCACGACCTGAAGTGCTTCCCGCTGCTCGATGGCGCACGCGGCCGTCCGAAGGCGGATGTCGATGCGGTGGTCGACGTGCTGATGAAGCTGTCCGCGCTGTCGATCGACCTCAAGCAGGAACTGGCGGAGCTCGACATCAATCCGCTGGTGGTGCTCGACAAGGGACGCGGCGTGCGCGCGCTCGACGCGCTGGCCAAGCCACACACGCCAGACACGCAAGCCTGATACCGATCCCGCAGGAGCCGATGCCATGACCCCACCCGATACCTCCATGAAGACGCCCGCCGGCGAGATGCTCGCCGCCGACCTCGGATTCGCCCGCGGGCTGGGCGACGACGTCCTGCTGCTCAAGCGCGAACTGCGCCGCTTCATCGAGGCCGAGGTCGAGACCCGGTCGCGCTGGATCGAGGAGAACGACACCGTCCCCGACGACCTGATGCAGATGGCGCGCGACCTCGGGCTGTTCGGCCTGACCATCCCCGAGGAATACGGCGGCATCGGCCTCGACCTGGCCGGCAAGTGCGCGATGGAAGAGGAACTCGGGCGCAGCAACTACGGCTTCTCCACGGTGATCGCCAACCACACCGGCATCAGCACCAAGGGCATCGTCGACCTGGGCAACGACGACCAGAAGCAGCGCTACCTGCCGCGCATGGCCACCGGCGAATGGGTCGGCTGCTTCGCGCTCACCGAATCGCAGGCCGGCTCCGACCCGGCGGCGATGCGCACCACCGCGGTGAAGCAGGGCGACAAGTGGATCCTCAACGGCGAGAAGATCTACATCACCAACGCGACCATCGCCAACGTGTTCACCGTGATGGCGGTGACCGACCGCTCGAAGGGCGCCAAGGGTATCTCGGCGTTCATCGTAGAGCGCGATTTCCCGGGCCTGTCGGTCGGGCCGAACGAGCGCAAGATGGGCATGCACGGCTGCGGTACCGCGCCGGTGATCATGCAGGACTGCGAAGTGCCCGCGGCCAACCTGCTCGGCCCCGAGGGCATGGGCTATGTGCAGGCGCTGAAGACGCTGACCGCCGGGCGGGTCACCGTTGCCGCGCGCTGCTGCGGCATCATGGACCGGCTGATCGAGCGCACCGTCGATTACCTGAAGACGCGCGAGCAGGGCGGCAGCAAGCTCGCCGCCTACCAGGGCCTGCAGTGGATGCTCGCCGACATGGCGCTCTCGCGCGATGCGTCGCGCCTGCTGGTGCAGCGCGCGATCGACACCATCCGCAGCGGCGCGCGCGGCACGGTCGAGGCGTCGATGGCCAAGCTGCATGCGACCGAAGCGGCAGGACGGGTCGCCGACACCGCGATCCAGCTGCATGGCGGCATCGGCTACATGCGCGACTTCGGCATCGAGACGATGGCGCGCGACGTGCGTATCACGCGCATCTACGAAGGCACGTCGGAGATCCAGCGGTCGCTGATCGCGCGGGAGTTGTTGAAGGATTGACGGGCGGCATCTCGGTCAGGAGCGCTGCGCAGCGTCCTTCAAGGCGATCGGGATCACCGCGCAACAGTGGCCGGGGCGCCACCGTCCGCTCCCCGGCGCCCTTGGCTGCGCTCCAGCAGCCATCGGGTCATCGTATCGGCGTCAGCCGGGTGGGCGATTCCAAAGCCCTGCCCGAGTTCGCAACCCATGTCGCGCAGCACATGGAGCGTGGCCTCGTCCTCGATGCCCTCGGCGACCGTGCGCAGTCCGAAGTTCGCAGCGAGGGCAAGCGTCGTGCGCACGATGTCCATTTTCTGCTTCGATGTAAGAAACCCCCGCACGAACTGCTGGTCGATCTTGATTTCATCGACCGGCAGTTGCCGCAGCAGCGCCAGCGAAGAGTAGCCGGTGCCGAAATCGTCGATCGAAAGCTGAACGCCGACCCGCTTGAGGCGTT
>JBIITW010000113.1:0-15857 GCA_044340265.1 Burkholderiales bacterium | reverse complement strand
GCCTTCAGGCGCGGCGCGGTGATGCCGAGCACGGCTGCAGCGTCCGGTGCCTTGTCGGCGCTCTTCCAGAGGATCGACGCACCGCCTTCGGGCGAGATCACCGAATAGGTCGAATACTCGAGCATCAGCAGCACGTCACCGACCGAAATGGCCAGCGCGCCACCGGAGCCGCCCTCGCCGATCACCGTGCAGACGATCGGCACGTTCAGCTTGGCCATCTCGAACAGGTTGCGCCCGATCGCCTCGGACTGACCACGCTCTTCGGCGCCGACGCCCGGATAGGCACCGGGGGTATCGATGAAGGTGAACACCGGCAGCTCGAAGCGCTCTGCCAGCCGCATCAGGCGCAGCGCCTTGCGGTAGCCCTCGGGCCGCGGCATGCCGAAGTTGCGCAGGATCTTTTCCTTGGTGTCGCGCCCCTTCTGGTGGCCGATCACCATGCACGGCTGGTCGTCGAAACGGGCGAGCCCGCCGATGATCGCCGCATCGTCGGCATAGGTGCGGTCGCCGTGAAGCTCCTGGAAATCGGTGAACAGCTGCTCGATGTAGTCGCGGGTGTACGGACGCTGCGGATGGCGCGAGACCTGCGAGATCTGCCAGGGGGTCAGCTTCGCATAGACCTGCTTCGTCAGGGCGGCACTCTGCTTGCGCAGCGCAGCCACCTCTTCGGACGGGTCGGACGCGGTACCGTCCGGCGCGAGGTCCTGGGCGACGAGCAGTGCTTCGATCTGCGCTTCGATCTCGGCGATCGGCTTCTCGAAATCGAGGAAGGTCTGTTTCATCGCCGGCAATGATAGCCGATCGCCGGGACCTCCATCGGCCCCCATCGGCCCCCATCGGCTAGAATCCGCGGCCGACCCCGACTGCGCTGTCCATGACTCCCATCCTGGCTTTCGACATCGAAACCATCCCCGACATCGCCGGGCTGCGCGTGCTGCATTCGCTGTCCGATGCGCTGTCCGACCAGGACGTGGTCGACATGGCCCACCAGAAGCGTCGGCAGAGCCATGGCACCGACTTCCAGCCCCTGCACCTGCAGAAGGTGGTCGCGATCTCCTGCGCACTGCGCGAGGGCGACCACTTCAAGGTGTGGACGCTCGGACAGCCGGAAGACACCGAGGCGACGCTGGTGCAGCGCTTCTTCGACGGCATCGAGAAATACCTGCCGCAACTGGTGTCCTGGAACGGCGGCGGTTTCGACCTGCCGGTGCTGCACTACCGCGCGCTGGTCAATGGCGTCACCGCTCCGCGCTACTGGGAACTGGGCGACGAAGACCGCGAGTTCAAGTGGAACAACTACATCAGCCGCTACCACATGCGGCACCTCGACCTGATGGACCTGCTCGCGATGTACCAGCCACGCGGGGCCGCGCCACTGGACGAACTGGCGAAGCTGTGCGGCTTCCCGGGCAAGCTCGGCATGGACGGCAGCCAGGTCTGGGGCGCCTACCGCGACGGGCGGCTGCCGGAGATCCGCGCTTACTGCGAGACCGATGCGGTGAACACCTACCTGATGTACCTGCGTTTCCAGCGCCTGCGCGGCACCCTGGTGCCGGCGATCTACGACCAGGAAATCGAGCGCGTGCGGGCGACGCTGGGCCGCACGCCGGGCGTGCACTGGCAGGAATTCCTCGCCGCATGGCCCGCCTGATGCGCAGCGCAGGCGGGATGCAGGAGGCGGCACAATGAGCACGGCCCGATCGTTCGGACGCCGCGGGCCGGCACCCTCGGGCCTGCCGGTCGATGCGTCGACCCTGCCGCTGGTGGAGATCGAATCCCTCGACCAGGACGGTCGCGGCATCGCCCGCCTCGACGGCAAGACCCTGTTCGTCGACGGCGCGCTGCCCGGCGAGCGGGTGCGCATCTCGTCCTACATGCGCAAGCCGACCTACGAATTCGCCGAGACGGTGGCGATCGAGCGTGCGTCGCCGGAACGCATCGAGCCGCGCTGCCCGCACTTCGGCGTCTGCGGTGGCTGCGCGATGCAGCACCTGCAGCCCCGCGCCCAGGTCGCGGCCAAGCAGCGGGTGCTCGAAGACAACCTGATGCACATCGCAAAGCTGCGCGCCGACATGATGCTGTCGCCGATCCACGGCCCGAGCTGGCATTACCGCTACCGTGCGCGATTGTCCGTCCGGCTGGTGGTGAAGAAAGGCGGCGTGCTGGTCGGCTTCCACGAGAAGCGCAGCAGTTTCATCGCCGACATGAAGGAATGCCATGTGCTGGCGCCGGTGGTCGCCGACCTGCTGGTGCCCCTGCGCGCGCTGGTCGAGGCGCTGTCGATAGCCGACCGGATGCCGCAGATCGAGGTGGCGGTGACCGATCCGCGTGCGCGCGCGGTCGGTGCCGCGCCCCTGCCCCATTGCGCACTGGTGTTCCGCAACCTCGCCCCACTGTCGCCGGAAGACGAGGCGCTCATGCGCAGCTTCGCCGACACCCACCGGGTACAGGTGTTCCTGCAGCCCAAGGGGCCGGAGACGGCGTTTCCGCTGCATCCTGCCGAACCGGCGCTGCTCGAATACCGGCTGCCGGAGTTCGGCGTCGGCCTGCAGTTCTCGCCGACCGAGTTCACCCAGGTCAACCACGCAATCAACGAGGTGCTGGTGCGCCGGGCAATCGGGCTGCTCGACCCGAAACCGGGCGAGCGCATCGCCGACTTCTTCTGCGGGCTGGGCAATTTCTCGCTGCCGATCGCGAGCCAGGGCGCGGACGTGGTCGGCGTCGAAGGTGCGAAATCGCTCGTGGCACGCGCGACGACCAATGCCGAGCGCAACGGCCTGTCCTCGCGCACCCGCTTCGAGGCTGGCGACCTGTTCAAGGCAGATGCGGACACCCTCGCCCGCCTGGGACGGTTCGACAAGTGGCTGGTCGACCCGCCGCGCGACGGCGCGCTCGCGCTGATCAAGGCCATCGGCGAGCCGACCGCGTCAGGCGTGGTGGTGCCGCCGCCCTCGCGTATCGTCTACGTGTCGTGCAGTCCGGCGACGCTCGCGCGCGACGCAGGGCTGCTGGTGCATACCAAGGGCTATGTGCTGCGTGCCGCGGGCGTGGTCAACATGTTCCCGCACACCGGGCATGTCGAGTCGATTGCGTGGTTCGAGCATGACCCGGAGTGGCGTGCGCCGGCTGACCACGACGGTTCGCCTCGCTCGGCGGACCTCGGCGCCGACCCGGCGCCATGAAAACGGCCCGCCGAAGCGGGCCGTCTTTCCCTGCCTGAGCCAGCTGCCAGACCTGGAGAACTGAAGGCCTGGCAACCCGCCGCTTCAGTCCTTCTGGCCGGTGAAGGCCATCAGCAGCTGCACCAGGCTGGAGAAGATGTTGTAGATGCTGATGTACAGGGTCAGCGTCGCCGATACGTAGTTGGTCTCGCCACCGTTGATGATGCCGCTCAGCGTGTAGAGGATGATCATCGTCGACAGCAGGATCACCACCGCCGAGATGGTCAGCGACAGCACCGGCATCTGCAGGAACACGTTCGCCACGATCGCGATCATCGCCACGATCACACCGACCATCAGGAACTTGCCGAGGAAGCTGAAGTCCCGCTTGGTCACGGTGGCGATCGCCGCCATGCTGAAGAAGGCAATGCCGGTACCGGCCGCCGCCATCGCGATGATCTGGCCACCGTTGGACAGGCCAAGTGCGGTCTGCAGCAGCGGCGCCAGCAGCAGGCCCATCAGGAACGTGAAGCCGAGCAGCAGCGCCACGCCCAGGCCGCTGTCCTTGTTCTTCTCGATCGCGTAGACCATGCCGTAGAACACGGCCAGGATGACCACGAAGCTCATGATCGGGTTGGTGCGCATGATGCCGAAGTTCAGCTGCATGCCGATCATCGCGCCGATGAGCGTGGGGATCATCGTCAGCGAGAGCATGAGGTACGTGTTGCGCAGTACCCGGTTCTGCGTGACCGAAAGTTCACCGGCCTGCGCGGGGATGCGGATTTGCGGCTGCATGTGTTCCCTCCTGGGGAAAAGTGAAAGGCGACTTGCTACGATGATTCAGACCGTAGCCTGACCGGAAAGTTCCTTATGATGACAAAGGTTCAGGTTGGGCGTCGAGGCCTTTGTGTGTCGAGGGTCCTTGTCAGGCGGGCGCCCCGCCCCCGTCAATGCGCCGCGGTGGCGCACACGGCCGGAATTGAGTAGCCTCCGCGACTCGGATTTCCCGGAAGCGTGGCCGAGTGGTTTAAGGCAGCGGTCTTGAAAACCGCCGTGGGGGAAACTCCACCGTGAGTTCGAATCTCACCGCTTCCGCCAGTACTGCATTATAAGTTCTTGTTTTAAAATGACTTTCTTAACTTCTTCTTGAGTAAACTATCAATTCAACTATCGAACGGTGACTCGACTACCAAGTTTCTACTGTCCAAGCGGAGCCCCTCGCCGCTGCTCAGAGTAAGAATCGCATCAGCGCCGTCTGCGCCCTCCCGCCGCTCGCACTACAGATACGAGCATCTCTGATAGCCACCACGCTGTCGGACAGAGGCGATAGATCAAGTTCAAAGTCGGCGGCGATGGTTCATCGCCGACGTAAGCACGGGGCTGATCCCCACTCAAACGTCAATTGAGCCGCTGAGTCCTTGTCGCGCCGAGCGTTCTTGGGCGGAAGGCTACTGGATGCCGTCAAAGATACCGTCATCTTGGTGAGGTCCAGCATTGACGAGGGTTTCCGGGCGATCGGCGCCCCCCCCCCTCAAACCCCCAGTTTCCCCGGATAAGTCCCAAAAATTCGTCCCAACCGGCTCACCGGCATAGGGCTTCAGGAGAGCGGCGTCGGCCTGCGAGCGCTTCAGCGCCCGGGACGACCACCGTTTCCGATAAAATGGAGGAGTTCAGCATCGCAGGGAGGTCGGAGAATGAGCGAGCGAACATGACCGACACGCCGGAGCCCCTTTGGGGCAGCGCCCAACTCTACGACTACTTCGCTGCCCACGGCATCGAGTACGAGCGCCTCGATCACCCAGCAGTGTTCACTGCCGACGAAGCTGCGCTGCTCGTGCCTCAGGCGCGCGGCGCGCATGCGAAGAACCTGTTCGTCGAGGATCGCCGCAGCGGGCAGCTCTTCATGGTCACGGTGCCCTTTGGTGTACGCGTCGACCTCGCACGCACCGCTGCGATGCTGGAGGCGAAGAAGCTGCAGTTCGCGTCGGCGGACCTGATGCTGGCCACCCTTGGGGTGACACCCGGTGCGGTCAGCATGCTCGCTCTGGTCAACGATCGCGCCCATCGCGTTTCTCTGGTGATCGAGGCTTCGCTGTGGGAGGCCGAAGCGATCCAGTGTCATCCCCTCGAAAACACGGCCACGCTGGTCATTGCCCGCGAGAACATTGCGCGCTTCCTCGATTCGATCGGTCACACGCCGAGCCTGCTCGCGCTGCCGTTCAGATAGCCCGATCGATCAGCTGCGCCTACCAAGCCAGAGCGTAGGCTTCGCGCCGCGGATCGGCTCCGGCGTGCAACCATCCGGTCGCCGGATCGCGCAGGATCGCGCAGACGGCGCCAGCCGCTGGCGTGAGGCCCGACCATGACTGGACCGGTTGCCCGAGCCTTCGCAGCGCTTCGAAGGTTACGGGATCGAACCGGCTCTCCAGGTTGAACTTGCCGATCGCGTGGGGCGAGAAGGAACTCGGCGCGAGGAAGGCTCCGAAGCGGGGAGCCTCGATCGCCTGCTGCACCGCCATGCCGAATTCGGTGATGTTCAGGAACACCTGCAGCATCGCCTGGGTCTGCACGTCGCCGCCGGGTGTACCGAAACCGATCACGAACTCGCCGTCGCGCAGGGCCAGCGCCGGTGTGGGCGTCAGACGCGGCCGTTTGCCCGGCCGCACCTCGGCTGGGTGTCCGGGCTCGAGGCGACCCTGTGCGCCGCGTGAGGAGACATTGCCGCCAAGCTCCGGGATGACCGGCGTGTCGCGAGCGTTGTCCGAAAGTGTCGCGGAATATGCATTGCCGTGCCGGTCGACCACGCAGCAATAAATGGTATCGGGCGCAGCGCCGGGGACCGCGGCCGGATATGCCGACAGATCGGGGATGAAGCCTGGACCCTGCGCGCCAGGCGGCGTACCAGGCAGCGGCAGCGCACCGAAGGCTGCGTCCATCCGGATTCGCGCCCGCTGCGCAAGTGCGTAGCTGTCGGCGAGCATGCCTTTCACCGGTACCTGCACGAAGCGCGGATCGCCAACATAGGCTTCGCGATCCGCGAAGGATAGGGTCAGCGCTTCCCCCAGAAGGTGGACGTAGGCAGGCGAATTGTGGCCGAGCGCGACCAGGTCGTCGTGCTCCAGCATCTTCAGCGCCTGCAGCAGCGAGATGCCTTGGCACCAGGTGTCGCAGCTGTGCACCTGCAGCCCCTTGAAGCTGCACTCGATCCCGGGCTCGACGGTCACCTCGAAGGCAGCCAGATCGTCGCGAGTGACGAAGCCGCCGTGCTCCCGATGGAAACGGGCGATGCTGTGGGCTATCGGCCCCTTGTAGTAGTGGTCGCGTGCAGCACGCAACTTCGCTGCGCGGTCGCCTGGCGCATCGCGCTCAGCCTGCATCATGCCCGCGATCGAACGGGCGAGTTGCGGCTGGCGGAAAATCTCGCCTACCCGCGGTGGCCGCCCGTCCGGCAGATAGACCGCTGCGCTCGACGGCCAACGGCGATACTTCGCCTCGTACTTCTCCATGTGCCGGACGAATACCGGATAGGCGGCAAAGCCGTCGCGGGCGATGTCGTGCGCAGCACTGGCGGCCTCTTCAAAGCTGATGGTGCCGAACCCGAGCAGAGCCTGAATATGGGTCGCTGGCGCAGCCGGCATCACGGTGCGCAGCAGACCTTCGGGCACGACGCCGCCCCCTTCGCTACGCAGCCGTTCGACGTCGGTACCATGTGGCCACCAGCCGAGACCGTCCAGGCTGCTGACTTTTCGGTCCATCTTGCGGTAGATCAGGGTCGGTGCAACGCCCGAGAAACTCACCACATCCGGCTGCAGAACTGCCAGCGCCATCGAGGCGGTGACGCCCGCATCCACCGCATTGCCGCCGCGCTCGAGGATGCGAGCGGCCGCGATCGCCGCCAGGTAGTGACCACAGGCGACCGCGTACTGCCTGCCGATGACTGTGGGGCGCCAGCTTGGCCGCGGCGGAGTCTCGTCTCTTTGCATCGGAAGGCTTTCAGCGAGGGGGCAGTCCGGCCTCGGTGCATGACAGCGCACAGCGTGAACGGATGCACGGACAGAAGAGTGGGCGAGCAGATGTGCAGATATGCAGATATGCAGATATGCAGATATGCAGATATGCAGATATGCAGAAGTACAGTAAATCAAGGGGACGGTTGCTGGACAGCACTGGCGACGCACCATCATCAGCGGTACTGTAATGCAGTTCTACCCTGCGCCGCGACGTCGGAACAGGGTTTGTCCGAACCCTGCTGCCACGGAGATACAGATGCGCATCGTTCCTCTATACGCTGGATGCTTGCCGAGCGTCGCACCTGCCGGGCTGGTGGCCTGCACGCTTGCCATATCGCTGACGCTCCTGCCGCCGGTGCTGGCAAATGCCCAAACTTTCCCTTCCAAACCGGTACGGATGGTCGTCGGATTCACCCCTGGTACCACCGTCGATATTCTCGGGCGATTGCTTGCCCAGCGGCTGAGCGAGCGATGGGGACAGCAGGTGGTGGTCGAGAACATCCCTGGCGCCAGCAGCACCATCGCTGCGGCGGCGGTGGCTCGGGCGCCTGGCGACGGCCACACGATAATGTTCGCCTCCACCGGCGTGATCATCAGCCAGAGCATGTTCAAGAAGCTGGCCTATGACGTGACGCGTGATTTCGCGCCAGTATCGCTGGTCGCGATGGTGCCCAATGTGCTGGTGGTGCACCCCGCGCTGCCGGTGCGCAACATCCGCGACCTGATCAAACTAGCGTCGGCGCGTCCAGGTGAGCTCAGCTATTCGCATTCCGGAAAGGGCAGCGCAAGCCATTTAAACACCGAGCTGTTCAAGGCAATGGCCAAGGTGGACATTGCCGAGATTCCGTACAAGTCGAGTGGTCAGGCGCTGACCGATGTGATGGGCGGTGATGTGCTGCTCAACTATCCGAGCATGGCCGCCGTGCTGCCCCACATCCGCTCGGGTCGTGTCAAGCCGCTGGCGGTCAGTGGCGCAAAGCGCTCGGCCGCATTGCCCGATGTGCCAGCGATGGCCGAATTCCTGCCCGGCTACGAGGCCAGCGGCTGGTACGGTATCCTCGTGCCGATCAGCACACCGGCGGATCTCGTCTCGCGGCTCAGCAAGGAAATCGTGAGTGTGGTCAACAACGCGGAGGTCAGGGAAAAGATGAGCTCGCAGGGTGCCGAGGTCATGGGCAGTACGCCCGAGGTGTTCGCGAAGTTCATGCGCGAGGGTCGTGACAAGTGGGACGACCTGATACGGCAACTGAAAATTCCACTGCTCTGACGTCCCGGTGGCGTCGGGTCCAGGGTGCAGCTGATGCCTGCCTGATCCATAACACCCGACGGCACGCCGGCGCGTCGATGTCGTATCGATCGCGCTCTTGTCGCGTAGGTTGCCACTGCAGCTGGAGTCCGACAGGGTGCGTAGGCACCGCCCTAATGCACGTCTACCGGGCGGTCGTCAGGCCGGGCCCGAACGGGATAACGTATAGAGCGGCGCCCGAGTTGTTTGACTTGTTCTGTGCGACGCGTTGGGAGAGTTTTCCACGGAGACGGGCTTTGCGTGCGACGAATGGCCGTTGCGGTGGGAAAGTCAGTGGAGGATTGTCACGCAGCGTCCCGGGCAAATTGGTTGGAACAAGTCGGGTTACTTACCCCGGGTACCCATGATCCGTACCCGGTATCCGAACTCGCCGGCCGCGGTGGTGGCGAAATGCCAGAGGCTCGCGGCGTAGCTGCGGGCCACGTACACGTCGAAACTGCCGCCACGAGGCGCGCTAAGAGGCAGGTGATCTATCAACACCCGCATGCGGGCCAGCCCGGTCATCGCGCAATGGCCTTCGGGAAAGACCGCGGGATGCAGGTCGAGCCCGCAGCCCTGGGCCAGCACCGCGCGCGCGTCCGGCCCGGACAGATTAAGCACCGCATAGCCGTGGCTCACGTCGGTCAGTGCGCCGGAAGCACCGGCCAGCGCCTCACGCAAGGCAGCCTCTGTGGCGTTGAGCCCAGTTTCCGGGCAGGTGATCAGCCAGTCGCCCGGACCCGTCCACAATGCGCGAATGCGTGCGTCCGCATCGCTGGTGCTGCCGTAGACGGCAGTGGGCAGCGTGATCCCGATCTGGTCTTGAACCGCCGCCGTCAGTGCGGCAATGGCGCGGCCATTGCCTGCGGTAGCCCGCAGGTTGAGGATGGCGCAATCAGGCACCGGGCTGAGCACGACGCCAGCATGGCCCTCGATCAGATGGCGTTCTTCGCCGATTGCATGAACGCCCACGAGCACTGCCGCGAAAGCACCCAGCGTTTCGGCAGAGAGGGGAATGGCGACGACTGGGTCGCCGGTCGAGATGGTCGCCGGGACGGCTTGCGCAGGAATCTCAGACACGCAGACGCTCCCCGGCCGGGTCGACGAACACCGGCTCCACGATCTTCACCTCGATCTCGACGCCGGCAAGCGGCGAACTGGCCCACAGGTGCTCGCCCATCCGCTCGCGCCCGCGCGCGACCAGTGCCAGCGCGATCGACTGTCCCAGCGTCGGGCTGTAGCAGGTTGATGCGATGAAGCCCTCCATGGCGCACGGCGGTAGTAGCTTCGCTGCCTGCACCAGCATCGCACCACGTGGAATCGTCTGCCCTGCATCCACTGGCAGCAAGCCGACCAGTTGCTTGCGATCGGACGCGACCAGTCCGGGTCGCGACAGCGAGCGCCGACCTATGAAGTCGCCGTCCTTCTTGATCAGTCGCGCGAGACCCAGATCGTTCGGGGTGGTGCGGCCATCGGCCTCCGGGCCCACCACGAAATGACCTTTCTCGATACGCATCACGCCCATGGCTTCGGTGCCGTAGGCCACCAGGTCATGATCCTGCCCGGCAGCGAAAACCGCCTCCCATACCGCCGCGCCATGGCCGGCTGGCACGTTGATCTCGTAGGACAGTTCGCCCGAGAAACTGATGCGGAACACGCGCGCCGGCACGCCGGCGATCCGGCATTCGCGGAAGGCCATGAAGGGCAGTGCCTCGTCTCCCACATCGATGTCGGCCACGCGTGCCAGCACAGTACGGGCCTTTGGCCCGGCCAGGGCCATCGCTGCCCAGTGTTCGGTGACCGAGGTCAGGTAGACATCAAGCTGTGGCCACTCGACTTGCAGCAGGTACTCCAGTTGCGACATCACCCTGACCGCGTTGGCGGTGGTGGTGGTCATCAGGTAGCGGTGCTCGGCCAACCGGGTCACGGTGCCGTCGTCGAACACCATACCGTCTTCGCGAAGCATCACGCCGTAACGGCAGCGGCCGATCGCGAGGCTGCGCAGATTG
This sequence comes from Burkholderiales bacterium, assembly GCA_044340265.1. Lineage (GTDB taxonomy): Bacteria > Pseudomonadota > Gammaproteobacteria > Burkholderiales > CAIKXV01 > CAIKXV01. The sequence continues at coordinate 5,392 of JBIITW010000113.1, read as the reverse complement.
TTGATGTAAACGCGATTCAGAAACTCGGCGCAGTCGCGCCCTTGCAGGTCTATCTTGCCCAGGGTACTGACGTCGACCAGTCCAACACCAGAACGCACGGCGCGCACCTCGCGGTTGACCGCGTCCAGGTCGGTCTCGCCCGGCTGCCGATAGAATTGCGCCCGGCGCCACAGGCCGGTGTTGATAAACACCGCGCCCTGTCGCGTGTGCCAGTCATGCATTGCCGTGTAGCGTGTCGGTTCCATGTGTGCACCGACTTCTGCCCCGGCGATTACACCCAGTGTGACCGGCGTATACGGCGGCCGGAAGGTGGTCGTCCCGACCTGCGGGAGGGTCGCGCCCAGGGTTTCGGCGAGCACGGCGAGCCCGCTAATGTTCGACAGCTTGCCCTGGTCCGTACCCATGCCCAGCGTCGTGTAGCGCTTCAGGTGTTCGACCGATCGGTAGCCCTCGCGTGCTGCCAGTTCCACATCGGCGACAGTGACATCGTTCTGGAGATCGAGGAACTGCTTGTGGCGATGCTGGCCGGCGTACTGCACCCGGAACACCGCTGCCGGGGGCGCAACAGTGGCCCGCTCGACATGGGGTGGCAGCAGGGTCGAACCGCGCGGACGTCCTGCCGCCCGGGCAGCGGCGGCGCCGCCGGCCAGGCCCTGCGCCAGGCAGTCAACCAGCGCGAAGGCGCCGTTCGCGCTGCCTATACAGCAGACGCCGGCCGGGGCCGCGTTAGTTGGACTCGGCACGAAGGTGGCGAGCAGCGGATCGAATTTCAGCTTGCCGCGTGCCTGCGACCACAGATGCACTGCCGGATTCCAGCCGCCGGAGACCATCAGCAGGTCGCATTCGAGGCGTTTCGCCACGTCGCGCGGATCGCCGATCGCGCTGCCCTGCGCATCGACCGGCGCCACCCGAACCGCGCGCAGTGCGTTGCCGCCGACGGTATGCAGCACGGCGTGGCCAGTGAGTACCGGCAGGTCGGCGGCGACCGCTGCCGCGTACGCGCTGCCCTCAGGCTGCGCGCGCAGGTCGACGATCGCAGCAATGGTCACGCCCGACTTGTGCAAATCCAGAGCGGCCAGATAGGCCGAGTCATTGTTGGTGAACACCACCGCGCGACGACCGGCCTGCGCACCATAACGATTCAAATACGTACGCGCGCTGCCGGCGAGCATCACCCCGGGCAGGTCGTTGTCGCCGAAAGCCAGGCTGCGTTCGATCGCGCCGGTGGCGATGATGATCTCGCTCGCGCGGATCTTCCAGAGCCGCTGACGAGGCAGGTGGGCAAGGACCGGGCCGCCGCTGCCGATCTGCTCGACCACGCTGGCCATGTTCTGGTCCCAGATCGCCGCCACCTGGCTGCGCAGCAACACCTGTACGTCCGGAATCAACTCGAGCTCGGCGGTGACCTCGCGCACCCAGCGCTGCGCCTCGTTGCCGTCAATCTCGACTTTGTCGCCCAGCAGTTGCCCCCCGGCCTCGGTGCCTTCGTCCACCAGGATAACCCGCGCACCGCAACGCGCGGCAGACAGCGCGGCCGCCAGGCCCGCCGGGCCGGCACCGACCACCAGCACGTCGCAGTGCGCGTGCCTATGGGCGTAGCGGTCCGGGTCCGGCTCGGTGGGCGCGCGGCCCAGTCCTGCCGCGCGCCGGATCAGTCTCTCGTAGCTCATCCAGAGCGACGCCGGCCACATGAAGGTCTTGTAGTAGAAGCCGGCGGGCAGCAGACGCGACAGCCGGTCATTGATTGCGCCGATGTCGAAGTCGAGCGAAGGCCAGCGGTTCTGGCTCGCGGCCACCAACCCATCGTACAGAGGAATCTGCGTGGCCCGCAGATTGGGTTCGGTGCGGGTGCCGGTCTCGAGCTGCACCAGCGCATTGGGTTCCTCGGCGCCGGCGCTCATGATGCCGCGTCGGCGGTGGTACTTGAAGCTGCGCCCGATCACACGCACGCCGTTGGCGATCAGCGCCGAGGCGAGTGTGTCTCCGGCGTAGCCAGTGTAGGTGCGGCCGTCGAAGGTGAAGGACAGCGGGCGATCACGCGCGATGCGCCCGCCCTCGGCCACGCGAAAGGGCATGTTGCTGCCGTCCGCGCTCATGATCGGGGCTCGGCGTCGGCGCCAGCCGCCGGATCCGTGGCGGCACCAACCGCGAAGCTGTACATGATCGCGTGGGTCAGCGTGTTCCGGCGCACGCCTATCCAGCGCCGGCAACCCTGTGCGTGCTGCCACAGTTCGTCGTGCTCTCCAGCAGGATTCGCACGAAGGTGCAGAAACGCGCTCCAGTCCTCATCGGACAAGGCGGACGGATCGGCCGGGCGGCGCGCAGCCGCGTCGCCCCCGTAGACGAACTCGGTCTGGTCGCGTGCACCACAGCAGGGACAGGGGATCAGCAGCATGTCAGCAAACGATCGAAGCCGCGCGCGGCAACAAGCGAAGCAGAAAGGGAGAATGAGCCATCGAACTCGCGCATGATCAATGCATCCACGGTACCGGCCCCGCACCGCGCTCGTCTATCGGATAGCCGAGCGTGTAGCGATCGAGCGTGAACGCGGCGTTCAGTTCGTGTGGCCTGTCCTGCGCGATGGTGTGCGCGAAGCACCAGCCGGAGGCCGGGGTCGCCTTGAAGCCCCCGTAACACCAGCCGCAGTTCACATAGAAGTTTTCGATCGGCGTCTTCGCGATGATAGGGCTGCCGTCCATGCTCATGTCCATAATGCCGCCCCATAAGCGCAGCATACGCAGCCGCGAGAACGCCGGGAACAGGGCCAGCGCAGCACCGACGACATGCTCGAGCGCGGGAAGATTTCCGCGCTGGGCGTACGAGTTGTACATGTCGATGTCGCCGCCCATCACCAGTTCGCCCTTGTCGGACTGACTGATGTAGAAGTGCACGGCGCCCGAGGTGACGACAGTGTCCAGCGTCGGCTTGACGGGCTCTGACACCATGGCCTGCAATACATGCGATTCGATGGGCAGGCGCAGCCCGGCCATGCCGGCGACGACCGTGCTGTGTCCGGCCACTGCGATGCCAACCTTGCCCGCGCCTATGAATCCCTGGGCGGTGTCCACGCCCTCGATCCGGTTGCCCGTGCGCCGTATCCCGGTCACCGCGCAGTTCTGGATGATGTCGACCCCCCGGGCATCGGCGCCCCGTGCATAGCCCCAGGCGACCGCGTCGTGGCGCGCGGTGCCGCCGCGCGGCTGCAGCAGGCCGCCCATGATCGGGTAGCGCGCCGCTGGCGAAAGGTCCAGACCGGGCACCATCGCGCCTACGGCATCCCGATCGAGCGCGACCGCGTCGATGCCGTTCAGCCGCATCGCGTTGCCGCGTCTGGCCTGGGCATCGAGGTCGGCGTAGGTGTGCGCGAGATTGAGTACGCCGCGCGGGCTGAACATCACGTTGAAGTTGAGATCCTGTGACAGGCCTTCCCACAGCTTCAGCGAGTGTTCGTAGAAGCGCGCGTTCTCCTTCAGGTAATAGTTGGAACGCACGATGGTGGTGTTGCGACCGGTATTGCCGCCGCCGATCCAGCCCTTCTCCAGCACCGCGACCCGGTGGATGCCGTGCTCCTTCGCAAGGTAGTAGGCGGTGGCCAGGCCGTGGCCGCCACCGCCGACGATCACCACGTCGTAATGCGGCTGGGGCGCGGGGCTGCGCCAGGCCTCGGGCCAGTTGCGGTGATAGTCGACCGCATTGCGGGCGAGCGAAAAAATCGAATATTTCACGGACAGGGGATGTGGCCGGGGGCGGTGGGCGGAAGGAGACGATTCAATACGCGATTGGAGCCTGCGGTGCAAAGCGCAGGATTTTTGCTCGCGAATGAACTTAGTCATCGTTATCACCTGCCTCGCCAGCACCTGTCAACGCAAGGCAAGCGCTGGGCGAATGGAATCAGCCATGCTGAACCCGTACATTAGCTGTGCTAATGTTGGGCGGTGTCGCTACGCTCCCCTACCCTGCACGACCTGAACGCGCTGCGTGCCTTCCTGACGGTTGCTGCCACTGGCAGCATGACAGATGCTGCTTCGCGTCTGGGCATCACACAGTCGGCAATCTCGCAGACCATCCGCAAGCTGGAAGAGACAGCGGGCGTCGTGCTGGTCGACCGAGGCAGTCGGCCGCTGCAGCTCTCGCTGGCTGGGCGCGCTCTGCAGCGCCACGCGGCGCCGCTGGTCGAGGATGCCGATGCGCTGCTGTCGCTGGTTCGACATGCCGCTTCCGAACGACTGGTCGAGCTGCGGGTGGGCATCATCGACTCTTTCGCCGCCACCGTCGGGCCCAGCCTGATCCGCGATCTGCTCGAAGTCGCGTCCAGCGTGTCCTTTCGGTCCGGACTGGCGCTGCATCAAGCCGAAGGTCTGCTCGCGCACGATCTCGACCTGATCATCACCAGCGAGCCGCTGGACGAGCTGGACGGGCTGGCGCGACACATGATCGCCAGTGAGCCCTTCGTGCTACTGCGCCCGGTCGGCGCCGGTGGCGCAGCACCGGCGGCGCCGACCGCTGCGCAGGCGCCGCTGCGCAGCGGTCGGCCGCCGCCGCCTGCGACCGCATTCCGCAACGCCGGTGACCTGGCGGCGCTGGCTGCAGACGCGCCGCTTATCCGCTATTCGGCGCGCTCGCAGATCGGTGCCCGCATCGACAGGCACCTGCGTCGCATCGGCGTGCGGGCCGCGCGTTTTCTTGAGGTCGACACCACGGACGCATTGCTGGCGATGGTGGCCAGCGGCCTGGGCTGGGCGATCTCGACACCGCTATGTCTGCTGCAGATGCAGGCCCGCCTGGAAGAGGTGCGGGTGGGTCCGCTACCCGGGCCAGCATTCGAGCGCCAGCTCTACCTGATTTGCCGCGCCGCCGAACACGCAGCCTTGTCCGGGCGCATCGCTACGCGCTCGCGCGAGATCCTCGTGCGCGACTGCCTGCCGCGCTTGCGTCGGGCGCTGCCTTGGTTGCCAGAGCCGCTGCGCCTAGCCGAGGTGGGCTAAGTGCCGCTGCTGCGGCGCCACCCGTAGCGATTCGCGATGCTGTACGTCGTCGCGGTAATCACCGATGGAGCACATGTCCAAGAGGAAGCTTGGTTTGCCCTTCGTCCTGCCAGTGGGTATTCCGGCGCAACGTGACCGCTGAATCCGGCGAACGTGACCGGTCTGTCCGGTTGAACGTGACCGGCGAATCCAGCTGAACGTGACCGATCCGGAGCGATTTCCGGATCCGGCGGTCACGATGCCGGACAGGCCGGTCACGTTGCCGGACGGCACTGCGTAGATCTCAACCCAGGGCCCGTATCGTCCGGTCTTTTTGATCGGAGGAGCGGTGCCCGCAACGAGGATGGACCTACGCATGATCAAGGAAGCACTTCGCCTGAAGCTTGAGGCTGGGCTGTCGCACGAGC
>JBIITW010000309.1:0-4161 GCA_044340265.1 Burkholderiales bacterium | reverse complement strand
TGGTGATGCCGGGGGACAACATTTCGATCACGGTCACGCTGATCCAGCCGATCGCGATGGAAGAGGGGCTGCGCTTCGCGATCCGCGAAGGTGGCAAGACCGTTGGCGCGGGTGTCGTCGCCAAAGTGATCGCGTAAGACTTCGAGCAAGCGAGAAATGTCAAACCAGAAAATCAGGATTCGCCTCAAGGCGTTCGACTACCGACTGATCGATCAGTCGGCAATCGAGATCGTGGACACCGCCAAGCGCACCGGCGCCGTGGTCAAGGGCCCGGTGCCCCTGCCCACCCGCATCGAGCGCTTCGACGTGCTGCGTTCGCCCCACGTCAACAAGACCTCGCGCGACCAGTTCGAGATCCGTACGCATCTCCGGCTGATGGACATCATCGACCCGACCGACAAGACGGTCGATGCGCTGATGAAGCTGGACCTTCCGGCTGGTGTGGACGTAGAAATCAAGCTCTGACCGTCCCTTGATGGTCGGAAGCGCAGCAGGCAGCACCCGCAACACGCATTGAACCGCAGCAGCAACAACAAACCTTCGCCGGTCAATCGTAACCGGCATACGGAGAAACAAGATGAGCATCGGACTCGTCGGCCGCAAGGTCGGCATGACTCGCATCTTCACCGATGACGGAGACTCGGTTCCCGTCACCGTCGTCGATGTCTCGAACAACCGCGTGGCCCAGGTCAAGTCGGTCGAGCGCGATGGCTACTCCGCCGTCCAGGTCGCCTTCGGCTCGCGTCGCGCGAGCCGCGTGATCAAGCCTGCGGCAGGGCATTTCGCCAAGGCTGGCGTGCAGGCCGGCACCGCGCTCAAGGAGTTCCGGCTGGATGCACCGGCCGCGGACGACATCAAGCCGGGCTCGGTGATCGACGTCGACCTGTTCAAGGTCGGCCAGCTGGTCGACGTGTCGGGCACGACCCAGGGCAAGGGTTTTGCAGGTGCGATCAAGCGCCACCACTTCTCGTCCAACCGTGCCAGCCACGGCAACTCGGTTTCGCACAACAGCCCGGGTTCGATCGGCCAGAACCAGGATCCGGGCCGCGTGTTCCCCGGCAAGCGCATGGCCGGCCACCTCGGCGATGTGCGCCGCACGGTGCAGAACCTCGAGATCGTGCGCATCGATTCCGAGCGCAAGCTCCTGCTGCTCAAGGGTGCCGTTCCCGGCGCCAAGAACGGCCATCTGATCGTCCGCGCTGCGGTCAAGGCGGGTGCCTGATGGAACTGAAACTCATCGATTCACAGGGCAAGTCGAGCTCGACGCTGGCGGCCAGCGACCAGCTGTTCGCGCGCGAGTTCAACGAGGCGCTGGTGCACCAGGTGGTCGTGGCCTATCAGGCCAATGCACGCCAGGGCACGCGTGCCCAGAAGGAACGCAGCCAGGTCAACAAGAGCACGAAGAAGCCGTGGCGCCAGAAGGGCACCGGTCGTGCCCGTGCCGGCCGCGCGTCCAGCCCGTTGTGGCGTGGCGGAGGCAAGGTGTTCGCGTCGCAGACCGACGAGAACTTCACGCAGAAGGTGAACCGCAAGATGTATCGCGCCGGCCTGGCAGCGATCCTCTCTCAGCTTGCCCGTGAAGATCGCCTGTGCGTGGTCGACGCCTTCACCGTCGAGTCGCCGAAGACCAAGATGCTGGCCGACAAGGTCAAGGGCATGGGCTTCGACGACGTGCTGATCGTCACCGACCAGCTCGACGAAAACCTGTTCCTGTCCTCGCGCAACCTGTCCTACGTGGGCGTGCTGCGCGTCGAACAGACCGACCCGCTTTCGCTGTTGCAGTTCGACAAGGTGCTCTTCACCCGGAACGCAATCGCCCGCCTCGAGGAGATCCTCAAGTGAGCCTTCCCGCTACCCGCGAAGAGCGGTTGATGCAGATCCTCCTGGCACCGCTGGTGTCGGAGAAGAGCACGATGGTGGCCGACAAGCACAACCAGATCGTGTTCGAGGTGCTCAAGAACGCGACCAAGCCGGAAATCAAGGCCGCGGTCGAGATGATGTTCAGCACCAAGGACAAGAAGATCGAAGTCGTATCGGTGCGTACCCTGAACTACGACGGCAAGGAGAAGCGCTTCGGTCGCTTCGTCGGTCGCCGTCGCAGCTGGAAGAAGGCCTACGTGCAGATCAAGGAAGGCCAGGAAATCGTGTTTGCTGGCCTGGAGGCGCGCTGAAATGCTGGTCAAGGTAAAACCCACATCCGCCGGCCGACGCGCCGTCGTCAAGGTCGTCAATCCCGAGCTGCACAAGGGCGAGCCGTTCGCGCCCCTGCTCGAGAAGCAGATCCAGAACGCCGGGCGCAACAGCAAGGGTCACATCACCACGCGGCACAAGGGTGGTGGCCACAAGCACCACTACCGCGTGATCGACTTCAAGCGCAACAAGGACGGCATCGAGGCGAAGGTCGAGCGGCTCGAATACGACCCGAACCGCAGCGCGAACATCGCCCTGCTGTGCTATGCCGACGGCGAGCGTCGCTACATCATCGCGCCGAACGGCGTGTCCGCCGGTGCGAAGCTGATCAGCGGCTCTGAAGCCCCGATCAAGCCTGGCAACACGCTGCCGATCCGCAACATTCCGGTCGGCACCACGATCCACTGCATCGAGATGCAGCCGGGGAAGGGCGCGCAACTGGCGCGCTCGGCTGGTGCCTCGGTGCAGCTCCTGGCCCGCGAGAGCAGCTATGCACAGCTGCGGCTTCGTTCCGGCGAGATCCGCAAGGTGCATGTCGATTGTCGCGCGACCATCGGCGAAGTCGGCAATTCCGAGCACAACCTGCGCTCGATCGGCAAGGCGGGTGCGATGCGCTGGCGCGGCGTGCGTCCGACGGTTCGCGGTGTCGCGATGAACCCGGTCGACCACCCGCACGGTGGCGGCGAAGGCAAGACCGCGGCCGGGCGTCACCCGGTGAGCCCGTGGGGTCAGTTGACCAAGGGCTACAAGACCCGCAAGAACAAGCGTACGAGCAGCATGATCGTGCGGCGGCGCAACTCGACCAAGGGGTAAAACGAGATGGCACGTTCAGTAAAGAAAGGCCCCTTCGTCGATCATCACCTGGTCGGCAAGGTGGACAAGGCACGTTCGAACAACGACAAGCGCCCGATCAAGACCTGGTCGCGTCGTTCGACGATCCTCCCGGATTTCGTCGGGCTGACCATCGCGGTGCACAACGGGCGCCAGCACATCCCGGTCTTCGTGTCCGAGAACATGGTCGGGCACAAGCTGGGCGAGTTCGCGCACACGCGCACGTTCAAGGGACACTCTGGCGACCGCAAGGCCGCCAAGGGTCCGGGCAGGTAAGGAGCCATACACATGCAGACCAAGGCCACATTGCGTGGTGTACGCCTCTCGGCACAGAAGGGCCGCCTGGTCGCCGACCAGATCCGCGGCCTGCCGGTCGAGCGCGCGCTCAACCTGCTCACGTTCAGCCCGAAGAAGGGTGCCGTCATCATCAAGAAGGTGCTCGAGTCGGCGATCGCCAACGCCGAGCACAACGATGCGGCGGACATCGACGAGCTGAAGGTCACGCTGATCCATGTCGAGCGCGGCACCAGCCTCAAGCGTTTCATGCCGCGCGCCAAGGGGCGTGCGTCCAGCATCACCAAACCGACCTGCCACGTCTATCTGGCAGTGGGCGACGGCAAGTAGCCGCCGCATCCATAGACTGACCGACAGACGGGGCATAGAGGGCATATATGGGACAGAAGATCCATCCGATCGGCTTTCGGCTCGCGGTCCAGCGCAACTGGACTTCGCGCTGGTACGCCAATCACAAGAATTTCGCCGGCATGCTGGCCGAAGACATCAAGGTTCGCGACTTCCTCAAGAAGAAGCTTGCCCATGCAGCGGTCGGCCGTGTGCTGATCGAGCGCCCTGCGCGCGACGCGAAGATCACCATCTTCAGCGCGCGGCCTGGCGTGGTGATCGGCAAGAAGGGCGAGGACATCGAGGCGCTGCGCAGCGCGCTGCGCAAGTTCATGGGGGTGCAGAACGTCCACGTGAACATCGAAGAGATCCGCAAGCCGGAACTCGACGCACAGCTGATCGCCGACTCGATCTCGTCGCAGCTCGAGAAACGCATCATGTTCCGCCGCGCAATGAAGCGCGCGATGCAGAACGCGATGCGGCTGGGTGCCCAGGGCATCAAGATCATGAGCTCGGGAC
>JBIITW010000308.1:0-4191 GCA_044340265.1 Burkholderiales bacterium | reverse complement strand
GGAAGTGCGCGCCTGGACGGTGGCCAGCGGCGCCTCCGCGCCACCGGCCGCCGGCGTGATCCACACCGACTTCGAGCGCGGCTTCATCCGCGCCGAGGTGATCGCCTTCCCCGATTTCGTCGCACTCAAGGGCGAGCAGGCAGCGAAGGAAGCGGGGAAGATGCGGCTGGAGGGCAAGGAGTACATCGTGAAGGACGGTGACGTGATGCACTTCCGGTTCAACGTCTGACGGTCGGGGCGGATTTCGGCGGTCTTCTCGGGACCTCTAAAGAATATCAAATTATTGATTTTCATAGGGAAGATGGTCCGGGCGGTACCGCCGGGCACCGTTGCAAGCCGATTCGAAAGTGGGTAGCGTCGCGGGTATGGACCGTTCGCCACCCCGAAAATTAGTGGGTACGGTCGCCAACCCTTCGAGGCGCCCATGCTCACCGATACACAGTGCCGCGCGGCCCGTCCGCGCGAGAAGGCCTACAAGCTTGCCGACGGCGGCGGCCTGGTGCTTGAGGTCAAGCCCAACGGCGTGAAGGCCTGGCGCTATCGCTTCAAGCTCACCACCAACGGGCTGACGAAGGAGAGCATGTTCGCCATCGGCGACTACGCCGTGGCGCCCCGGGGCGAGACGCCAGAACAGGCGAAGGCCCGACGCGACGGCGGCCGCTTCACCCTGGCCGAGGCCCGCGACGAGCGCATGCGGGCGCGGGACCTCGTCAAGCAGGGCATCAATCCGGCCCACGAACGCCAGCGCGCGCGCCTGCGCCGAGACCAGGACGGCGCCACCACCTTCGAGTCGGTGACCCGAGAGTGGCTGGCCATGAAAGACTGGGAGGAGATCACCAAGGCCCGCCGCCTCAACATGCTGCAGCGGGTGGTATTCGGCAAGATCGGGACGCTGCCAGTCAAGCAGATCACGCCCATGCACATCCTGGACGTGCTCACCACCGCCGCCCGCAAGAACGGGCCGAGCGTAGCGGCCGAGGCCAAGCGCAGCATGGCCGGGGTGTTCGAGCTGGCTATGGCCACGCTGCGGGTGGACCGCGACCCGGTCTATCCGGTGCGCCGCGCCCTGCCGCCCAACAAGACCCAGCACAAGCGTGCGCTGGAGCCGGACGAGATCGGCCGCCTGCTGCGCGACATGACGGGCCACGGCGGCCGGCACGAGACGCTGGCGGCCTTCCGGCTGATGTGGCTCACGCTGTGCCGCCCGAGCGAGGCGGTGGAGGCACGCTGGGCCGAGTTCGACCTCGATGCGGCGCTCTGGCGCATCGCGGCCGAGCGCATGAAGCAGCGCAAGGCGCACGCCGTGCCGCTGCCCCGGCAGGCGGTCGAGATGCTGCGGGCGCTGCGGGGCATCACCGGCCACCATGAGCACCTGTTCCCCGGGCGCGACGACCGCAGCAAGCCGATGGCGATCGCTTCGTTCCGGCAGGCCCTGCACGTGCTGGGCTGGAGCGGGCAGTACAGCCCACACGCCACCCGCACCACCGGCAGCACCCGGCTCAACGAGATGGGCTATCGGCCCGACTGGATCGAGCGCCAGCTCGCGCATGTGGAGCCCAACGCGGTGCGACGCACCTACAACCACGCCGAGTATCTCGCCGACCGCGCGGTGATGATGCAGCGCTGGGCGGATCTGCTGGATGAGTGGGAGAAGACGGCAGGGTCGGCGGCGGTGTCTGGCTTCAGTGTTGAATAGCTAGCGGATTGCGCGAGGGTGTCTGTCAATCACGCAGAAGTCAGTGCTCAACTTTGCCATCGAGGCCCTGTGTTCTTCAGATAGGCCCAAGTATTGGGTAACGCGATGCAGACTGACGGCATCGGAATTGCCTTCTGTCAGACTGCACTCGTCGAGGGGTCGATGCTTGCCCATGCAGCGCATCGGTGCGAGGCTTGCGGCCGCAAGGGGGTGGCTCTTGGCGGGGCGGGGGGGCAGTCCGAAAGTACTATTCGCTCTCGCGCCCTGTGCGCTCAAGGAGGAAGGATTGCGATGGTGAAGACTTGTAGCTTCATCCTGTTGAGTGTGTTGCTCGCGTCCGCATTGAACGGGGTCTGCGGCGCCCAGTTCACGACCACGCTCAACGACCGAGAAGTATTGATCCAGATACCAGATGACTTCGCTGACATGATGATGGTCTCACCAAAGGCTGCTGAGGCCAGCCGTCGACTGCTCTCTCCACGCGCGCGTGTTCTCGGAATGTGGGTTCCAAAGCATGAGGCGGGGCGCACGGAGCAGTCATCGCCCGATCGCGCGATTGCCTTGCTCGACTTGAACAACTTCCAGGGGACTGCCGTATCGTTGGCAACATTCAACGAAGTAAAGGCTGCGTACGAAGCCGCGGCCCGCGCAGCCAACAAACCTTCCGCCAATGCCGAGTCGCCCTTGGTATCCAGTGCCTTAGGCATGCTCAGAGGCTTTTTCGGCGAGGATGCGCCGAGCCATCTCCGGACACTGGATGACTTGCGCAACGATGCGAGCGCGATGGGATTTCACTTGGTGAAGCCGTTTCCCATCGGGCTGCTTGGTAATGGCGCGCCCGTGCACGTTGCATGGTCAGTGGTGCGGATCGCGGACCAAAGTCTGATCATCCTTTCGATGGCCACCGCGCGCACCGAGACAGACAGCGCTTGGACCAGAACGCAGAGCGTCGGGTGGGCAAGAGCGTTGCTCACTGCGAATCGTCGGCCTGAGGGAGCCGAGGGCAGCATCCGTGAGCGCGCCGACGCGGCGTACTACCGCGACGACTATCGATCGGCAATGTCCCTCTATCTGGTCATGGCGGAAGGTAACGACGCCTACGCCCAATACCGGATTGCACTCATGTACGCCAACGGTCAAGGTGTCCGCAGGGACCCCGTCGCTGCGTCCCGTTGGTATCGCAGGGCCGCTGAGAGCGGCGATCCTAAGGCTCAGAACGCCCTCGGCAATGTTTTTGACAAGGGACTTGGAGTGAAACAGGATATGCGGGAAGCGGCGCGGTGGTATCGCCTTGCTGCAGAGCGCGGATATGCATTGGCTCAGCGCAATCTCGGTCTCTTGTACAGGGAGTGGGTGGACGTCCCCGACAACGAGGCCGAAGCGCTGAAGTGGTTTCGAGCAGCCGCAGCCTCAGGTGACGCTGAGGCCATGGCACACGTCGGCGCCTCGTTCCATTTTGGCTTGGGAGTGCAACGGGACCTTGCTGAGGCGTTGCGTTGGCTGCGACAAGCTGCGGAGAGTGGCAGCGCAACGGGGCAGAACAATCTGGGCGGTGCCTACTTGAACGGTACCGGTGTGCCGAAAGACTTTGCCGAGGCCGGAAAATGGTTTCGTATTGCTGCGGCGCAGGGTGATGAACTCGCTCAGTACAACATCGGGTATCAGTTCGAGACCGGTCAGGGCGAAATCCAGAGCGACCGCGATGCTGTCTTCTGGTACCGCCTGTCCGCGTCGCGCGGGTTTGAACTGGCTCAGTGGAAAATGGCAGTGTTTCACTTCCACGGCAGAGGTGTTGTCAAGAGTTTCGAGGAAGCCTTCAGGTGGTGCCACATGGCTGCTGTGAACGGTCATGGAGAAGCGCAATTCCAGTTGGCACGAATGTACGAGGTTGGGGAGGGCGTGAGGCCGGACCGCGGTCGCGCGCTGCAATGGGCACTGATTGCAGCGAGTTCCGGAGCCAAGGACGCCGATAAATTTGCAAGGCAATTGGCCCTGGGGCTCACGGCCCAAGCTGTGAAGGCAGCACAAGAACGCGCGCGAGCGTGCCTTGCGCGCAACCTTGAAGGCTGCTCGTAGATCCGGCATGGAACACGCGGCAACGGGTCTTTTGTGGGGCTGAGGACAATCTGGATATCTTGTACCGGTGACGCTCGGGTGACCTTGCTGACCGGCAGGCCCTGTGCGCAGTCCGGCGGGGCGGGCCTGCGTCCTGCCGACCGATTACTCACGAGCCTTGGAATACGCACCCGCGCCTACCGCCGCTGACCGTGCGCCTGCGCTAGGGAACGTCTGAACAAGTCATGGATGATGCGCGTCGGCTTCCAATCGCGGCCGGAATCGCGTCGGCGGTCAGCCTGAGCCACCGAAACCGTTCGATATAGTTGCCGTTTTTGCGCTTCATGTCATTTGCGGACGCACCACTCCCGTCATCGCCAGCAATCGCTTTCGAACCATGTACAAGTTGGTCAGAGCGAACAGCGTGACGATCTGCGAGG
>JBIITW010000307.1:0-4198 GCA_044340265.1 Burkholderiales bacterium | reverse complement strand
CCCGAGCCACGTCGCCAGCGCCATGCAGATCGGGTACCAGCACCAGCAGGCCCGACAGGTCGGGCCAGGCGGCCGGATACCGCTGCAGCACCTCGCCCGCGGCATGCTGCAGGAACCCGGAGAACGGCGCGCGTACCCTGCGCAACGACGGCGACACGCCGCGTGCACTGCCGCCGCCGGCCTCGCTCATGCCGCGTGACGGAGGCACGGCTGGCGGTGGCGGGACCCGCTCAGCGCTCGAGGAACTGCCGCTTGCCCTTCACCTTCGCGAACTCGTCTGCCTCGGGCAATTGCTCCTTCTTCTCGATCAGCGCCTTCCAGCCCCTGGCGAGCTCGGCGTTGAGCTTGATGAAGTCCTGCTGATCATCCGGCACATCGTCTTCCGCAAAGATCGCCTCGACCGGACACTCGGCGACGCACAGGGTGCAGTCGATGCACTCGTCCGGATCGATCACGAGCATGTTCGGCCCCTCCCGAAAACAATCCACCGGGCACACGTCGACGCAATCGGTGTACTTGCACTTGATGCAGCTTTCGGTGACGACATAAGCCATGGTGCAACGATCCTCTCTCTGAGATGCTTCGACAGGGCCGTATGTTAGCAGCGACCGGCAGTCAGCAGCGACCGGCAGCGCCGGCCCATGCCCGGGCGGCTGCGCACGCGCCGACCGCTTTTTCGGCTACGCTTCGGTCCATTGAAATGCCGGGCCGCGCCCTGATCTCACAGGGCTCCAGAGTGGCAGCGCGAACGTCCGACTGCCGTTGGGCCTCCACCCCGTGTTCGCGGTGGGCCGACGCGGCGACTGGCAGATTCATCCTTTTTTTCCTTTTGCATTCAGTGCACTTACCGCAGCGAGGTTGCCAATGAGCAGCGATCAGATCCTCCACGTCAGCGACGCCACGTTCGAAAACGACGTCCTCAAGTCCGAAACCCCGGTGCTGGTCGACTACTGGGCAGAATGGTGTGGCCCCTGCAAGCTGATCGCGCCCGTGCTCGACGACGTCGCCGGCGAATATGCGGGCCGCCTGAAGGTCGCGAAGGTCAACATCGACCAGAACTCGGGCGTGCCGACGCGCTACAACGTGCGCGGCATCCCGACGCTGATGCTGTTCAAGGGCGGTGCGGTCGAGGCAACCAAGGTCGGCGCAATGTCGAAATCGCAACTCACCGCATTCATCGACAGCCACCTGTAGCCCGTGGCCCGGCCCGGCGCAGGGCCGGGAAGTGCAGTCGGCCACTCGCCGCCCCACGGGCGGCCCGGCGGGCTCGTGCGAAGGGCTTGGTGAAAAGCCTAGGCCCCTGTTATCATTCGCGGTTTTCCGGCGGGGTGTGCCCTGCCGACCGGGCCGGTCAGGCTCCGGGAATTCAAACGAAGGGCATCCCCATGAAAGCCGAAGTTCATCCCGTCTACGCCGAGATCAACGTCACCTGCAGTTGCGGCAACAGCTTCAAGACACGTTCCACGCTGGCGAAAGACCTGCAGGTCGAGGTCTGCTCTGCATGCCACCCGTTCTACACCGGCAAGCAGAAGATCCTCGATACCGCCGGCCGCGTCGAGAAATTCCGCCAGAAGTACGCCAAGAAAGCAGCCTGATGGGATGCGCGGCCCCGTCGCCGCGCATCCTTCCACGCACCACCGCTTGCGGCAGCCTCCCGGAGCGGGATCCCGGCACCCGGCCGGGCCCGCCCCATCGCGTATTCCGGGAGCCCGGGGGATTGAATCCTCGTGCGCTGTCCGACGCCCGGCCCGGATAATGACTCCGCCCTGAATGGCCTCCGACTTTCGCCTGTCCGCCACCCCGGGCGCAGCAGCACCTGCCGAGTCCCACATGCGGCTGCACGCCGTGTTCACCCTCGCGCTATGCATGGTGTGGGTGCTCACCGGGCTGTTTCCGCATGACCCATGGAAACCCGACGAGGCCTATACCTTCGGGGTGGTCCTGCACATCCTGCAGAGTGGCGACTGGATCGTTCCCGTCCTCGCTGGCGAGCCTTTCATGGACAAGCCGCCGGTGTTCTACATCACCGCGGCGGCCTTCGCCGGCCTCTTTGGAGGATGGCTCGAACTGCATGACGCGGCCCGGCTGGCCGCCGGCTTCTACATGTCGGTTGCCCTCGCCTTCGTCGCACTCTCGGCGCGCGAACTCTACGGCCGCGAACATGGCTGGGTTGCCCCGCTCGCACTGATCGGTTGCGTCGGCCTGTTGATCCGGGCGCACCAGATGATCTCGGAAACGGCGCTGCTGGCCGGCCTGGCGATCGGCCTGTACGGGCTTTGCCTCAGCCTGCGCAGGCCCGTCCTTGCCGGCATCGCCCTGGGCACCGGTGCCGGGCTGGGATTCATGGCCAAGGGCCTGCTCGCGCCAGGGCTGCTCGGTCTGTGTGCACTGCTGCTGCCGCTCGTGTTCGCCACCTGGCGACGACGCGACTACCTGTGGGTCCTGGTCGCGGCAGGCGTGGCGATCCTGCCCTGGGTGGTGGTGTGGCCGCTGGCACTGCATGCACGATCGCCGGAACTGTTCAACGAATGGTTCTGGGTGAACAACTTCGGACGATTCCTCGGACTGGACGACCTGACGACGGAGTCTGCGCCGGGCGAGTACTTCGTGATGCTGCTCTGGTATGCATGGCCCGCACTTCCGCTGGCCGCCTGGGTGCTCTGGCAGCGCGGCCGCGAAGCCCTGGTCACGCCCCAGCTGCAGTTGCCGGTACTGGTGTTCCTGGTCACCTTTGTCACGCTGTCGGTGTCGGCCGACGCGCGCGAACTCTACGCGATGCCGATGCTGCTTCCGCTGTCACTGCTCGCAGCGGCCTCGATCGACGCACTCAAGCGCAGCGCGGCGAACTTCCTCGACTGGTTCGGCATCATGACCTTCGGCCTGCTCGCGCTGGTCCTGTGGACCGCGTACATCGCGCTGATGACCGGCTGGCCGGCGCAGTTGTCGTCGCGGTTGTCCGAACTGCATCCAGGGTTCGTTGCCGCATTCGATCCCCTGGTGTTCGCGGTCGGCGCCGCTGCGACCGTGTTCTGGATCGGCCTGGTGTGGCGCGTCGGCCGCTCGAACCGGCGGGCGATCATCAACTGGGCCTCGGGACTGACGCTGTTCTGGGTGCTCACCAACCTGTTCTTCCTCTCCTACATCGACCATGGCAAGAGCTATCGCGGCATGGTGGTCGAGATGAAGGCCCATATCCCGCCCCCGGCCCCGGCCACCTCCGGCTGCATAGCCAGCCAGAGCCTCGGCGAAAGCCAGCGCGCGCTGGTCGACTATTTCGCAGGCGTGAAGACCCGCCGCGTGGAACGCGTGCCCACGGCCTTGCGTGAATGCGACCTGCTTCTGTGGCAGGGCTGGGCATCGGACCGGGAGCCGATGGGCGAACCCTGGGTGAAACTCTGGGAAGGCGCGCGTCCCGGCGACCGGAAGGAACTGTACCGCCTGTACAGGCGTGGCGACACGACCGCCCTGCAACGCTGACGTCGGCCGGCTTCAGCTGATGCAACCGACGCAGCCAACGCAACCGACACAGCCGTCGCAGCCTCAGCCGGTGAAGCTTCGACGCATGGATCCACCGCCCTCGGCCTCGCCGCCGGCAGCCGACCCGTGGATGCGCCGGGCAAGTGCCGCCGGTGCCGGCAGGCCGAGCGCCTCGTACAACCGGGTCACGTGCAGCCGGAACAGGGAATCGAAACTGGCGATGGTCTGCTGCGGGTTGTAGTCGCCGAACCACCAGAACCAGTCGGAGCCCTCGCAGATCGACAACCGGCGCGTCGCCTCGACCCGCCCCGCTTCGCTCAATCCATCGACCACGCGCAGGTAGGCTGCACGCGCCTCGACCAGCAGCTCCCAGGCCCGGTTCTTCTCGGGCGCGCCGATCCAGGTCGCGAGGTCTCCGTAGACCCAGCTTCCCGCACACAGGTCGGGCAGCGCAACTGTCGGCACGTCACGCGCGATCAGGTCCTGGAAGGTCGTCGGACGGATCACCGGGTGCGAGGAAAGGCGCCGGTACAGCTCGTCCAGGAAGTAGTGTCCGTTGTACGGGAAGTGCTCCCACGCGTTTTCACCATCGAGCATCACGCTGACCACGGGCGGCACCTCACCGGTCCAGCTGGCCGCGATGGCCTCGAGCTCGGCGACGAACTGCGCCGCGGCCTCGCCGCTGTGGCGCCGCGAGTAATCGAAGCCGATCAGGTCGGAC
>JBIITW010000111.1:0-16076 GCA_044340265.1 Burkholderiales bacterium | reverse complement strand
GGCGGGGCGGCGGCGGCGGGCAGCCTGCTCGGGCTGGACGCCGCCCGCCAGTGCCATGCGTTCGCGCTCGCCGGCAGCCAGTCGGCCGGCACCTTCGCCCACTGGGGCACCCCGACCATCAAGTTCCACCAGGCGCGCGGCAGCCTGTCCGGACTGATGGCGGCGTTGCTTGCCGCCGAGGGTTTCCGGGCCAGCGGCGAGATCCTGGCCCACCCGGATGGCGGATTGTTCAACGCCTATTCGAATGGTGGCCTGCCGCAGGAGGTCACCGGTGGTCTGGGCGAGACCTGGAAGCTGGAAGAACTCGCCCTGCGCCGCTGGCCGGCCGGCAGTTCGCTGCAGGCGATGATCACCGCACTGTTCGCACTCGTCGACGCCCACGGCATCAGGGCCGCGGGCGTCGAGCGGGTGCGCATCGGCCTGTCCCCCGCGGTGTACGACATGCACGGCGCACTGCCGTGGACCGACAAGTTCAAGGCGCTGCTGTCGGCGCCCTACATTGCCTCGATCATCCTGCACGATGGCTGCTGCTGGCTCGACCAGTTCCTGCCGGGCCGCTACACCGATGCCGGGGTGGATGCATTCACGCGCAGCCGGGTGCGCGTCGAGGCCGACGCGTCGCTCGCCGGCAATGCCGCGACGGTGGAGATCACGATGGCTGACGGACAGGTGCTGCGCGAGGCGCGCAGCGAGGCACTGGGCGATCCGGGCAACCCGCTGGACCGCGCCCGGATCGTCGGCAAGCTGCGCGAGGCGGCGGCCGGCTGGTTCGATCCGGGCACCGTCGAGCGGCTGGCCGCGATGGTCGACCGGCTCGAGGACCTTGCAGACGTGCGCGCGCTGATGGCGATCTTCCGTGCGGGGCAGCGATGAACCGCCGCGCGCTGCTGGCGCTCGTGCTGGCCGTCCCGCTCGCCGGCGCGGGCTGCGCGACGATCGACAGCGAGGCGCTGCGGGTCAGCCTCGCCAGCGTGTCGGTGGCCGAAGCTGCATTGCTCGAGCAGAAGTACCTGCTGCGCGTGCGGTTGCAGAATCCGAGTGACCGTGCACTGAAGCTCGACGGGTTCGTCTACGACCTCTCGCTGAACGGGCGCGCATTCGCCCGCGGCGTCAGCGACCAGCAGGTGGTGGTTCCACGGTTCGGCGAGGCGGTGATCGACCTGCCTGCGGTCGGCAGCACCGGCGCGGTGATCCGGCAGGTCATCGAACTGGGCGGCGGCCGTCGGCAGGTGGATTACCGGCTTACCGGGCGCGCCAATGAAGGCGGCGTGCGACTGCGCTTCGACGGGCTGGGTGACGTTCCGATCCCGAAACAGCTGTTCGACCTGGCCAAATAGCCATTGCAGGAATCCGGGCGTGGCTGGAACGGTCCGGACTGCGTCATAATTCCCGCCCCAGTCGACTCCGGACGAGCACGCTCATGCCCGATCACGCGCACACGCCCCACGCCCCGTTCCAGCGCAAGGAGGACCGCCGCCTGGTGACCGGCCACGGTCTGTACACCACCGACCGCACCTTCGCCGGCGAGCTGCACGCGGTGTTCCTGCGCAGCGACCGCGCGCATGCCGACATCGTGTCGCTGAACACCGAGGCGGCGAAGTCGATGCCCGGCGTGCACGGTGTGTTCACCGCCGCCGACAGCACGGCCGCCGGCATGGTCAAGGTGATGTGCATGCTCGCGCTCAAGGGCACCGACGGCGAGCCGCCGCGTGTGCCGGCGCGCAGCGCATTCGCCGACGGCCGGGTGCGTTTCGTCGGCGAGACGGTGGCGATGGTGGTGGCCGATTCGGTCGCCGCCGGCATGGACGCGCTCGAGGCGATCGAGGTCGAATACCGCGACCTGCCGCATGTGGTCGACGCCGGCCGTACGCTCGATGCGGGCGCCCCGGTGATCCATGACACCGCGCCGGGCAACCTGTGCTGGGTCGGCGAGGCGGGCGATCGTGCTGCCGTCGATGCGGCGATGGCGGCCGCTGCCACCGTCGTCGAGCTCTCGGTCGAGAGCACGCGGGTGATCCCCAGCCCGATGGAGCCGCGCTGCTGCGCGGCGACCTACGACGCTGCGAACGACCACTACCATCTGTACTCGGTCACCCAGGGCGTGAACGCGATGCGCCTGCAGGTCTCGTTCGCTGCCGGCATCCCCGAGAGCAAGCTGACCATCCATGCGCAGGATGTCGGCGGCAGCTTCGGCAACCGCAGCCCGCATTACCCGGAACACTGCGCGGTGATGCTGGCCGCGAAGACGCTCGGCCGGCCGGTGCGCTGGGCCGGCACGCGCTCCGAATGCCTGGCCAGCGACTACCACGGCCGCAGCAACCAGATCGCCGGCAAGCTGGCGGTCGACAAGGACGGCCGCTTCACCGCGATCCAGCTCGACTGGATCGCCGACATGGGCGCATTCATCACCCCGGCCGGCATCGCCAGCCATACGCGCAACCCGGTGGTGCTGCTGTCGGGCGTCTACCGCATCCCGGCGATGCATGGCCGCTGGCGCGCGGTGTTCACCAACACCTCGCCGATCGCCCCCTACCGTGGCGCGGGCCGGCCCGACGTGAACTACATGATCGAGCGCCTGGTCGACGAGGCTGCGGCGAAGCTGGGCATGGACCCGGCCGACCTGCGCCGGCGCAACGCGATCGGCCTCGACCAGTTCCCCTACAAGACGCCGACCGGCACCACGTATGAAGCGACCGACGTGCCGGGTTCGCTCGAGAAGGCGGTGCTGCTCGCCGACTGGAAGGGGTTCCCGGCGCGCCGTGCAGAAGCGAAGACCCGAGGCATGCTGCGCGGCATCGGCATGGCCACGTTCATCGAGAACACCGGTGCCGGCGTGTTCCCGAAAGACCAGGTCGACATCGAGGTCGACGCCAACGGCGTGGTGCATGCCTACACCGTCGCCCATGCGCAGGGACAGGGGCATGAAACCACGTTCACCCAGGTGATCGCCGATGCGATGGGCATCGATACTGCGAACGTGCTGCTGCATGAAGGCGCGCCCGACCATGTGCTGATCGGCAACCATACCGGCGGCTCGCGCTCGCTGGTCGGTGCCGGCAGCGTGTGCAAGCTCGCCGGACTCAAGCTGGTCGAGGTCGCGAAATCGGCGGCCGCCGCGATGTTCGACACCGAGCCGTCGCAGATCGACTACGCAGCCGGTACCCTGACCGACCGGGTGAGCGGCAAGTCGACCACGCTGGTCGAACTGGCGCGGCGTCCGGAAGGCCTGAAGACGCAGGCCGAGGCGACCATCGGCTCCACCTTCCCGACCGGCTGCCATATCGCCGAGGTCGAGATCGACCCGCTCACCGGCACCACCGAGATCCTGTCGTACGTCGCGGTCGACGATTGCGGCCACGCGGTCGACCACACCATCGTCGAAGGGCAGGTGCATGGCGGCGTGCTCCAGGGCGTCGGCCAGGTGTTCTGCGAGAAGGCGATCTACGACGAAGAGACCGGCCAGCTGATGACCGGCAGCTTCATGGACTACACGATGCCGCGCGCGGGCATGCTCAAGCACATCGTGATCGACGAGAACTGCATCCCGAGCAAGATCAACTCGCTCGGGGCCAAGGGCGTGGGCGAGTCGGGCTGCACCGGTTCGATTTCCGCGATGTCCAATGCGATGGCCGATGCACTGCGCCCGCTCGGCGTGCCGCCGATGGACATGCCGTTCACGTCCAGCCGCGTCTGGCACGCGATCGCCGCTGCCGGCGGGCTGAAATGATGGCCAGCACACCGACCGTCGCACACAAGGAGCACTGAATGTACGAGTTCGAATACGTGCGGCCGAAGTCGGTCGCGGAAGCAGCCGGGTTCCTCGCGGCCAACGGCGATGCGCGGCTGATGTCCGGTGGCATGACGCTGCTGCCGACGATGAAGCAGCGGCTGGCCCAGGCCTCGCACCTGGTGCATGTCGGCCCGCTCGGCGAGCTGAAGTCGATCACCCGCGAAGGCGACATGCTGGTCATCGGTTCGGCGGCCACGCATGACCAGGTGCAGGAATCCGAAGTCGTGCGTTCCGCCATCCCGGCGCTGGCGAAGCTCGCGCGTGGCATCGGCGACCCGCAGGTGCGCTACATGGGCACGATCGGCGGCTCGATCGCCAACAACGACCCGGCCGCCGACTATCCGGCGGGCGTGCTCGGCCTGGGCGCGACCGTGGTCACCCACCTGCGGCAGATCGCTGCGGACGACTACTTCCAGGGCCTGTTCACCACCGCGCTGGCGGAAGGCGAGATCGTCACCGCGGTGCGTTTCCCGGTGCCGCGCCGTGCCGGCTACGTGAAGTTCGCGCATCCGGCCACCGGCTATGCGATGTCCGGCGTGTTCGTGGTCGACACCGGCAGTGGCATTCGCGTCGCGGTGACCGGTGCCGGCAACGGCGTGTTCCGCTGGGCCGAGGCCGAGGCGGCACTGGGCAAGTCGATGTCGGCCAAGGCGCTCGACGGCCTCGCGCTCGATGCATCCCATTTCTCCGAAGATATCCATGCCACCCGCGAATACCGGGCACAGCTGTGCCGGGTGATGGCGGCGCGCGCGGTCAACGAACTGCTGGGCTGAACGACATGAGCCGAATCGAACTCACCCTCAACGGCAAGGCCGTATCCGCCGACGTCGAAGACCGCACGCTGCTGGTGAACTTCCTGCGCGATGCGCAGCAGCTCACCGGCACCCATGTCGGATGCGACACGACCCAGTGCGGTGCCTGCACCGTGCTGGTGGACGGCCGCGCGCTCAAGTCCTGCACGCTGCTGGCGGTGCAGGTCAGTGGCGCGAAGATCACCACCATCGAAGGCATGGCCAATGGCGAGGCGCTGCATCCGGTGCAGCAGGCGTTCACGGAATGCCACGGGCTTCAGTGCGGCTACTGCACCCCCGGCATGGTGATGGCGGTGACCGACCTGCTGCGCCGTCATCCGAAGCCGACCGACGAGCAGATCCTGCACGGGCTCGAGGGCAACATCTGCCGCTGCACCGGGTACGTCAACATCGTGAAGTCGGTGAAGCGGGCGTCGGAGCTGATGGCGGGGCGGTAGCAACCGGCTGATCCGCCGCGGTCGTCCATTCGCCCGGCGCGTCGCTGGCGCCACCATGCCTTTGACGTCCTGGACTTCCCCGCTTCACTGGACAGCACTCGACGTTGCGCTGGGCGGGGTTATGTTCTTTGCGGTGCTGTACGTCGGTTTTGCGCTGACCAGCATGGCCATCACCCGCGTCGTTCTGCCTGGGCTGGGCGTGGGCCGCGTACTCGATCCCCGGCCATTGAATCCTCACCAGGTGCGCCGCGAAATCGCCTTGTCTGCGCTGTCGGTGCTGATCTTCGGGGTCGGCCTGCTGGTGCCCTGGATGCTGATCCAGAGCGGCTGGGCCGAGGTGACGCTGCAAGTGCCGGTCTGGCGTGTCCTGGCGGAGTGCGTGGTGCTGCTGTTGTGGAACGATCTGCACTTCTATCTGCACCATAGACTGCTGCACCACCGGCTGCTGTTCCAACGTTTTCATCTTCCCCACCACCGCTCGGTGGTGACCACGCCGTGGTCGACCTACGCCTTCCATCCGGTAGAAGCGGTGTTGCTCGGGAGTGTGTTGATCGTGCCCATGCTGTTGTGGTCCTTCTCGCTGGCGGCGCTGGTGGCATTGCCGATCCTGTCCCTCACCTACAACAGCCTGGGGCATGCCAACTATCAGGCGCTTCCGGTGGGCTGGCGCTGGCTATCGAACGCTCGCAGCCACCATCTCCACCATGCCTGTTTTCGGGGCAACTACGGTTTTCTGTTCACCTTCATGGACCGCTGGTTCGGCACTGCTTTGCCCGAGGACGCTGCAGACGACGTGATTTCACTGGGTCTGGAGCGAGCGGGCTCCACGCATTCGGGCAGTGTTTCCGCAAGGTAAGGGGAGTCTCCGCCACCGCTCGCTTCACTCGAGCAGGCTGAAGCCCAGCCCCGGTGCGTCCGGTACCTGCAACCTGCCCTGGGCAGACTCGGGGTGCGTGGCGAAACGCGCACGCAGCGCGACATGCGCCCCGTGCACTTCCAGCATGCCGCCATGCGCATGCCCGGCCATAACCGGGAGATTGGCCGCCTCGAAGCCGCCCGCGCCGGTGACCGGCACGCCATGCGCCTCGGCCAGCGCAACGATGCGCAGCATCGCCGAGATGCCGCCGCAGAACGCTGCGTTCGGTTGCACGATGTCGAGCGCCCCTGCCGCGAGCACGTCCCGGAACCAGGTCATCGACTGGATCATCTGGCCCGAAGCGAGGGGCATCGAAGTCGAGCGCCTGAGTTCGAGCAATGACGCAACGTCGTTGCCACGCAGCGGCTCTTCGAAGAAGGCGATGTCGCAGTCGTCGAGCAGCGTGGCGAGCCGCTTGGCTTCGGCGACCGTGAACGCGCAGTTGGCATCGAGCATCAGCGGGGCCGATCCGATCGCCGCGCGAACCGCACGCACGCGCCGGGCATCTTCCTCGATGCTGCGGCCTGCAGCGCCGACGATGATCTTCGCGCCGCTGAATCCCGCGGCGAGCGCGTCCTGGCAGGCAGTGATCAGTTCGGCTTCGGTGAATGCGGGCAGTCCGGCCGTCGCGTAGGTGGGCACCGAAGTGCGTGCCCCACCGACGAGGCGTGCGACCGGCATGCCGAGCGCCTTGCCCTTGATATCCCAGAGCGCCAGGTCGAGGGCCGACATCGCCGAGACGAACACCCCGGTGGATGCGCGCGGATTGAACTGCCGGGTCAGCATGACGGCCACCGCTTCATGATCGAGCGGGTCCGCACCCACGAGCGCAGCGTGCATCCCGCCATTGAGCAGGTGCGCCACCTCCGCGGCCAGGAAACGGCCGGTGACGCCCTCGCCGGAGAGTCCGTCGGCCGTGGTCACCCGGCAGCGCAGGAAGGTCAGGCTCTCCTGGCCGGCGTAGGCATCGCTGGCACGCGCTGGCTTGATGTGTTCGACTCGGGCTTCGACGCGATCAATCTTCATGGCATGAGCCTCAGTCGCCCTTGATGCCGGCGTCGCGGATCAGCCGCGACCAGTTCTTCAGATCGGCGGCGACCAGGTCGCGCAACTGCTCGGGCGTGCTCGACTGCGGCTCCAGCCCGAGTTCGATGAAGCGCGTGCGTACCTCGGGGTTGGCGACGATCTTCACGATCTCCGCGTTCAACCGGTTGATGACCTCGCGCGATGTCGCACCGGGCACGAACACCGCGAACCAGTTGTTCGCGCTGAAGCCGGGCAACCCGGACTCGGCGATCGTCGGCACTTCCGGCAGGGAGGCGACGCGCTTGTCGGTTGCAACCGCCAGTGCACGCACCTTGCCGGCCTTGATGTTGCCCAGCGAGGGCGCGACGCTGTCGAACAGCAGCGAGACATGGCCACCGAGCAGGTCGGCATTGGCCGGCGAACTGCCCTTGAACGGCACATGCACGAAGCCGACCTTCGCCTGCGCCCGGAACAGCTCCTGCGCCAGATGCGACACCGTCGCGTTGCCATGCGAGGCGAATGACAGCTCGTTGGGCCGCTTGCGCACCAGTGCGAGCAGGTCCTTGACGCTCTTCACCGGCAGGGATGGATGCATCACCAGCACCAGCGGCGAGTTCACCACCAGCGACACCGGCGCGAGATCCTTCTGCAGGTCGAAGCCGAGCTTCGGGTTGAGTGCTGCGGCGATCGCGTGGGTGGTGGCCGTACCCATCAGGAGCGTGTGGCCATCGGGCGCCGCCTTCGCCACGAACTCGGCGCCGATGCTGCCGCCGGCGCCGGTACGCGGCTCGATCACCACCTGCTGGCTGAGTTGTTCGCCCAGCCGCGGCGCCAGCACCCGCGCGGTCGTATCGAGCGCACCACCGGGTGGAAACGGCGTCACCAGCCGCAGTGGCTTGGCCGGCCAGGCTTGCGCCCAGGCCGGACTGGCGCCGCCTCCCGCTCCGAACGCAGCGGCTGCAGCGAGCGCCAGCAGCGTGGATGCAGACCGCGCTCTGCGCAGGCGGTTCGCGGGGGCGATGACGGACGGGACAAGGGTCGGAACATGGCGCGGCAAGGCAGGCTCCAGCAAAGGTAAGGGAAGGGAAAGGAAGGGGGCAAGGTGGGCGAGCGTACCTCGACCCTTGGCCGCGTGCCACGTGCACGAGCAGCAGGGCAGTGACGCCTTCGATATCATCTTCTGACAACACAGGAAGAAGCCTGCCCAGGACCGGTGCGAGGGTGGTGACGACAATGGAAGCAGATCGATGAATTTTGCGCAGATGCGTGCGGATTCCCGCTTCAGGCAGGTTCGGTTGAATACCCGGCCCAGCCTGTTGCCCGCGACGTCGGCCTATCGTGCGTACGCACGGGAGTACGACCCGTGGGTGCTGCTGCATGAGGGCGACCTGACCCTCGAATCACTCCAGCTCGATTTCGGTGACGAGGCAGATAACGACGAGCGCAACTTTGCCTGCGTCGTGGTCAACGGCTCGCTCGAGGTCAGGACGTGGGTCTGCAACGACGATGAAGACGGCGCGCGGGGGCTGTTCGTGCGACACGACATGTCAGCCGCCAACGTGGTGACCGGCGGCCAGGAACTGTTCGTTGCAGGCGATCTGGATGTCGCCGAGGTCTTGTGGGGCACCTACAACCACGGCGAATACAAGGTCGGTGGTGTGCTGCGTGCCGGGCTGGTGATTCAGGACGATTTTCACGTTGATGCCGCTGGGGGCGTGGTGGCGGCGCGTCGACTGAGGGAATTCGACCACGCAGAACTGAGGGCCTGGCTTCACGCCGAGGCGCTCTTCGACGCGCCCGACGTGGCGAACGGGGGGGAAGACGACTTCGTGCTGTATCGAGGCGGGGCCATTGCCCGCCTCGCAGCCGGTCATTCCATCCTGTGTCGTCGCTTGTCCGGGCGACGATTGGCACTGAGTCGTGAGCTGACGGCATCCAGCGTGCTCGCGCTGATCAACGCGGTCTCACCGAAGGCCCGCTGCCGTACGCTGCAGATCGAGGATACGCATTGCGTGCTGACACGCCACGAGGGTTGCGTCACCATCGAACTGAACCAGAATGACGAGCGCACGGTGGTTCTGGGAGCGTCGTCGGAGGGCGAATTCGAGGCCGTCTATGTCGACTACCGGTCGCGCGAGCCCTCCCCCCAGAAGCTCGATGCAAAGTCGCCTCGGTCGTTCCGGGATTTCCTCGCGGCGGCCTGGCCCATCCTGGTCAGCGCGGTCGAGCGTCGTGCGCTCGCGTCGAAAGCGGATCTGCTCACGCTGCGCACGGAACTCGAACGCGAAGTGACCCTGGAGAAGATCATGCGCATCGTCGGGTTGCCGATGGTGACCGAGAAGTATCGGAGTTCCCTGGTCGACACCGACGACTCGGGATACTGGCATGGCGAACGGCTGTTCGCCTTCAATGTCGAGACGGACGAACACACACCCTCGGTAGACGTGATGGAAGAGGTGCGTCCTGACCTGCGGCGGCTGTTCCCGCACACGCGCCGCTCGGAAGCGGTCGAGCTGAGCGGGTATCGCTTTGGCATCGATGAGGCCGCGAACGGCAAGCGCAGCGTCGAGTTCGCCTATTGCCCGCATACCGAGTCGGAATGTGGCGACCTCGACCTGGATTCCTGCGAACATCTGTCGGCGGCCCTGGCGGCGTGGCACACGATGTGGCTGTCGGTCTTCGACGATAACGAGCGTTATCTTCGCGGCGAGTCACTCGACGATAGAGCAGACCCTGTGGATTGAGGCTCCGGCTCGCGCTGCGCCCGAACAATCATATCCGGTAGCGCTCGACGCGACCCCAGTCGACGATGTTCGCGAGGCCCACGGAATCGTCCAGCCTGACGACACCCTGGCTGATCCCGGGCGACCGCGTGGTGAACTGATCCGCGTACGCCAGGAAGAACGTGGATTCGGCAGGCAGCGATCCGGCGCGCCGTGGAAATGCAGCTGCCACGTTGAGGCTGGCGAATGCGCCCAGTGCGCTCTCTGCATGCAACCCCACGTTGACTGCGCATCCTGCCGCATCCGCTGCGTGCGCGATATCCAGGGCGATGCTCGCCCCCACGCGTGCCGCCTTGAGGCCGATGAAGCGCGCGCCGCGCTCCAGGAACAGCTCGGCGTCATCGAGCGAAAGACAGCGCCCGTCCACCACGAATGGAATGGGCATCGCGCGCTGGGTCTCTGCGAACCACCGGTTGGGGCGCAGGTCGCACGGGTCCTCCGCATGCGTCGCGCCCTTGTCCGCGAGCAGCGTCACATAGGCTGCAGTCTGCTCGGGCGTATAGGCGCAATTGGCGTCGACATAGAAGCTGGCGTCGGCGCCCACCGCCGTGCGGATCTCGTCGAGTGCTTTCGCGTCGGTGTCGAAACCCTGGCCGCCCTTGATCTTCAGGGTCCTGAAGCCGTGACGCTCGATCATCGTGGCCGCTTCCGTGGCCATCTCGAGCGGGCGGGCACGCGTCACGGTCCATGACACGGGCACTTCGGGCGTGCCCTTCCAGAGCTGCCACAGCGGCATGCGCTTCGCCTGCGCACGCAGGTCCCAGCACGCGCTGTCGATGAGTCCCTTCGCAAGCCGGTTCTCCGGGAAAGGGGCAAGACATTTGCGCACGGCTCCAACATCAGAGAGATCCACGCCCTTCAGTGCCGGCAGCAGCATGTCCTCGAGCACCGCGACGAGCGCCCTGCGCGTCGTCCCGGTCCAGGTCGGCTTGATCGCCCCCTCGGCGACGCCTTCCAGGCCGTCATCCGTGAAAAGCCGTAGCAGCATGAACTCGCAGCCTTCCTCTACCGAATCCTTCCAGTGGATCGGCCGGGGATAGGGCAGCCTGAGCGCAGTCAGGGTCGAGCGTTCGAGTTGCATGTGCGAAGTCCTCGTCTCAGGTTCCAGAACGTTCAGGACTCATTCAGGCTTGATCCCGGTCTCCTGCGCAACCTTGCGCCAGCGGTTGATCTCGTTGGAGACGAAGCGCTGGAACGCCTCGCCGCCCATCGTCGCCGGTTCTGCGCCCTCGCCGGCGAAGCTCTGTCTGAGGTCGGTGGACTGCAATGCCCTGGCGAGTTCGCTGCCCAGCCGCGCAGTGATCTCGGCCGGTGTCTTCACCGGAACCACCAGGCCCCACCAGAACTCTGCCATGTAGCCTGGCACGCCGGACTCGGCGATGGTCGGCACCTGCGGCATGAAACTGCTGCGCTTTTCGCTGGCCACGCCCAGCGCCCTCATGCGGCCCGCCTGCACCTGGGTCATCGCCGAGGGCAGGCTGGTCATCACCAGCTGGATGTGGCCGCCCATCAGGTCGGTCAGCGCCGGTGCCGCCCCCTTGTAAGGCACGTGGATGATGTCGATGCCCGCCATGCGCCTGAAAAGTTCCGTGGCCATGTGGTTGTGGCTGCCGGTGCCGGTCGAGCCGTAGTTGACCAGCCCGGGCTTCGATTTCGCCAGCGCGAGGAAGTCGCGCAGGTTCCTCACCGGCAGCGACGGATGCACCACCATCAGCAGCGGGCCGCGCGCCATCATCCCGACATAGGCGAAGTCGGCGATCGGTTCGTAGGGCAGCCGGGGCCGCAGCGCGGCGTTGGCGACGAAGGACGCCTGGATGTTGAGCATGCTGTAGCCATCGCCGGGCGACCGGGCGACGACCTCGGAGCCGACGATGCCGCCGCCGCCCGGACGGTTCTCGACGACGATCTGCTGACCGAGCCCGGGGCTCATCGCCTGCGCTGTGATGCGGGACAGCACATCGTTGCTGGCCCCGGGCGGGAAGGGCACGACCAGGCGGATCGGCCTGGCCGGCCAGGACTGGGTCTGAGCCTGGGTCTGGGGCTGGGCCGGGGGCTGTGTCGGTGTCTGGGCCCGTACAGGAACGGTGGTGACTGCGTTGAAAGCGGTGGCGAGGATCGCAGCAAGAAGCGGGGCACACAGCCCGGAGCGCATGGACACCATCGGTAACCTCCTCGTTGCGGGAGCAGACGCGGGGTCTTGTTGCCCGCTCGACCTGTTTCTACCGGATTTCCATGCCGTTGGCGATCTGCAAGTCATCGCGGCCCTCCTGTAACGCCCGGGCCTCGAAAAGATATCGACTTGCCTTGGTCGCTGCCGTCCGGCTCGGACGGCCGTATGCGGCTCGCGATTGCCGCCGCGCGCCAAACGATCTTCCTCGCTGGTGTCTGGCTGAGCCGCCGCACATGCAGGATTTCGCGCACGCCGTGCGCATTCAGGCAGGCCGGAGCCAGCGTTTCGGCAACGACGCGGGCACGGTCGTCAAGCGGCTAGCTAGCCGAGACGCGCATCGGGCGGCATGCTCACCGGCGGCACGAAGTAGATGAACATGTTCTCGATGACCTCGCGCGTCAGATCACGCGTAATGAAGACGATGCGGGTGCGCCGATCGCTGGAAGGCCACGCAGGCAGCAGCACCGGAGGATGGAATACATGCTGCACGCCGTGTATGACGGTAGGCGTGTCGTCGCCCTCGAGATTCAGGATGCCCTTGATACGCAGCAACTGCTCTCCTTTCAGACGCACCAGCACGGCAAACCACTGTTCGAACGCCCGCTTGTCGATCGGACGGTCAAACGTGAAGCAGAAGGCACGGATCCTGTCGTCATGGCGGTTGACGTCGTGGTGATGAACGGGGGCCTCAGCGGGGAAGGGTTCGGGGCCGCCTGCTATCCGCCTGCCTGACTCAGCGCGCGACGGCGTCACACCCTGCACATGCTCATGTCCATGCGCATGTGCATGTGCATGATCGTGGTGGTCACTTTCGTCGGGCGCATGCGCATCCGGCACGCGATAGCGTTCCTCGTGCAGCCATCGGGCGACATCCGGAATCTTTCCTGAAATGTTGAACAGACCAAGGTTGAGTACCGCTTCGGCCGCCACCGCACCGTGCGCGCTCACCAGATGCGGCGCACCCGGATTGACGCCGCGCAAACGGACCCGTACCCGCTCGAGCGTCCCGGCGTCGACCAGATCAGTCTTGGTAATCAGCAGTATGTCGGCGACAGCGGCCTGCTTGATCGCCTCCGGGTGGGCGTCCAGGCTCGCCTCGGCGCTGGTCGCGTCAATGGTGGTCACCACGCCGTCCAGCCGATAGTGATCGACCAGGTAAGGGTCGGTCATCAGTGTGTGCAGGATCGGCGCTGGGTCGGCGAGGCCGGTGGATTCGATGACTACCCGCCGGAACAGGCGACTTCCCTGGCGGGCGAACCGCCAGGTCGCGTCGCGCAGCGTCTTCACCAGATCCTGCCTGATCGTGCAGCAAAGACATCCACTGCTCATCTCGATGATGGTCTCGTCGGTGTGGGCCACCAGAAGGTGGTCAAGCCCGATCTCGCCGAACTCGTTGATGACAACCAGCGCATCGTGAAGTGCGGGCTGCTGCACCAGGGAATTGAGCAACGTCGTCTTGCCGCTGCCGAGGAATCCGGTCAGGACGGTCACGGGCACGAGCGACGACGGGGGCGTCTTCTGGATCTCGTCATGGTTGGCTGGGTTCATCGTCGTCAGGGCTTCCGGGCAAGGCGTCGTCGGCGCCGTTGGGCATCTGTGACCGCACTCGGCGAAGCGGCGCGCATCGATGGGCGGCGGCCCAGAAGGAAAAGATGCCCGCTGCAGAACCGAGGACGGAAGGGCTTCGCAGTGAACGCCCAGGTTGGCGTTAACGTCCTGCCCGCGTTAATATAAGCAACACAGTTGCATAAAGGAAGACTTTCTTCCGCCTGCATTCACGAAGCATGTCCGCGACGGGAATGCGTTTGCGATAACACCCAGGGAGAGCATGTTCGATGAACAAGGAACTGGTGGAGTTCAAGAGTGAAGGCGTCACGCTGAGGGCGGACTTCTACAAGCCGGCTGGTGGCGTCGGCCCGCATCCGACGATCGTCATGGGAGGCGGTTGGTGTTATGTGAAGGAGCTGATTCAGCCCGAGTATGCAAAGTACTTCGTCGACGCCGGGTACGCCTGCCTCGTGTTCGACTACAGAAACCTCGGCGAGAGTGACGGTACGCCGCGCCAGCACATCAATCCGTGGGAGCAGATCGAGGATTACCGCAACGCCATTTCATATGCAGAGACGCGCAAGGATGTCGATTGCAACCGCATCGGCATATGGGGAATTTCCTACTCGGGTGCGCATGTGCTGGCCGTTGGCGCACTGGACTCGCGGGTTCGTTCGATCGTTTCGATCGTGCCGATGTGCAACGGCCTGTACAACATGCGCAGATCGATGAGCAACGTGGGGTTTCGCGAGTTCATGGCACTGATCGAGTCCGACCGGCGCCAACGGTTCCTCACCGGCGAGCATGGCCGGATTCTCCACTCCGCCCATCCGCACGAAGCAGCGTCCACGTTTCCGGCACCGGAGACCTGGCCCGTATTCAAGAAGTTCAAGGAGACGACCGCGCCCAATCATGAGCACTGGACGACCGTGCAGTCGGCCGAGTACGTGCTCGCCTACGATATCGCGCCCTACCTGGAACGGATCATCTACACGCCGACGTTGATGATTACCTCGGCCTACGACGACATCACGATGACCGAGATAGAGGTGCCCTACTTCAACCGGATCCCGTGCCCGCGGAAGAAGCTCGTCCAGATCGGCGGAGGCGCATCACACATGTCCATATATGAGAATCTTGACCATCTGGCGATCGCCGGGGAAGCGGGCCGCGACTGGATGCGCGAGTATCTCTGAAGCCGCAGTGGGTGATCGGCTGCAGGATATGCCGTCCGGGCCGTGCACAGGGGGGGCGTCGCTGCGCAACGAAATCCGGTCGGGAGCCGTTGAAACGGGTAGCCCCACCCTGAGGAGGATTGATCATGAAAGACGTCAAGGCAGTCTTCCGCAACCTGGAAAAAATGCTGAGGCAAGCCGCCTGGTTCGAGGATGGCTGGGAGATATTCAACCGCGGTTCGTACATGCAGCTGTACAAATCCAACTGGTACAACGCCAACCAGGGTGGCGTCCATTTCGAAACCTTCATCGAGGATGCCCAGTTTCGACAGAAGGCGTTCCCCATCTCCCTGCACGCCGAGGAGGATTGTCCGTCTCAGCAGCGATTCATCGAAGCGCTCATCGATTCCGAGCGCGGCCGTATCCAGGGCTGGAAAGGCTACCGGCTCGTTGGCAAGGGATACACTGTCTGCGAACGCAGCCTGCCGCTGAACTTCAAGGCACTGGAGCAGCGGTTGCTGCAGGAATTCAATCAGCTCAGGGAGCTTGAAGGTGCAGTCGACAAGGCCTTGAGCCAGCTGGAAGGGAAGACCTGACCCCCAAGGGCATTACGCTGAGAGTGCTGTTGATGAAGCAGAAAAAAAAGAGTCCATGCGTGGATGTCTGTGATTTCTCGGGCCCGAAGGGGTGGTGCCTGGGATGTGGGCGCACCCGCGAGGAGTGCCACGACTGGAAGGCGATGAAGCCCTACGCCAGGAGCGTGATCGAGAGCGAGCTGAAGACGAGACTGAGCCGGATCGGTCAGGAAGCAGCGGGCCCTGCATCTTCAGCGGAGCTCTCTCCCAGGCGCATGCCCGGCGTACGGCCACGCTGACGCGCCTCTCGCGCGTGTCGGATACCGGGTGGGGCCGTCAGAACGCCGCCTGGAAAGACAGTTCGAAGCTGCGTGGCTCGCCCAGGATGACCTGATTCTGGCTGGCGCCGGTCCACGTTGCCCAGAGCCGATCGCCGATGTTGCGCACGCGCACCCCGAGAGTCCCGTTGCCGACCCGCCATCCGGCGAACGCGTCGAACAGGGTCGCATCGTTCACCCGCGTAGTGTTCGAGTTGTTGGTGTAGAAGGCACCGATATGACGCACGCCGGCGCCGATCTCGACCGGCATCCCGGAGAAGCGGTAGGTCATGCGGGCGTTGGCCACCCGGTCAGGAACGTTCGGCGGGGTGTTGCCAGCCCGGTTGGCGTTTCCTGCCTCGATCAACGTGTCGAAACGGGCGTCGACCAGCGCGAGGCTTCCGGAGAACGTCAGTTGGCGGGTCGCCCGGACCGCAGCGGCCAGTTCGACGCCGCGCGAGGACTGCTTGCCGACGTTGGTCGTGACGTTCGGGTTGGCAGGGTCGCGCGTGGTCACGTTGGTCTGT
>JBIITW010000306.1:0-4244 GCA_044340265.1 Burkholderiales bacterium | reverse complement strand
TCGCGCTGTTCCCGTCGCTGTCGCGCCTGCGCCTGCTGCGGCTGTCGGGCGGCATCATGGACATGAGCATGGACGGCAGCCCGATCATCGCGAAGACCGCGCTCGACAACTTCTATGTCAACTGCGGCTGGTGCGATGGCGGATCCAGGTCCACGCCCGGCTCCGGATGGTGCTTCGCCTACACCATCGCGCAGGACCGTCCGCACGAGATCAACGCGCCGTTCAACCTGGACCGCTACACGCTCGGCCATGCGATCGACGAGCGCGGCGCGGGGTCCGCTCCATGGATGCACTGATGCCGCGATGCTGCTGATCGTCTGCCCCTTCTGCGGCCCGCGTGACCAGGTCGAATACGCCTATGGTGGTGACGCGAACCTGCGCCGCCCGGCGGATCCGTCCGCAACGACCGATGCCGAGTGGGGCGCTTACCTGCACGAACGCGACAACCCGGCGGGCGAGCATGAAGAGCTCTGGCAGCACGCGATGGGCTGCCGGCGCTGGATCGGCGTGCGCCGGAACACGCTGACCCATGAAGTGCTGTCGAACCGGGCGCTGCAACCGGCGGCGACGACATGAGCGGCGGCGGGTCTTCCAACCCGATGCGCGTGGCCGACCTGGGCCGCATCGACCGCACGCGGGCGCTGTCGTTCACCTTCAACGGCACCCGCCATTCCGGCTTCGAGGGCGACACGCTCGCCTCGGCCCTGCTCGCCAACGGCGTGCAGCTGGTCGGACGCAGCGCCAGGTACCACCGCCGGCGCGGCATCTTCGCGGCAGGCGCGGAAGAGCCGAATGCGCTGGTGCAGCTCGAGACCGGCGCCCGCACCGAACCCAACCTGCGCGCGACCCAGGTCCTGCTGTACGACGGACTGGTCGCCTCGAGCCAGAACGGCTGGCCGTCGGTGGGCTTCGACATCGGCGTGATCAGGGCGAACCTGTCGCGCATGCTGCCGGCGGGTTTCCGCCACAAGACGTTCATGTGGCCGGCCCCGGGCTGGAAGGCCTGCGAATGGTTCATCCGCCGCGCAGCCGGCCTCGGCCGCGCACCGAAGCTGCCCGACCCGGACCGCTATGCGCACCGCCATGCCCACTGCGACGTGCTGGTCTGTGGCGGCGGCCCTGCCGGGCTGGCCGCCGCACTCGCAGCGGCACGTGGCGGCGCACGCGTGATCCTCGCCGATGAAGGCAGCGAGGTCGGCGGCTCGCTGCTCGGCGAGCGCGCGCAGATCAACCGCAACGAGGCGGCTCGCTGGGTGCATGAGGTCGCCACTGAACTGAAGTCGACGCCGGGCGTGCGCATGCTGGTGCGCAGCCAGGTCTCCGCGATCTGGGACCACGGCATGGCGACCGTGGTCGAACAGGTCGGCAGCGGCGCGCCCGTCGTTGCGCACCCGCCGGCTGCGCACCTGCCGCGCCAGCGCCTGTGGAAGATCCGTGCGCGCGAGATCGTCATCGCCACCGGCGCCATCGAACGCTCGATCGCCTTCGGCAACAACGACCTGCCCGGCGTGATGCTGGCCGGCAGTGCACGCACCTACCTCAACCGGCACGGCGTGCAACCGGGGCGGCGTGCGGTGGTGTTCACGAACAACGACTCGGCCTATCACGCGGCGCTCGACCTGCACCGCTCCGGTGTCGCGATCAGCGCGATCATCGACCTGCGGCATGAACCTTCGGGCAGCGCATTCGATGCCGCGGTCGCCGCGGGCATCAAGGTGCATGCGGGCCATGGCGTCCTGCGCACGCTGGGCGGTACCTCGGTGCGCGCCGCGCTGGTTGCACCGGTCGATGCCGAGGGCCGCGCTGCCAGCGACGCACGCGGCACCGCGTTCCCGGTCGAAGGCGACACCCTGCTCGTCTCCGGCGGCTGGAACCCGGCGGTCGAACTCTGGTCGCAGGCACGCGGCCAGCTGAAGTTCGACGAGGCACTGGCCACCTTCGTGCCCGACCCGGCGAACCGGGCGCCGGCGCACATCCGCTGCGCAGGCAGCGCCGCCGGCGCGTTCCAGCTCGCCGATTGCGTGGTTCAGGGCCTCGCGGCGGGTCGCGCAGCGGCCAGCGATGCAGGCCTGGGCCGCAGTCCGACGATGTTCCCGCCGATGATCGAGCGAGAGACCGCATGCCCGCTGCTGCCGGTGTGGCAGGTCGACTATCCTGAAGCGTCCCGCTACAAGCGCTTCATCGACCTGCAGGGCGACGTGACGGTCGCCGATGTCGCTGATGCAGACGATGCGATCGAGACGCCGATCGCGCAGGTCGGCGCCGACGCCTTCCGCCCGCCCTGCACGCCGGTCACCCTCGGCGCGATCGCCGGGCCCGAGACCGGCAACGCTGTCGATCCGCTGCGCAGGACCGCAATCGACGGCTGGCATGCGGCCAATGGCGCCGAGTTCGTCAACAGCGGCCTGTGGCGGCGGCCACGGTTCTATCGGCAGGCGTGCGAGAGCGAACTCGACGCGGTGAACCGCGAGGTACGGGCGGTGCGAAACGGCGTCGGCCTGTTCGATATCGGCACGCTGGGCAAGATCGACCTGCAGGGGCGCGACTGTGCGGCGTTCCTGCAGCGGGTCTACATCAACGACCCCGCCACCCTTGCCATCGGCCGTTGCCAGCATGGCGTGATGCTGCGCGAGGACGGCATGGTGTTCGACGACGGCGTCGTCACCCGCCTCGGCGATACCCACTACCTGATGACCACCACCACCGCCAACGCCGAGGCGGTGTTGTCGCGGCTCGAATACCTGTTGCAGGTCGAGTGGCCCGACCTCGATGTGTACCTGACCTGCGTCACCGAACACTGGGCGGCGATGGCCCTGGCCGGGCCGCGCTCGCGTGCGGTGCTGGAGAAGGTCGCCGACATCGACGTGTCGGATGCGGGGCTGCCCTGCATGGCATACCGCGCATGCCGGGTCGCCGGCGTAGAGGCCCGGGTGTGCCGGATCAGCTTCTCCGGCGAACGGTCGTACGAGGTCTACGTGCCGTCCGGGCATGGCCGCGCGGTCTGGGAAGCGTTGATGGATGCCGGCGCAGCACAGGGGCTGGTCGCCTGCGGCACGGAAGCGATGGGCGTGATGCGCATCGAGAAGGGGCGTTTCGTGGTCGGGTCCGAAGCCGACGGTCGCACCACGCCCGGCGACCTCGGCCTGCACCGGATGATCCGCAAGGAAGGCGACTTCATCGGCCGGCGTTCGCTGTCGAGACCGGGGCTGACCGCCGAAGACCGGCCGCACCTGGTCGGCCTGGTGCCGGTACATGCGCGCGAGCCGATTCCACGCGGCTCGATGCTGGTGGTCGAGCCGCGGCAGGTCACGCCGTATCCGATGGAAGGCTTCGTCGCCTCGAGCTGCTTCAGCCCGACGATCGGCTGCGCGATCGCGCTGGCGCTGGTCAGCCGCGGCCACCTGCGCAAGGGGCAGCGGCTGTGGGCGATGTCGCCGCTGATGCGGATGAGCATCGAGGTGGAAGTGGTCGATCCGATCTTCGTCGACCCGGCAGGAGACCGCCTGCGTGGATGAGACGACAGCCTCGAACATCGCCGCCGAGTCTGCCTTCGCGGCGGCGCTGGAGGAACATTCCGCCGGTGGCGCGGGGCGCGTCGTCGGTGGCGACGGTGCCACGGCACGCGTGGTGTTGACGCCGGTCGAGGGCCGCGCGGTACTCAACCTGCGTACCGTTCCCAAGCCGGTACGCGACACCTTCGCGGTCGTCCTGGGCCTGAAGCTGCCGACGGTGGCCTGGCTCAGCGCCGCGGATGCCGACGGAGGCGTGCATGCGTTGTGGACAGGCCCCGGCGACTGGCTGATCACCTGTGCCGATGCGCAGCGGATCGACCTGGAGGCCAGGCTTCGCGCTGCCCTCGAAGGCATGTCCGGCGCGTTGACCGATGTCGGCCATGGCTTCGCGGTGCTCAACCTGTCCGGCCCGGCGGCGGTCGACGTGCTGGCGCAAGGGTGCGGCATCGACCTCGATCCGACAGTGTTCACCGAGGGGGCATGCGCGATGACCGCGCTGGCGCGGATGCGGGTGTTGATCCATCGGCTGCCGCGTGGCGGTGGATATGACGTGTATGTGGCGCGCAGCTATGCGGACAGCCTGTGGCGCTTCTTGACGGTGGCGGCGATGGAGTACGGGTATCGGGTGGGGGGCTGAGGCAAGGTCACTGACCGGGCCGGCGCGCCTTCGATGATGCCGGACGCCTGTCTGGTCCAGCCGAGATCGCTGCGGCTAATCGGGTGGCTCCGAAA
>JBIITW010000110.1:0-16198 GCA_044340265.1 Burkholderiales bacterium | reverse complement strand
CCGCGCCGTCGACCTTCTCGGCATGGGCGATGCGCGCGATGCGCAGGTCGACGCGGGAGAACTCCTCGATGCCGATCGTCCCGGGGGCGGCAGGCGTGGCCGTCGCAGCCTTCGACGGCGCGGCGACGGCGCTGGCGGTGGCTGCGGCTGTGGCTGTGGCTGCCGGCGTGGCAGCCGCGGCAGCCGGGGGCGCGCCGCCCGGCAGGCTCTCGCGGTTTGCGGCGACCAGGGCGTCGGTCTGCTTCGCATCCACCCGCTGCATCAGGTGCTGGTAGGGGCGGATCACATGGCCCGGTGCCAGGATGCTGGCAGCGTCGCTCCAGACCAGTGGCGGGATCGACAGGAAGCCTTCGACTTCATGCGCGAGCTTCGGCAGCACCGGCTTCAGGTACAGGGTGAGCAGGCGGAACAGGTTGAGGGCGGTGCTGCAGACCTCGTGCAGGCGTGCTTCCTGGTCCGGCTGCTTCGCCAGTTCCCAGGGTTTTTCCTGGTCGACATACTGGTTGGCACGGTCGGCCAGCGCCATCACCTCGCGCATCGCCTTGCCGTATTCGCGGGCATCGTAGAGCGCCGCGATCGGTGCCTGCGCGGCACGCATGTCCTCGAGCAGCGAGGGAGCTGCGCCGGTGCCGTGGGCGGCATGCGCCATCGCACCGATCCGCCCGCCGAAGCGCTTGCCGATGAACCCGGCGCAGCGGCTGGCGATGTTCACGTACTTGCCGACCAGGTCGCTGTTCACCCGGGCGCAGAAGTCGGCCAGGTTGAGGTCGATGTCCTCCATCGTCGCGTTCAGCTTGGCCGCGTAGTAGTAGCGCAGCCATTCCGGGTTCAGCCCCTGCTCGATGAAGCTGGCGGCGGTGATGAAGGTGCCGCGCGACTTGGACATCTTCTCGCCGTTGACGGTGAGGAAGCCGTGTGCGTACACCCGGGTCGGGGTGCGGTAGCCGGCGTGTTCGAGCATCGCCGGCCAGAACAGGGCATGGAAGTAGAGGATGTCCTTGCCGATGAAGTGGATGAGTTCGGTGTCGTGACCCTGCTTCAGGAAGTGGTCGCGCTCGATCGCCGTGCCTTCGGCCGCTCGCCGGTCGACATGGTTGGCGAAACTGGCGAAGTAGCCGACCGGTGCATCCAGCCAGACGTAGAAGAACTTCGAGCCGAGCGTGCCCGGGATCGGGAAGCCGAAATAGGGCGCGTCGCGCGAGATGTCCCAGTCGGACAGGCGCGAATCACCGGGCGCGCCCAGCCATTCGAGCATCTTGTTCGCGGCTTCGGGCTGCAGGTTGCCCGGCGTCTGGGTGTGCGTGCGCAGGAAGGCCTCGCAGCGCGGATCTGACAGCCGGAAGAAGAAGTGTTCCGACTCGCGCCGCACCGGCGTCGCGCCGGAGACGGTGGAATACGGATTGACCAGGTCGGTCGGCGCATAGGTGGCGCCGCACACCTCGCAGGAGTCGCCGTACTGGTCCTTCGCGCCGCATTTCGGGCATTCGCCCTTGATGTAGCGGTCGGGCAGGAACATCTCGCGCACCGGATCGAAGAACTGCTCGACCGGGCGCCGGGCGATCAGGCCCGCAGCCTGCAGCGACCCGTAGATCTCCTCGCAATAGGCGCGGTTCTCGGGCGAGTTGGTCGTGTAGTAGTTGTCGAAGCCGATGCCGAACGCGTCGAAATCGCGCTTGTGCTCGTGCCAGACCCGCTCGATCAGCGCTTCCGGCGTGATGCCTTCGCTCTCGGCGCGCAGCATGATCGGCGTGCCATGGGTGTCGTCCGCCCCGACATAGTGGATCTCATGGCCCTGCATGCGCTGGAAGCGCACCCAGATGTCGGTCTGGATGTACTCGACCAGGTGTCCGAGGTGGATGCTGCCGTTGGCATAGGGCAGCGCGGAAGTGACCAGGATTCGTCGACGGGACATGCGACGGAGTCTAGCAGAGCGGAAAGCCGTAAACTCTCGGTCCCCCGGGATTGGGCGCGCATGGGCGTGCATGGGCGTGCTGGAGCAGACAATGGCATTGAACGAACAGGAAATCAGGTCCGCCCTCGCTGGATTGACCGATCCGGTCAGCGGCAAGGATTACCTCGCCGCGAAGGCGGTGAAGTCGGTGAAGGTCTCCGGCGCCGACGTGGCGGTCGAGATCGCCCTCGGTTACCCGGGCAAGGGCGTCTGGGCGTCGATCCAGGCCCAGGTCGCCGGCCACCTCTCGGCGCTGCCAGGCGTGGGCAAGGTGGACGTGACGGTGGGCAGCCGCATCGTGGCCCATGCCGCCCAGCGCGGCGTGAAGCTGATCCCGGGCGTGAAGAACATCATCGCCGTGGCCTCCGGCAAGGGCGGCGTGGGCAAGTCGACCACCGCGGTCAACCTCGCCCTGGCACTGGCCGCCGAGGGCGCCAGCGTGGGCATGCTCGATGCCGACATCTACGGTCCGTCGCAGCCGACGATGCTCGGCATCAGCGGCAAGCCCGAATCGAAGGATGGCAAGTCGATCGAACCGATGGAGCGGCACGGCCTGCAGGCGATGTCGATCGGCTTCCTGATCGATGCCGAGACGCCGATGGTCTGGCGCGGGCCGATGGTCACCCAGGCCCTGCAGCAGCTGCTCACCGAGACGAAATGGCGCGACCTCGACTACCTGGTGGTCGACCTGCCCCCGGGCACCGGCGATATCCAGTTGACGCTGGCGCAGCAGGTGCCCGTCACCGGCGCGGTGATCGTCACCACGCCGCAGGACATCGCGCTGCTCGATGCGCGCAAGGGCCTGAAGATGTTCCAGAAGGTGAACATCCCGATCCTCGGCATCGTCGAGAACATGAGCACCCATGTCTGCTCGAAGTGCGGCCATGAAGAGCATATCTTCGGCGAAGGCGGCGGCGCGCGCATGGGCAGCGACTATTCCGTCGATCTGCTGGGTGCGCTGCCACTGGACATCCGGATCCGCGAGGAGGCCGATTCCGGCACCCCGACGGTGGTCGCCGAGCCCGACGGCCGGATCGCCGGCATCTATCGCGACATCGCGCGCAAGGTGGCACTCAAGATCGCCGACCTGCAGCAGGACCACAGCGCGGCGTTCCCGAAGATCGTCATCCAGAAGAACACATGATTCGATACCATCGGCTCTCCAGTCAC
This sequence comes from Burkholderiales bacterium, assembly GCA_044340265.1. Taxonomy (GTDB): domain Bacteria; phylum Pseudomonadota; class Gammaproteobacteria; order Burkholderiales; family CAIKXV01; genus CAIKXV01. The sequence continues at coordinate 13,077 of JBIITW010000110.1, read as the reverse complement.
GCGCAAGTAACACGGGGCCTGACCGCATGAGCATAAAGTCCGACCGCTGGATCCGCAGGATGGCCTCCGGCCACGGCATGATCGAGCCGTTCGAGTCCGGGCAGGTGAAGGAGGTCGACGGCCGCCGCATCGTGTCCTATGGCACGTCCAGCTACGGCTACGACGTACGCTGCTCCGACGAGTTCAAGCTGTTCACCAACCTGAACTCGACCATCGTCGACCCGAAGAACTTCGATGCGAATTCCTTCGTCGACCTGAAGTCGGATGTCTGCATCATCCCGCCCAATTCCTTCGCGCTGGCCCGCACCGTCGAATACTTCCGCATCCCGCGCAACGTGCTGACCGTCTGCCTCGGCAAGTCGACCTACGCGCGCTGCGGCATCATCGTGAACGTCACGCCGCTCGAGCCCGAATGGGAAGGCTACGTGACGCTGGAGTTTTCCAACACGACGCCGCTGCCGGCGAAGATCTATGCGAACGAGGGTGTCGCGCAGATGATCTTCTTCGAGTCGGATGCGGACGACGTGTGCGAGACCTCGTACAAGGACCGTGGCGGCAAGTACCAGGGCCAGGTCGGCGTCACGTTACCCAAGATCTAGCGGCCGTCGACCGGCAGGCGCCCGACGGCGAAAGGTGAACCGATGAAATTCCGCTTTCCCGTCGTGATCATCGACGAGGACTACCGCTCCGAGAACACCTCGGGCCTGGGCATCCGCGCGCTCGCCAAGGCAATCGAGGACGAGGGGGTCGAGATCCTCGGCGTCACCAGCTACGGCGACCTGTCGTCGTTCGCGCAGCAGCAGTCGCGCGCCTCGGCCTTCATCCTGTCGATCGACGACGAAGAGTTCACGCCTGGCCCGGAGCTCGACATCGTCGTGGTGAACCTGCGCCAGTTCATCCGCGAGATCCGCTTCCGCAACGCGGACATCCCGATCTACCTGTACGGCGAGACGCGTACCTCGCAGCACATCCCCAACGACGTGCTGCGCGAACTGCACGGCTTCATCCACATGTTCGAGGACACGCCCGAGTTCGTCGCGCGCCACATCATCCGCGAGGCCAAGGCCTACCTCGACGGCCTCGCGCCGCCGTTCTTCCGTGCGTTGACCCACTACGCGGCCGATGGATCGTATTCCTGGCACTGCCCGGGCCATTCCGGCGGCGTCGCCTTCCTGAAGAGCCCGGTCGGGCAGATGTTCCACCAGTTCTTCGGCGAGAACCTGCTGCGCGCGGACGTCTGCAACTCGGTCGATGAACTCGGCCAGCTGCTCGACCACACCGGCCCGGTGGCGGCCAGCGAACGCAACGCGGCACGCATCTTCAACGCCGACCACCTGTTCTTCGTCACCAACGGCACGTCCACCTCGAACAAGATCGTCTGGCATTCGACGGTCGCGCCGGGCGACGTGGTGGTGGTCGATCGCAACTGCCACAAGTCGATCCTGCACGCGATCATGATGACCGGCGCGGTGCCGGTGTTCCTCACGCCCACGCGGAACCACTACGGCATCATCGGCCCGATCCCGCTGGACGAATTCCGGATCGAGAACATCCGCCGCAAGATCGAAGCCAATCCGTTCGTGCGTGGCAAGAACAAGAAGCCGCGCATCCTGACCATCACCCAGTCGACCTACGACGGCATCAGCTACAACGTCGAGACGATCAAGGAGATGCTCGACGGCCACCTCGACACGCTGCACTTCGACGAGGCCTGGCTGCCGCATGCCGCCTTCCACGACTTCTATGGTGACTACCACGCGATCGGCGCCGACCGGCCCCGCTGCAAGGAGTCGATGGTGTTCTCGACCCAGTCGACGCACAAGCTGCTGGCTGGCCTGTCGCAGGCCTCGCAGATCCTCGCCCAGGATTCGGAGAAGCGGAAGCTCGACCGCGACGTGTTCAACGAGGCGTTCCTGATGCACACCTCGACCAGCCCGCAGTACGCGATCATCGCCTCCTGCGACGTGGCCGCGGCGATGATGGAACCGCCGCAGGGCAATGCGCTGGTCGAGGAGTCGATCCGCGAGGCGATCGAGTTCCGGCGCGCGATGCGCAAGGTCGGCGACGAGTTCGGAGACCTGCGCAACAGTGGCGCGGTGGACCAGCGGGTCCAGCGCGCTAACGGGCCCGGCCATGCAGCCCCGCGCGTGGGCGCGGACGGGGCGGACGACGACTGGTGGTTCAAGGTCTGGGGGCCGGACCACCTGGCGGCCGACGGCATCGGCGATCGCGAAGACTGGATCCTGAAGTCGGGCGACCGCTGGCACGGCTTCGGCGACCTCGCGCCCGGCTTCAACATGCTCGACCCGATCAAGGCGACGGTGATCACCCCTGGCCTGGATGTCGACGGCGATTTCTCCGAGTGGGGCATCCCGGCCAACGTGGTGACCAAGTACCTGTCCGAGCACGGCATCATCGTCGAGAAGACGGGCCTGTACTCGTTCTTCATCATGTTCACCATCGGCATCACCAAGGGCCGCTGGAACACGCTGGTGACCGAACTGCAGCAGTTCAAGGACGACTGCGATTCGAACCAGCCGCTGTGGCGGGTGCTGCCCGAGTTCGTCGCGCGCCATCCGAGCTACGAACGGGTCGGATTGCGCGACCTCTGCGCGCAGATCCATGCGAAGTACAAGGAACACGACATCGCGCGGCTGACCACCGAGATGTACCTGTCGAACATGGAGCCGGCGATGAAGCCCTCCGACGCGTTCGCCCGCATGGCGCATCGCGAGATCGACCGGGTGTCGATCGACGAACTCGAGGGCCGGGTCACCGCGATGCTGGTCACGCCTTATCCGCCGGGCATCCCCCTGCTGATTCCCGGCGAGCGGTTCAACTCGACCATCATCCGCTACCTCAAGTTCGCGCGCGACTTCAACCACCTGTTCCCCGGCTTCGAGACCGACATCCACGGCCTCGTCTCCGAGAAGGTGGCCGGCGGCGCGACCCGTTACTACGTCGACTGCGTGAAGGGCTCGAGGTAGCGGCCGGCGGGTGCCGGAACCGCAGCCTGCGGCAAGCCTGCCCGCCATGGACATGGACCCCGCACGGCCCCGCTCGAAGAGCGCCGGCACGGCCAGCGCCGCCCGTTCCGGGGCGCGACGGCTCGCGGCAGCGGGCCTGCCGGTACGCTCCACCGTCGAGGGCGTCGCCTGGCCGGTGTTTCCCGATCCGGCCGGCGAGGCGATGCTGGCGATGATCTGGCAGTTCGAGCGCAGCGAGCGATTCACGCCGGCCCGGCTGCGTGCGCTGCAGATGGTGCAGGCCCGTGCGCTGCTCAGGCATGCAGCGTCGCAGGTGCCGTTCTACCGGGAGCTCTGGCGCGGCCTTGGATTCGATCCGGGGGTGGATGCACTGACGCCGAAGCGGTTCTCCCTGTTGCCGGTGGTCACGCGCGCGATGATCCAGTCGGCGGGCGAAGCCGCCTTCAGCGCGGCAGTGCCCGAGGCCCATGGCACGGTGCACGCCGGCGCCACGGCAGGCACGACCGGCGCGCCGTTGCAATTCCGTGCGACCGGCCTCACCCAGTTCATGTGGCGCGCATTCACGCTGCGCGACCATCTGTGGCACCGGCGCGACCTGACCGGCAAGCTGGCGGCGATCCGCTCGATACCGGAGCGGCGCGCTGAAGCGCCGAACTGGGGCCTCGCCACCGCGGCCCTGTGCTCCACCGGGCCCGCCGTCGGCCTGCACATCGACCATGAGATCGTGGAGCAGGCCCGGTGGCTGGTCGAACAGGATCCGCACAGCCTGATCACGCACCCGAGCAACCTGTATGCGCTCGCCGGCTGGTTCAGCGGCCATGGACTGAAGCTGCCCCAGTTGCGCGACATCCGCACCGTGTCGGAGCGGGTGACCCCGGAGCAGCGGGCGGCATGCCGGGTGGCCTTCGGACTGCCGCTGGTGGATTCGTATTCGACGCGGGAGCTCGGCTATCTTGCACTGCAGTGTCCCGGGCGCGAGCACTACCATGTACAGGAAGAGGGCGCGCTGGTCGAGCTGCTGGATGACCGGGACCGCCCGGTGCCGCAGGGGACGATGGGGCGCGTGGTGGTGACGTCGCTGCACAATTTCGCGATGCCGTTCGTGCGCTACGACACCGGTGACTATGCCACCGCCGGCGCGCCCTGCGACTGCGGACGCGGGCTCGGCGTGCTCGCGCGCATCAACGGACGCGCACGCAACCTGATGTCGATGGTCGATGGCAGTCGTCGCTGGCCGGGATGCGAGCTGATCCCGCTCGACGGGGTGCCCGGCATCGGCCGCCATCAGTTCGTGCAGACCGCCGTGGACCGGATCGAGCTTCGGGTGGAAGCCGCACGCATGGAGGCCGCCGACGAAGCGAAGCTCGTATCGGCGGTGCGCGAGCGGATGGGCCATGGCTTCGAGCTGGTCGTGTTGCCCGTCGAGCGCCTGGAGCGCCCGGCAAGCGGCAAGTTCGAGGACTTCATCAACCTGCTGACCGGCTGACCCCCGCGGACAGGAAGCTTGACCCGGTCGTGACCATCGCCTTAACCTCCCACATGCTGAGCAGCGGACTGACCTGCCCGTACCGCTGCGTCCATCCCAGGAGGAGTCAATGCAGTCACTGAACGTCAACGGCAAGACCGTATCGGTCGATGCCGAACCCGGTACGCCCCTGTTGTGGGTGCTGCGTGAACAGGTCGGCCTCACCGGGACCAAGTACGGTTGCGGGGTCGCACAATGCGGCTCGTGCAGCGTGCATATCGACGGTCAGCTGGTCCGCTCGTGCGTGATGCCGGTGTCGGCCGTGGCCGGCAAGCGCATCACCACCATCGAAGGGCTGTCGGCGGATGCGAGCCATCCGGTGCAGAAGGCCTGGGTCGAGTTCGATGTCCCGCAGTGCGGCTACTGCCAGTCGGGCCAGATCATGGCTGCGGTGGCCCTGCTGCGCGCCAAGCCGAAGCCCACCGACAAGGACATCGACGATGCGATGACCAACATCTGCCGATGCGGCACCTACCAGCGCATCCGTGCGGCGATCCACAAGGCCGCCGGCACCGCCAGGGGCACCGGCAACGGATCCGTCTTCCATGTGGTGGGCGACGCCAGCGGCACTGCGGCGATCGCCTCGAATGGCGCCGACCGTACCCCGGCCGCCGACGCCTGAACCAGCGCACACGGAGACAGACACCATGACCACACGCATTTCCAAGGGGTCGGCGCAGGACGGCTCGGCCAGCATCGACACCCTGCCTGGCAACGGACGCCGCCAGTTCCTCGTCGGCAGCGCCGCAGTCGGTGGCGGCCTCGCACTCGGCATCGGCTTCACCGGTGCGACCGGCGACGCAGCGGCACAGATGGTCGATGCCACCGGCACGCCCGAGATCAACGCCTGGGTCGTCGTGCGCCCGGACGACACCACCGTGGTCCGCGTCGTGCGGTCCGAGATGGGGCAGGGCACGCACACGGGCCTCGCGCAGCTGGTCTGCGAAGAGCTCGAATGCGACTGGAGCAAGGTGACGCTCGAGGCGGTCACCGCCGGCCGCAACCTGGCGCGCAAGCGCGTCTGGGGCGACATGTCCACCGGCGGCAGCCGTGGCATCCGCGGCTCCCAGGACTACATCCGCCGGGGCGGTGCAGCCGCGCGCATCATGCTGATGCAGGCCGCAGCCGATGCCTGGCAGGTGCCGGTGGGCGAACTGACCGTCGCCAACGGCGTGATCAGCCATGGCGCGAGCAGCCGCACCGTGCGCTATGGCCAGGTCGCCGCCGCCGCCGCGAAACTCACCCCGCCGGATCTGAAGTCGATCAAGCTGAAGGACCCGCGCAGCTGGAAGATCGCCGGCAAGCCGATGAAGCGGCTCGACACTGCACCGAAGGTCGATGGCAGCAAGGTGTACTCGATCGACGTGAACCTGCCCGGCATGCTCAACGCAGCCGTCAGGCAGTGCCCGGTGTTCGGCGGCAAGCTGGTCTCGTTCGACCAGGCCAAGGTCATGCAGATGCCGGGCGTGCGCGGCGTGGTGCGTGTCAACGACGCCACGGTGGCAGTGGTTGCCAACACCTGGTGGCGGGCGAAGATGGCGCTCGACGCACTGCCGATCGTCTGGGATGAAGGCGCCAATGCCAAGGTGAACAGCGCGAGCATCGCTGCCCACCTGCGTACCGGCCTCACCTCCGATGACGCATTCGCCGACTCCGACTACGGCGATGCACTGAAGGCGATCGCCGCCGCGCCGCGGAAAGTGGAAGCGGTGTACACGACGCCGTTCCTCGCGCATGCGACGATGGAGCCGATGGTCTGCACCGCGCGGATCACTGCCGATCGCGGCGAGATCTGGGTCGCGACCCAGAACCAGGAATCCGCGCTGGCCGCGCTGGCGGAAACCTCCGGCCTGCCGCTCGCGCAGTGCGAGGTCTACAACCACGACCTTGGTGGCGGCTTCGGCCGCCGGGTCACGGTGCCCGACTTCATCCGCCAGTCGGTCGCCATCGGCCGCCAGTTCCCGGGCGTGCCGGTGAAGCTGATCTGGAGCCGCGAGGAAGACCAGTCGCATGACTTCTACCGTCCGATCTCGCAGTGCAAGCTGTCCGCCGGCCTCGATGCGAAGGGCAACCTGACCGGCCTGCACATCCGCGTGTCGGGCCAGTCGATCAATGCCGCGCTGAATCCGGCAGCGATCAAGGACGGCAAGGACGTGCGTCAGTTGCAGGGGTTCTGGAAGGAACCCGGCGATGCACAGATCGGCTACACGGTGCCCAACATGCGCATCGAGTACGCGATGCGCAACACGCACGTGCCGCCGGGCCCGTGGCGTGGCGTGAACACCACCCAGAACGGCGTCTATCTCGAGTGCTTCATGGACGAGGTGGCGAAGCTCGCCGGACGCGATCCGCTCGAGTTCCGCCGGGCGCTGATGGGCAGCCATCCGAAGCATCTCGGGGTGCTCAATGCGGTCGCCGAGCGGGCGGGCTGGGGCAAGCCGGCGCGCAAGGGCGTGTTCCGCGGCATCGCCCAGTTCATGGGTTATGCCAGCTATTCGGCGGCTGTCGCCGAGGTCACCGTCAATTCCAAGCGCCAGGTGAAGGTGCATCGGCTGGTGCTCGGCACCGACTGCGGCCACCAGGTCAACCCGGACCAGATCGCCGCACAGGTCGAGGGCTCGGTGGCCTACGGCCTGAGCGCCGCGTTCTTCGGCGAATGCACGGTCGACAAGGGCCGGATCGTCGAGACCAACTTCGACCGCTACCGGATCATGAAGCTCGCCGAGATGCCGGTGGTCGAGACGGTGATCGCGCCGACCTGGGACTTCTGGGGCGGGGTGGGCGAACCGACCATCTGCGTCGCGGCGCCCGCGGTCATGAACGCGATCGCCGCCGCGATCGGTCGCCCGGTGCGCAACCTGCCGCTGAAGAACGAGGGCTTCACGTTCATCTAGCCGCAGTCGCTGGAACGGGCAACACCTGGGCATGGACACCGGCGGCATGAGCATCAGGCCTGCCGCCGGCGTCCTGCGCGGCTTCACCGGTGCGGCTGCATTGGCCTGTGTGCTGGCGGCCGGCTCCGCCCTGGCGGCAGCCGCAGGTACTGCTGCCGGACCGTCCGTCTCCGACGCCATCGAGCAGCCACTGGCGTCAGGCACGCCCGACCTTCTGCGCGGTCGCACGATCGCGCTCGGCCGGGACGGCAACTGCCTGCTCTGCCACGGGCTGGCAGGCGCCGGACGGCCTGCCGGCAACCTGGCGCCGCCGCTCGACGGTGTCGGCAGCCGGTTGACTGCAGGCCAGATCCGCCAGCGCGTGGTCAACCCGTCCCTAGCCAACCCGCATACCATCATGCCTTCATACTTCGTGGCCGACGGGCTGCGCCAGGTGGCCGAGCCATGGCGTGGCAAGCCGATCCTGGACGCGCAACAGATCGAGGACCTCGTCGCATGGTTGCAGACTCTCCGATGACGCGCGGCCGCCGCCGCATGCTGGCGCTGGCCGGGGGCAGCGCGATGCTGCCCCTGCTCGTGCCGCGTGCGGTGCAGGCGCAGATGCCGACCGAGCCGCCGCCGCTGGGCAGCGGCTATGCGCTGCTGGTGCCCAAGGCGACCCAGGGTGCCCCGGTGCGCATCGGCCGCGTGGTGCTCGAAGCGCCGACGCTCGCAGACAACGGACATTCGGTGCCGGTGCGCGTCGTCGTGCAGAGCGCTATGCGGCCCGACGACCATGTGCGCAGCATCACGCTGCTGTCCGACCGCAATCCGCGGCCGGTGATCATCAAGGCCTGGCTGGGCCCGCACGCGGGTCGCGCCGAACTGGCCACCCGCGTCCGCCTGAACGGCACCCAGCGCATCCTCGCGCTGGCCGAGATGTCCGACGGCAGCTGGTGGTCGGGCGAAGCCGACGTGGTGGTCACCGAGTCCGCCTGCCTGGACGCGTCCTGAGATGGTCGCGCGGGTGAGGGTTCCCGACACCGTGAAGCGCGGTGAACCGTTCGACGTACGGATCGCGATCCAGCACGTGATGGAAACCGGTTTCCGCTTCGACGACCTGGGCCGCACGATCGCCAGGAACGTCATCCATACCCTCGTCGCACGTTACGACGGCGTCGAGGTCTATCGTGCGGAACTGGGGGCGGGCATTGCCGCCAATCCCTATCTCCAGTTCTGGATCACCGCACAGGCCAGCGGCATGCTCGAGCTGTCCTGGGTCGATGACGCCGGCGTCGCGGGCAGTCAGCGGGTGCCGGTGACGGTCCGCGGCTGACCTGCCCGGGCCGCGGCCACCGAAGATGCGTACCTGCCCTGGCGCAGCCTGGCGGCCTTCCATCGTGCGAGCTGCGGTGCTGGCTGCAGTGCTGGCCGCAGTGCTGGTCTCCGCCGGCTGCACCGTCGCAGACCCTGACCCGGCGCGCGCATCCGCGCCACAGGCACGTCCGCAGCCGCTGCAGCAGGGAAGCGCGTTCGCACCGCCGTCGCTGCGCGCGATGCAGGCCGACGAGTTCGAGAATCCCGGCATGCTCTGGGTCGCCCGCGGCGCGAAGCTGTGGCAGCAGGCCGAGGGGCCGGATGCGCGCTCATGCGCCAGCTGCCATGGCGATGCGCGGTCGATGCGCGGTGCGGCCACCCGTTATCCCCAGGTCGACAAGGTCAGTGGCCGGCTGCTCAACCTTGACGGCCGGATCATGCAGTGTCGCAGTGAGCGGCAGAAGGCCGAGCCCCTGGCCTGGGAGTCGGACGCGCTGCTCGCGCTCGGTGCCCATGTCGCTTTCCAGTCGCAGGGCCTGCCGTTGCGTCCCGTGATCGATGGTGCGGCCCGGCCATTCTTCGAGCGCGGCCGGGAACGCTACCAGCAGCGTGTCGGCCAGATGAACCTGTCCTGCAGCCAGTGCCACGATTCGAACTGGGGGCGCCAGCTCGGCCCCGAGACGATCAGCCAGGGGCATGGCACGGGCTATCCGGTGTATCGGCTAGAGTGGCAGGGCGCAGGGTCGCTGCAGCGCCGGCTGCGCAGCTGCATGTCCGGCGTGCGTGCCGAGATGTTCCCCTATGGTGCGCCGGAGCACCTCGAGCTGGAACTCTACCTGGCATGGCGCGCGCAAGGCCTGGCGCTGGAGGCGCCCGGCGTCCGCCGCTAGCGGCGAAGCCTGACGGTGCCGACGGCCCGCGATGGCCGACGGATCGCGCTTGCCGTCGCGCGTGGGTGTGTGGGATTAAGCTATGGCTGGTGCAATCTTCCGGAGTCCCGACATGCTGATCCGCCGATGCTTCGCCGCCCTGTTCGCGGCGCTGGTCCTTTCTTCCGCCGGCTGTGCGACCGATCCGTCTTCGCCTGCCGGCGAGGTCGTCGCTGCGCCCGCCCCGTTGCCGGCTGGCAGCGTGCTCACCTACGCCACGTTCAATGCCTACAACAATGAACGACGGGCGACGGTGCGCCAGGTGTTCAACCCGGCAGGCTCGCGTATCGAAGGCATGGATTACCAGATTCCTGCCGAGAATGCCTTCGGCATCAACCGCACCATCTTCATCAATCGCGTGCTCGATGCACAGGGCAACATCGTGCGCCTCGAACGGCAGGACGGCAGCAGCGTCACCTTCGACCCGCCGATGCGCACGCTGCCGTTCCCGCTGCGTCCCGGTGCGCGCTTCCGCCAGATCGTGACGGCCCGCGAATCGGACGGATCGTCGCCGCGGCGGGTGGTCGTCACCGGCTACGTGGCCGGCTGGGAGACGGTGAAGGTGCCGGCGGGAGAGTTCCGCGCCCTGCGCGTGGTGCGCGACTCGTACCTGGGTGACCAGCTGTTCTACCGGACCGAGACCATGCGCAAGGAAGTCGACTGGTATGCCCCCTCGGTCGGTGCCGTGGTGCGTTCGGAGGAAGACAGCGCCAATGCGGACCTGATGGCCGGCGGCGGGGACTCCGGGAGCACCCTCGTCTACAGGGGTGACTGGCTGCGCTGGGAACTGCAGTCGGTCGCGCGAAAGGGCGGGCCGGGCTGAACGGCAGCAGACGCCGGCCGTCAGGCAAGCCGGTCGAGCCGCACGAAGTCGTAGGGCAGCGATTGTCCCGCGCCGGCTTCGATGCGCTCGTGCCCGGATGCAACGAACGCCGCGCGGTCGAACGCCGGCATCAGCACGTCGCCGTCGATGTCGGCATCGATGGTCGTGAGGTGGATGCGCCGGGCCAGCGGCAGGGCTTCGGCGAACAGCTGGGCGCCGCCGATCACGAACGGTTCTTCGTCCCCGGCGCAGGCGCGCAGGGCGGCGTCCAGCGAATGCACGACGATCGCGCCCTCGACCGTGTACGCCGGATTGCGGGTGACGATCACCGACGTGCGGCCCGGCAGCAGGCGGCCGATCGATTCGAAGGTGCGACGCCCCATCACGATATGGTGGCCGGTCGTGATGCGGCGGAAACGCTGCAGTTCCGAGGGCAGGTGCCAGGGCATCGCGTTGTCGCGCCCGATCACGCGGTTGCGCGCCATGGCGACGATCAGGGAAGGGGCGGCAGGGGCGGGCAGGGCAGTCACCGGGTCAGACCGCGATCGGCGCCTTGATCGCCGGCCAGGGATCGTAGCCTTCCAGGGTGAAGTCCTCGTAGCGGAAGCCGTACAGGTCGGTCACCACCGGGTTCAGGCGCATCACCGGCAGCGGGCGCGCGCTGCGGCCGAGCTGCTCGTTCGCCTGGTCGAGATGGTTCAGGTACAGGTGGGCATCGCCGAGCGTGTGCACGAACTCGCCCGGCTTCAGCCCGCAGACCTGCGCGACCATCAGGGTGAGCAGCGCATACGAGGCGATGTTGAACGGCACGCCGAGGAATACGTCGGCACTGCGCTGGTAAAGCTGGCACGACAGCCGCCCGTCGGCGACATAGAACTGGAACAGCGCATGGCAGGGCAACAGTGCCATCTGTTCGAGTTCGCCGACGTTCCATGCCGACACCACCAGTCGCCGTGAATCCGGATTGCGCCGGATCTGCTCGACGATCTGCGTCAGCTGGTCGATGGTGCGGCCGTCCGGGGTGTACCAGCTGCGCCACTGCTTGCCGTACACCGGGCCGAGGTCGCCATTGGCGTCCGCCCACTCGTCCCAGATCGTCACCCCGTGCTGGTGCAGGTAGCCGACGTTGGTGTCGCCCTGCAGGAACCAGAGCAGTTCATGGATGATCGACTTCAGGTGCAGCTTCTTGGTCGTCACCAGCGGGAAGCTGTCGGCGAGGTCGAAGCGCATCTGCCAGCCGAACAGGCTGAGCGTGCCGGTACCGGTGCGGTCGGCCTTGCGGTTGCCGCGCTCGAGGATGGCGCGCATCAGGTCATGGTATTGCTGCATCTGTGTCTCGCACCTTGCCTTGCGTTGCCCTGCCGGTCGAGGGCCGGCCACCTCGTGGATTGTATCGCCGGCCGGCCTTGCGGTCAGGGCCTGAGCTTGCGCGAACCGTCCTCGAAGAATTCATCCTCGGATACCAGTTTCCCCTTCTCGTCGAAGCTCTTGCGCGAGAGCAGGCGGGTGCGCTGTCCGCGCCTGCCGGGTTCGGCTTCGGTGTAAAGCTCTTCGCGCCGCAGGACGCCGCGTTCATCGTAGTAGCGCTGCAGGCCGCTGAGCATGCCGTCGCGCTGCGTGGTGCGTGCGGACAGCGTGCCGCCGTCGCTGAACGACTCCTCGCGCAGCAGGGTGCTGCGGCTGCGTCCGTCGGCCAGTGGCAGGTATTCCAGCAGGCGGCGCACTCGCACCTGTCCGTTCAGGTACCAGAGCTGTTCGCTCACCGGCAGGCCATCGGTGAACAGCGTCTCGCGCACCGGTTGCCCGGCGGGGCCCCATTCGCGTTCGGCCGCGAGCCTTCCGCCGGCGCGCAGCAGCGCCTCATCCTTCTCGAACACCCGCTCCCGGCGCAAGACCGGCTTGCCGTCACCGGGCGAGAACTCGCGGTGCACGCGCCGGCCATCCTCCACCTTCTGCTCGCCGGAAGGGGTGCCGTCCTCGCGCAGCGAAGTACGTTCGAGCAGCCGCCCCTGCTGCCATGTCTCGCGCGCGGCCAGCTGACCGCGGCTGTTGCGCACTTCGTTCACCTGTGCGCGGCCGTCGAAGCCACAGAGCGTACGGTCCTCCGTCATCACGCTCTGCGCGGCGCAGCGCAGGCTGCGCAGCGATCCGTCTGCGTGGTATTCGATCACCGCCTGCTCGCGGCCGTCGCTGAAGAACGCGAGACGTTCCGGGCGTCCGGTGTCGAAGAAGCGCCGGTGCAGGCCGATGCTTGCACCGTTGCTGTACTGGCCATCTATGCGCAGCGTGCCCTTGGCATCACGCTCCGAATACGGGCCGTCGCTGTTGCCGCGCTCGTTGACCTGCCGCTCGCGCACGCCACCGCCCGGCAGCTGGATGCGCTCCAGGCCCATGAAGACGCCATTCTTCAGCTCGCGTTCGCGCACCAGTCGCCCGTCGGCTTCGCGGCAGACCATCAGGCCTGTGAGGCCCGCGGTGGTGTTGCCGTTGGCCGGGTTCACGTCGCGGCCGTCGACCTGGCAGCGCACGTTTGCCCATGCGCCGGAGGACGCCGTGACGGTCAGCAGCAGGGCGGCGGCGATGCGCAGGGTGGCGGCCGAGCGGTGGCGGTCGGGGTGCCGGA
>JBIITW010000109.1:0-16205 GCA_044340265.1 Burkholderiales bacterium | reverse complement strand
GCAGCAACGGACATACTCCGCCATCGTCTCGTCGCTGAACTTGCCCTCGCCCTGCTTCGCGAACTTGCGCCGGATGTAGTACTCCTCCTTGCCCTCGAGCAGCTTCTCGGGGAAGTCGAACGGCTGCGCGAAGAAGAACCAGTGGTAGGAGTGGGCAGCATAGGTCCACTTCATGTTGTTCAGCTGCCAGTGGGTCGGGATGATCTCGATGCTGGCGAACTTCTTCACCTTCTCCGGGTGGTCGAGCGCCATCCGGTGTGCGGTACGCGCGCCGCGGTCGTGCCCCGCGACCATGAATTCGTCGAAGCCGAGCGCCTTCATCACGTCGACCATGTCCTGCCCCATGCGGCGGAACGAGTAGTTCGAATGGTCGGGCAGTCCACGCGGCTTGTCGCTGTCGCCATAGCCGCGCAGGTCTGCGCAGACGACGGTGTAGCGATCGGCCAGCCGGGGCGCGATCTGGTACCAGGTGACATGGGTCAGCGGGTTGCCGTGCAGCAGCAGCACGGCCGGCCCCTTGCCGCCGACGCGCAGCTTGATCCGGCAATCCGGATCGCTGGTCGGCACCATCATTTCCCGAAAGCCTTCGAACATGGCTGTTCCTTTTCCGTTTGAACCTCGAGCGTGCCGGAGTTTGCATTTTCAGAGCTGCAAATGCAAACTGGAAACCCTTCCGCAGCACGCGATCACGGACCATGACCGACCCCGCGCACGACGACGGCACACGATACTTCAGCGCCGAGGAACTGGTGTCCTTCGGTACCGGGATGTTCATCGCGCATGGCCTGCCGGCCGGCGACGCGACCACCGTCGCGCGCGACCTGGTCGCGGCCGACCTGCGCGGCCTCGCGTCGCATGGCGTCGCGCGCATCCCGATCTATTGCAAGCGGCTGCGCGCGCAGGCGATCAACCCGACGCCGGTGCTGAAGATCGAACGCCCGGCCCCGGCGGTCGCATCGATCGACGGCGATGACGGCATCGGCTTCGTGGTCGGCCATCGCGCGATGGACGAGGCGATCGCCATCGCCCGCACCACCGGCATCGGCATGGTCGGCATCCGGCGCAGCACGCACTACGGCATGGCCGCGCTGTACGTGATGCAGGCGATCGAGGCCGGAATGGTGTCGATGGCCTTCACCAACTCCTCGCCGGCGATGCCGGCCTGGGGCGGACGCACCAACTTCCACGGCGCGGCGCCGCTCGCGGTCGGCGCGCCGGGTGGCAAGCGCGGCGACTACGTGCTCGACCTCGCGATGACGGTGATCGCGCGCGGCAAGATCCGGCTCGCCGCGAGCAAGGGGGACCCGATCCCGCTCGGCCTCGCGCTGGACAACGAGGGGCGCCCGACGACGGACGCACAGGCGGCCTTCGAAGGCGTGCTGCTGCCCTTCGGCGGCGTGAAGGGCTCGGCGATCGCGTTCATGATGGACATCTTTTCCGGCGTGCTGACCGGCTCGGCCTTCGGCGCCGGCGTGAAGAGCCTCTACTTCGATCTCTCCGGCCCGCAGGATGTCGGCCACCTGTTCATCGCGTTCCGCCCCGACCTGTTCATGCCGATGCAGCAGTACCGCGACCGGATGGACGAGATGATCGACCGGGTGAAGGCGATGCCGCGCGCCGAAGGCTGCGACGAGATCCTGATCCCCGGCGAACCCGAAGCGCGCACGGCCGCACGGCGTTCGGCCAGCGGCATCCCGATCACCGCGGACGTCATCCGCGCGCTGGCAGGCGAGGCCGCGCAGGCGAAGGTGGCACCGCCCGACGGGCGCGCGACGGCGTTCGACGCAGGCTGACCGCAAGGCCCGACCGGATTGTCCACCCGCCCGTCGCTGATGACGCCCTCCTCCAGCCCGCTGGTGCGTCGCATCGCCCGACGCATACTCGCCGACATCGGCGAGGGACTGCTGCCCCCCGGTTCGCGCCTGAAGGGCGCCGAGCTCGCACTGCGCCATGACGTCTCGCGATCTCCAATCGAGCGTGCGCTGCTGCTGCTCGAGCAGGCCGGCGTCGCCGCACGCGAGCCCAATCGCGGCTTCGTCGTCACCGAAAACCGCGAGGCGTCGGTCCGGGCCGCGCGGTCGCTGGCGCAGACCGATGCCGCCCAGCCCGACCTGCAGATCGCGGCCGACCGCCTGGCCGGCCGCTTGCCCGAGTTCGTCACCGAGCGCCTGCTCGCCGACCGCTACCGGGTCACCGGTGCCGTGCTGCGCCAGAACCTCACCCGCATGGCGCAAGAGCGCTGGATCGAGCGCAGGCCCGGCTACGGCTGGCGCTTCCTGCCGGTACTCGACTCGGCCGAGGCGCATGCCGCGAGCTACCGCTTCCGGCTGGCGATCGAACCGGCCGCACTGCTCGAGCCTGGCTACCGGGTTGATGCCGCCGCCTTCGCCAAGGTACGCGCCGAGCAGACGGAACTGACCAGGCCCCGCCCGCCCCGGCTCACCAGCAACGAATGGTTCGACATCGGCACCCGCTTCCATGCAACCATCGTGGGCTGCTGCGGCAATCCGTTCTTCATCGAGGCCAGCCATCGCGCGAACCGGCTGCGCCGGCTGATCGTCTACCGCCCCTTCGACGACACGCAGGCTTTCGCAGCAGCGGCACGCGAGCACTTGAAGCTGCTCGACCTGATCGAAGCCGGCCGCTGCGACCAGGCCGCGCGCCTGTTGCGCGGGCACCTGGAAGACATCCGGCAGGTGAAGGCAGACCTGCTGGGCAGTGACCCGCAGCCGGCGACCGGCACCCGACGCAGGAAGTCCGGCGACCGCCGCGGCGAACTGGACGTGGTGCCGCACTTCTGACCCGACCGCCACGAGGAAGCCATCGATGAGCACCCTGTTCGCCCCGCCGCCGCGCATCACCGCCAGCGTGTTCGCCGAGCTGCCCGCCGGGTTCCGCACGAAGACCCTTTCGGCGGAGCGCATGGCCTCGGGACGCAGCGTGCCGAAGCACGGCTGCTTCCTCGAGGGCCCGGCCTTCGACCGTGCCGGCAACCTGTACGTGACCGACATTCCGTTCGGGCGCATCTTCCGCGTCGACCAGGGCGGCAGCTGCACGCAGGTGGCCGAATACGATGGCGAGCCGAACGGCCTGGCGATCGCCGGCGACGGCCGCATCCTGGTCGCCGACTACCGGCAGGGCCTGCTCGAGCTCGACCCGACCCGCGGCACGGTGAAGGTCGTGCTCGACGGCTATCGCGCAGAGCGCTTCAAGGGCATCAACGACCTCGCCTTCGCCGACAACGGCGACCTCTACTTCACCGACCAGGGACAGACCGCGCTCGACGACCCGACCGGCCGCGTGTACCGGTTGCGCGCGAACGGCGCGCTCGACCGCCTGGCCGACAACCTGCCCAGCCCGAACGGGCTCGCCCTCAACGCCGCGCAGGACATCCTCTATGTCGCGGTGACCCGGGCCAATGCAGTATGGCGGTTGCCGCTGCTGGCACAAACCGCGCGGAACCCGGCCGGCGGCGTCGCGCGCATGGGGATGTTCATCCAGTTGTCCGGCGGGCGCGGCCCCGACGGCATGGCGATCGATGCCGAAGACGGACTCGCGGTGGCCCATCCCGACATGGGTGCGGTGTGGCTGTTCGACCGGCGCGGCGAACCGGTGCTGCGCATCGATTCGCCGCGGAGCGCGGTGGTGACCAACGTCGCACACGGCGGCCCGGGCCTGCGCACCCTGTACATCGTCGACTCCGAAGCCGGCTGCATCCTCGCCGCGCCGGTGCCGGTGGCCGGGCGGATGCTGCCCTCGCACCGCTGAGCCGACCGCGCCGCGGCCGATCCGCGCGATGACCCCTGCCCTCGGCCACCTGCCCCACTGCGGCCATCCGCCGATCTTGGCCGACCTGCGTTTCCTGCGCGATACGCTCGGCTTCCTGCGCGGCGTGCATGCGCGGCGCGGCCCGGTCACGCGCATCTTCGTGTTCGGACGGCCGCAGGTGCTGGCACTGGGCGCCGAGGCCAACGAACGAACGCTGTTCGACCGCGACGACGCCTTCTCCGCCGCCGGCGGCTGGACGCCGCTGCTCGGCGAGCTGTTTCCCGGTGGCCTCATCCTGCGCGATGGCGCAGACCATCGCCGCCATCGCCGGCTGATGCTGCCCGCCTTCAGGCGTGACCGGCTCGACCAGCACCGCCGGCTGATGGAACCTATCATCGACGCGGCGATCGACGGCTGGCTGCAGCGCCGCGATGTCGAGTTCCACGGCTGCGTGAAACGGCTGACCCTGGACATCGCCACACGCCTGTTCCTGGGCATCCGCCTGCAGCAGGAGATCGACACCGTCGCGCATGACTTCATCGACCTGGTGCAGGCCTCGGCAGCGCTGGTGCGCTATCCACTGCCGGGCGGTGCATACCGGCGGGGCGTGCAGGCACGCACGCGGCTGGTTCGCTTCCTTTCGGAAAGGATCGCCGCACGCCGCAACGGCGACGGCGACGGCGACGACCTGTTCTCGCTGCTCTGCCGTGAGCGCGACGACGACGGGCGGCCGTACACCGACGCGGAGGTCATCGACCACATGGTGTTCATGCTGATGGCGGCGCACGACACCACCACCAGCGCGCTGGCCACGGTGGTGATGGCGCTCGGCGAACAGCCCGACTGGCAGCGGCGCGAGGCGGACGATGACGACGCGAACATCCTGCGCGAAGCCCTGCGCCTGTATCCCCCGCTGCCGACCATCGCGCGGATGGCCACGCGCGAGGTCGAACTCCACGGCTGCCGCATTCCGGCCGGCACGCGGCTGATCGTGGCACCGCTGTTCGTGCAGCGCGACCCTCGGTGGTGGACGGACCCGGACCGCTTCGACCCGGACCGCTTCGGCACTGTGCGCGCCGAGCACCGCCGCCATCCCGCTGCATGGACCCCGTTCGGCGGCGGCGCCCACATGTGCGTCGGGATGAATTTCGCCGAGATGCAGGTGCAGGCCGTGTTGCAGGCACTGCGCACGCGCTGCCGGTGGACGCTCGCCACCGGCTTCAGCAACGATTACGCCTACCTGCCGATCGGACGGCCGCGCGGCGGCCTGCCGATCAGCTTCACGGCGCGCAATACTCCCTGACACGAGCATCCTCTCCGGGTTCATGGAGCCCAACCCGGTGTTCAGGCGATACTCCCGACGACGCAAATCACCCGGAGCACTTGAACATGGATGTGCGGATCACCTATTGCGGGGCTTGAGGATACGAAGCCCGGGCCGCCAGTCTGGCGGCCGAACTGGAGCGCGACTTCGCTGCCACGGTGGCGCTGGTGAAGTCCAGTGGCGGCGTGTTCGAAGTCGAGGCGGACGGCAGGCTGGTGTACTCGAAGCGGAGTACCGGACGCTTTCCCCGACCGGGCGAGATCGCCCTCGCAATGCGCCGGTAGGGTGAGCAGGGAGATCGACAGGTGAAGCTGCCTGGGCCCTGCGGGTGCAGGGCCCAGGCGAGCACCTCAGCCCGCCTTCGGAATCACCGGCAGCAGCAGGAACGACTCCCGGTCGCCACCGGAGTAGAGGGTGTTCGTCCCCGTGTTGTAGTCGGCGTGGTAATGCATGTACGACTGGCTGCCCACCCCGTCGCGCGGCTGCACGTCCAGGCGCAGGCGATGGCCCTTGGCGAACACCATCGACGTCGGCCAGATCTCGACCTGCACCTGCACGACCTCGCCCGGCTTCAGGAACAGCCGGCGCTTGTGCCGGTGGTAGGGTCGGTACGGCAGCGTCAGTTCGGGATCGAGCTCGCGGTGCGACACGCGCAGCCAGCCCTTGGCCACCGGTACCGGCGTGCCCTGCTGGCCGGTCTCCATGATCTCGTTGCCGTCGGCATCGAAATGGCGCAAGGTCAGGAACAGGTCCATGTCCTCGGTGGTGCTGGACACCCACAGCGTGGCTGCCAGCGGCCCGGTGACCTCCATGTCTTCCGGCATCGGCGGCGTGACCAGGGCCACGCCCATTCCGGGCTTGATGCCGCCGCCCATCACCTGCGCCGACGCGGCCGAGGCCGATCCCATCGAGCCGAAACCGGTCGCGGCATAGGTGTACTCGCTGGTCTTCGCGGGATTGCGTTCGACCAGCGTGCCGCTCAGCGGCACGTCGTCCACCGACGGCTGCGCGAGGTCGAAGTACAGTTTCGTCCACTGGGTGCGCGCCAGCGGCCATTCGTTCTCCATGCGCCAGTCATACCGGTCTGCGCCCTTGCGGATCGCCAGCTTGACCGGCGGCTCGTCCATCACGCCGTTCTGCACGCCCTTGAGCCAGTAATCGAAGAAGCGCAGCTGGTCGTTGCGGCCGTCTTCCGAATAATACGGATGCACATGGGTGCCGCCCTGCATGCGCAGCTTGCGGTGCGGCGCCTTCGAGCGCATGTAGGCCTCGGTGTTGCCGCGCAGGTGCAGGCCCATGCCGGTCCAGTTGCCCACCGACAGGAACGGCACCTTGATGTCTTCCCACCGTGCCTGCGCGCCGTAGAACGCACCGCTGTCGAGGTTGTTGGTCAGCCAGAAGTGCAGCGTGTTCTTCTGCCAGGTATCGGGATGGATGTGCGACGCGCGCCCGAGCGTATGGTGCAGCAGGTGCGCAGTGAACCAGTTGGTCATGAAGATCGACAGGATGCCGCCATGGTAGAGCGCATCGCGGTAGATGTCGGCGAAGCCCTCCCAGGGGATGATCGCCTTCAGCGACGGCGGCTGCTGGTTGGCGGCGAACCACTGGTTGATCGCGTAGTACGAGATGCCGGACAGGCCGACATTGCCGTTGCACCAGGGTTGCGCGGCGGCCCATTCGATCGCGTCATGGAAATCGACCGACTCGGCGCGCGACCACGGGTCGTACTGGCCGGGCGACTTGCCGGAGCCGCGCGCGTCGACACGCACCGAGGCATAGCCGCGCGGCACCCACCATTCCGGATTGACCGTCTCCCAGTTCATCCACTGGTTGGGCTTTTCCTCGAGGTTGGCCGGCGGCGTCCACGGCTTGTCCTTCTGGTAGGGCCCGAAATTGAGCAGTGCGGGGACCTTGCCGCCGTCCTTGGGGCGGAACACGTCGGCCTTGAGCCGGGCGCCATCTCGCATGGGGACGTCGACGTCCCTCTCGAGCAGGAAGTGTTCTGTGACGACGGTGTCTTCAGCCTGGGTCATGGGCGTTTTTCATCGATCATTGAAAGGAGCCGAAGTATCGTGCGCCCGCGAATGCGCCGTCAACCGAGCCGCACACGGTGGGCAAGCCACCGCGGTGTCGCTCGCCATTTGCGATTCCGCGGGCATTGCTCTATCGTCCGACAGTCATTCGACCGGGGCCGCACAGACCCCGCTTTCTGCAGTTGGACAGCGGCCGGTCAAGGGGTGCCGACGAGCACACTGACCACGCCCGCGACCGGAGGAGACAGACGTGAAGCAGACAGGCAGCGTGCTGCGGATGGCACGCGTGGTATGCATTGCAGCAGGATTGATGTCGGCGGGGCATGTGATTGCGCAGGCCAGTTTTCCGGTCAGGCCGATCCGCATGGTGGTGCCCGGCTCGCCGGCCACCGGCATGGACAACATGGGCCGGGTAGTGGCGCGCGCGATGAGCGAAGCCCTGAGGCAGCAGGTCGTCGTCGACAACCGGGCTGGCGCAGGGAGCCTGATCGGCTCGGGCATCGTTGCCACCGCGGCACCCGATGGCTACACCATCGGAATCGCATCGACGTCGACCATCGTCGCACCGCTGCTGCAGCTGAAGCCGCCCTACGACCCGCTCAAGGACTTCGTGCCGATCGCCCTGCTCTCCTCGATCACCAGCGTGCTGGTCGTGGCCCCGGGCGTGCCGGTGAAGAACGCGCGCGAATTCGTCGAGTATGCGCGGGCGCGCCCGGGCCAGCTCAACTTCGCGTCCATCGGTTCGGGAAGCGCGGCCCACCTCACGCCCGAGGTATTCAATCGTGCAGCGGGCATCAAGGCGGTGCACGTCCCGTTCAAGTCGGTCTCCGACGTGGTTACCGAGATGCGCGCAAGCCGGGTCCACTACCTGATGTTCATCTCGCCCGCCGCGCTTCCGATGGTGACCGACAGCCCGCTGCGCGCGATGGCAGTCACCAGCCTGAAGCGGTTCGCCGGGCTGCCGGACGTGCCCACGGTGTCGGAGATCGGCCTGAAGAATGCCGAGGTCGACACGATGATCGGCGTCATCGGCCCGCGCGGGATGCCCGCCTCGCTCGTGAAGCGGCTGCATGCCGAGATCGCCACCGCGCTGAAGGCACCCGACACCGCGACACAGTTCGCCCGCTACGGCGGAGAGCCGGCGGTCGACACCACGCCCGAGAAGTTCGCCGCGCAGTGGCAGGCCGAATACAAGCTCTACCGCGCGCTGCTGCCCGAGATCGGCCTCAAGCCGCAGTAGCCACGGGAGGATGTCCCGTTGCGCAGGCAGGTCTCGACGCCCGCACTGGCCCGCCTCACCGGTGGGGGCGTCGACATCCTGCCCGCATTCGATGCAGGTGCGAAGGCCATCGTCGCCACGGCGCGGGCGTTCCATGAACGCCGGGCGACCGCAGGCATCGCGAGCCCGGATTCGTAACCGGCATGTTCAGGCTGGAGACCCGCGGCGACTTCACCTTCTTCGGCGTCGTGTCGATGCTGGTCGCCTTGCTGGGCGTGCTGTTCCTGCTGTTCCCGGCGCAGCCGCTGCCCGAGGCGCCGGATGCGTACCGTCCGGTGCAGGGCGTGCTGCATGCGTTCAAGGATGTCGGCGGGTACCGCGGCGCCCGGGTGGAGTTCGAACTCGTGAGCGACCCTGAACGCTACGTGTCGGCATCGCCGCCCACGCGCGCGTCCGCCCGACGATGGCAGGCCGGCAGGACATCCTTCGAATTCTTCGTCCTCGCCGCTCCGACCGGCACGCAGGATGAACCCGGCCGGCGCGTGGTCCATGGCCTCACGATCGACGGGCAGGAACTTAAGTCGCTGCGCGACGACATCGCGCACCATAATTCGGGTGTCTCGTCCTGGCTGCCGGTGATGCCGCTCGCACTGGGCCTGGGCGGGCTCGTGCTGTCGGTGACGGGATGGCGCCGGACGCGGGCCGCGGCCCTGCCCCCGGCTGCGTCCCCACGCACGCGCAAGTCCGATCGACGGACACGGAAGCGAAGAGGGCGCCATTGACCCGAGACCGCGATTACTTCACCAGCAATCACGGATCCACCGATCCCGCACAGGAGCCCCAGACCGATGACCACCGTCCGCCAGACGCCAGACCCTGAATCAGACCCGCGCGTGAAGGCCGTGTTCGACGACATCCGCGCCACGCGCAGGACCGATTTCGTCAACAACCTCTGGCGCACGCTGGCCTTCGACCCGCCGCTGCTGGAAAGCACCTGGTCCGAGGTCAAGGCGCTGATGGCCACGCCGACACAGCTCGATCCACTGGTGAAGGAGATGCTCTACGTGGCGGTATCGATCGCCAACGGCTGCGGCTACTGCGTGCATTCGCATACGGCCGCGGCGAAGGCGAAGGGCATGACCGATGCACAGCATGCGGAACTGCTGGCCATCGTGTCGCTGGCCGGCCGGACCAACCTGCTCGCCACAGGCTTGCAGGTGCCGGTCGACCAGGCGTTCGACGCTGGCAAGCCAGGGTAGACGCACGCGAAGTGCTGCCGGCTATTCGACCTTCACCCCGGCGACCTTGACCACCCGGCCCCACTTTGCGATCTCGTCGGCGATCTGCGCCGCGAACTGCGCCGGCGACGTGCCTTCGGGCTCGATGCCCAGTGCGACCAGCCGCTCGGTCACCTCGGGCTTCTTCACCATCGCGGCCAGTTCGCGATGCAGGATCGCGATGATCGGCGCCGGCGTGCGCGCGGGCGCCAGCACGCCGTACCATGAAGAGACCTCGTAACCGGGAACGCTTTCGGCGATGGTCGGCATCTCCGGCATCGCGACCAGCCGCTTCGCGCCGGTCGAACCGAGCCCGCGCAGCTTGCCTGACTTGATGAACGGCACTGCGCCGGAGAACCCGGTGATCAGCATCTGCACCTGGCCGCCCATCAGGTCGGCCATCGCCGGCGCCGCCCCCTTGTACGGGACATGCACCAGATCGATGCCGGCCATGTGCTTGAGCAGTTCGGAGGACAGGTGGGCCGTGGAGCCGCTGCCCGACGACGCGAAGTTGACGCTGCCCGGCTTCGTCCGCGCGAGCGCGACCAGCTCCTTCACGGTCTTCGCCGGCACCGACGGATTGACCAGCAGGACCAGCTGGCTGGCGCCGATCCGGCTGATCGGGATGAAGCTCTTCAGCGGGTCGTAGGGCAGCGATGCGCGCAGGTGTGGCGAGATCGCCAGTTCGCCGTTGGAGCCCAGGCCCAGCGCATACCCGTCCGGGGTCGACTGCGCGAGCAGGCCCATGGCCAGGGTGCCACCGGCGCCCGGGCGGTTGTCGATGATGAACGACTGGCCCAGCGCCTCGGACAACTGCTGGCCGGCCAGGCGAGCCGCCAGGTCGGTCGGCCCTCCGGGCGGATAGCCGACCAGCAGGCGCACCGGCCGCACCGGATAGGACTGCGCGAGTGCCTGCGGGACCAGGGGCGGCAAGGCCGACAGCCCCACCGCCTGCAGCAGCATGACCGGCGCAACGCGCAGCACTGTTCTCATGACGACCTCCAACGGTGAGCTGTTCACTCCGGATGCAACTCGAACTCGCCCATGATCTCCAGCACCGCACCGCGCGGCAACTCGGCGATGCCCACCGCTGCGCGGGCATGGCGGCCGAACTCCGGGCCCCACAGCGCGTAGAAAAGATCCGAGGCGCCATCGATCACCGAGAACTGGCGGTCGAATCCGGGCGCGCTGTTGACCATGCCGTACAGGCGGATCACCCGCCGCACCTTGTCGAGGTCGCCGACTTCGGCCTTGATCGAGGCCATCATCGCCAGCGCGACGGACTTCGCACACAGTTGCGCTTCGGCCTCGGTGACATCGCCACCGACCTTGCCATACTGCTTGATACCGAGCGCCATTTCCTGCCGGCCCGTACCATGGCCGGACAGGAACAGCAGGTTGCCGACGCGCACGGCGGCCGTGCGGTTGGGGCTCGGGTAGGGATGCACGGGCGGCAGCGCCAGGCCCATGCCGGACAGCTTCGTTTCGATCACACCTGTCGGCGTAGCCATCGGCGTTCCTCTTTGTGGATGCGGGTCGAAGGGTCTTTTATCGCCGATCGGCCGATGTTCGGCAAGGGCCTTGCAGTCCGGTCCCGGCTCGGTCACTCTCCGGGCCTTCCCCGACCGCATGAACCGATGACCCGTCCGCAGATCGCCGCCGCCACCAGCCTCGCCTTCTCGCTCTACTGGGCGTTCATGGCCTACGCCCAGTGGCCGACCGAAGACACGCCGGATGCGCCGCTGCCGATGATGCGGCTGATCCTGTGCGTGATGTTCGCTGCGCTGGCGGGCACGATCTGGTTCGGACGCAGCCACAGACGCTGAACGCAGGAACCTCGACGCCCATGACCGCCCTTCCCGGACCTCGGCCGCTGTCGCACGATGCCTTCCTCGCGGTGGTGCGCGACACGCCGCTGGTAGCGATCGACCTGGTCGTACCCGACGCAGCCGGCCGGTTGCTGATGGGCCAGCGCACCAATGAACCGGCGCGCGGCTGCTGGTTCGTCCCGGGCGGCCGCATCCTGAAGGACGAGCCGCTGGATGATGCCTTCGCGCGGCTGACCCGGATCGAACTGGGCGTCGCGCTGTCCCGCGCCGACGCGCCCCTGCTCGGCCTGTACACCCACCTGTACGAAACGAATTTCGCAGGTGCGCCCGGCATCTCGACCCACTACGTGGTGATCGCCTGCCGCATCGACCTGCCGGTGGAGCTCGATGCATTGCCGCGCGCCCAGCACTCGGCATACCGCTGGTGGGCACGCGACGAGGCGATCACCTCGGGGCAGGTCCATCCGAACAACTATCCGTACTTCCCGCAGGCAGGGTAAAGACACGGGTCGCATGAAGCCGGGCAAGGTGCGTCTCGACCGTGAGGACCGGGCGCGCCGCTATTGCCTGGCGCCCGCCATCTTGACCACGTCGCGGATGCGGCGGAGCTCTTCGACGCGCCACTGGTCGAGCACCTTCCGGTCTCCGGCCACCAGGTCGACGCCGAGCGCCCTCAGCCGCTCCCCGAAGGCCGGCTCCTTCATCACCCGCACCATCTCGCTGCTGGCCTGGTTCAGGATGGCGGCAGGCGTACCGGTCGGCGCGACCACGCTGTACCAGCCGTACATCGCATAGCCGGGAACCACTTCCGAGATCGACGGCGCATCGGGCAACAGCGGCGCACGCGTCGGCGTGGTCACCCCCAGCGCCCGCAGGCGCCCCGACTGCACATGCGGCATGGCGGCGGGCACGACGGCATAGGTGATCTGCACCTCGTTGGCCATCGCATCGGTGATCGCCTGCGGCACGCCCTTGTAGGGCACGTGGAGCATGTTGGTGTTGGTCAGCTGCGTGAGCAGCACGCCGGACAGATGCTCGGACGCACCGGTGCCCGCCGAGCCGTAGCGAATCGAGCCGGGCGCCTTGCGCGCGATCTCGATCAGTTCCTTCAGCGTCTTCGCCGGAACCTGGTTGTTGGCAAGCAGCACGAACGGCACCGTGCCGATGAAGGCGATCGACTGGAAGTCACGCGCGAGGTCGAACTTCAGGCCGGACAGCACCTGGGATGCGACGAACAGCTGCGAGGTGAGCATCATCATCGTGTAGCCATCGGGCACGGCCGCCATCGCGAGGTCGGCGCTGATCGCACCGGCTGCGCCGGGGCGCGGGTCGACGATCATCCGCTGGCCCCAGGTTTCACCGAGGCGGTCGGCCATCGCGCGTCCGATGATGTCCGGACCGGAACCTGCGGCGCTGCCGACGATGAGACGAATCGGCTTTACCGGAAACTGGGTCTGTGCCTGCGCTTCAGCGACGGGTGCGAGGGACATGCAGCCCAGCACGGCGAATGACAGCAAGGCCGGCGTGGCGCCCGCCGGAATGCGTTTTCCAGACGACATCTGCATCCTCCTTGGTGACTGATTTTCTTCTCGGGCGGATGATGCGCACCGCCCCTCGATTTGTCCAGCACCCGGACCGACATGGGGGCCGGGTCGAAGCGACTCCGGCGATGTCCCATGTGGTGCCGACGCGCCGATGCGCACGCGCCTGAAGCCATGGCCGGTTGGCGCGCTGGCGAGGCGGCTGCGTGCCCGCAGGATGGACATCAAGCATACTCGGCACATGACCACCTCACCCGCCTCCCCCGTGACGACCCATCCCGTGCTCTCCTGGGACGGTCCCGACGGACCGCAAGCCGTCCGCTGGCGCTCCGAGAACGGCACCGTACCGCCGAAGCGGGTGGTGGCCGTGGACGACACGACACCCGCCGACACGGCCTACCGGCTCGCCAGCGAAGGCACCGCCCTCGTCTGGCAGGGCGACTTCCAGAACGCGCGCCACCTGCTCATCGCACTGACACGCCGCGTCGATCGCACGCCGGTCAAGGCGAAGGCGCGTGCGCGGGCCAAGGCGCGCAAGAAGGCTGGCGCCGCGGCTGCGCCAGCGCCGGCGGCCGCAATGCCGACCCCGGCAGAGGCCTTCCACCGGCATCGGATGGTTCAGGCGCAGCGCGCACACACCCTGGGCATGCTGGTGATTCCGTTCGATCCCGGCCATGTCATTCCGCTGCGCCGCGCCCCGGACGTCGCTGCTGCCTGCGAAGCCGCCTACGGGCCCGCAGACGAGCCGTATGTTGCCTCGCTGCGCGAATTGCTCGGCCTGATCGGCGCGCACGAATGGCGGCGCAACGGAGTGGAGATCCCGGCGATGGGCGAGCGCATCCATCCGCACTACGGCGTCTTCGCCCCGATCCGCAGCGAGTATGTCGAACTGGTGTCAGAGGCGCCGTTGCCGGAGGCCGGCGTGCCGCTGGCCTTCGACATCGGCACCGGCACCGGCGTACTGGCGGCAGTGCTTGCGCGACGCGGCGTCGAACGAATCGTCGCGACCGACCAGGACCCGCGTGCGCTTGCCTGCGCGCGCGAAAACCTGGCGCGCCTGGGGCTGGAGCGGCGGGTGCAGGTCGTCGAAACCGACCTGTTCCCTGCAGGCCGTGCGCCCCTGGTCGTCTGCAATCCGCCCTGGGTCCCGGCGCGCCCGAGTTCAACGCTGGAACAGGCGATCTACGATCCGGACAGCCGGATGCTGCGTGGCTTCCTCGCCGGCCTGTCGTCGCACCTGGCGCCCGATGGCGAAGGCTGGCTGGTCCTGTCCGACCTTGCCGAACACCTGGGGCTGCGCAGCCGTGCCGACCTGGAGGCGATGATCCAGGCCGGTGGCCTGCGCGTGGTCGACCGCATCGACACGCGACCGGCACATCCGAAGGCAGGAGACCCGCGCGACCCGCTGCATGCGGCGCGCTCGGCGGAACATGTCTCGCTCTGGCGCCTGAAAGTGCGCTGATCCCGGGGCACGCCCCGTGCTTCCAGCATCACGACCGACGAAAGGATCGAACGGCGTGAGTGCTGAATGGGTGGGATGGGGCAGTGCAATCGTGCTGTTCGCGACGATCGTGCGGCAGGTGCAGGTGCAATGGCGCACCGGGCCCGGCCATGGCGTTTCCAGCTGGCTCTTCATCGGCCAGCTGACCGCCTCGCTGGGGTTCGCGTGGTACAGCTTCCAGGCCGGCAACGCAGTGTTCGTGGTGACCAACATCGTGCTCGCGATCACCGCCCTCATCGGCCAGTGGGTGCAGTGGGTGCACTGGCGGCGGGCCTGACCGGGCGAACACGCCAGCCCCCCTCGCCTGGCTGAGTTTCCATCGATCGCCTGCGCCTTCACCTTCACCGTCCGGCTACCCGACGGCGTCGGGCATGTACGTTGCGGAATGCAGGGGAGCACCACCCGACACATCGAGAACGACCTCATCAAGGAGAGCCCCATGCGCACCATTCTTGCAGCTCTGCTCCTGGCCACCTTCAGCCTTGCCGGATGCAACACCGTGGCAGGCGTCGGCAAGGACATCGAACGCGGCGGCGAAAGCCTGCAGGACAGCGCGGAAAAGACGCGTCGCTGATCCCGGAACCACGATGCACGCCCCGCGTGCAGCCTTCGAAACAACCTAGGAGTCGACCATGTTCTACTGGGCAGCAGTCTTCCTGATCATCGCCATCGTTGCCGCGTTGCTCGGCATCGGCGGGCTCGCCGGCACCGCGGCCAACATCGCCTGGGCGCTGTTCATCGTCGGGCTGATCCTGGCCGTGGCGTTCGCAGTCATCGGCCGACGTCCGCCGTCGATCTGACGCCAGTCCATCCCCCAGCCGCCCCGGGGCCCCCGGATGAGAGCCTCCCTGCAGGGACGCGCGAGCCAGCAGCTTGCGATGACACCCCAGCTGCAGCACTCGATACGGCTGCTGCAGCTGTCGGCCGCGGCCTTCGAGCAGGAAATCGAGGAAACGCTCGCAAACAATCCGTTCCTCGAGCGGGAGGAGTTCCCTCGCCTCGAGACGGGCGTGGGCGGTGCCAGTGCGGATGACAACGAGTCGGATACGGCGCTGTCGGCCGACACCCCGGCCGCGACCGGCGAGGGCGTCGTGCAACCCGAAGGATCGGGAGACTGGGACGACGCGTCGTACCGGTACGAGGATTCGCTGTCCACCGGCGCGGGAACCCGCTCCGGCGACGACACGGACGCGACACACTTCGCGATGGCCTCGGTCTGCCTGCGCGATCACCTGCTCGAGCAGCTGTCGGCCTGCCGGGTGAACGAGCGGGACCGGCAACTCGCCCAGCTGGTCATCCACGCGCTGGAGCCCGACGGCTACCTGCGCATGCCGCTGGACGACATGATCGCGATGTGTCCGCCGTCAGAGAAGGTCGAGTTCGACGAACTGATGGTGGTGCTGCGGCTGGTGCAGAGCTTCGAACCGGCCGGGGTGGCCGCACGCACGCTGGAGGAATGCCTTCTCCTCCAGCTCGGCGACCGTGACGACGACACGCCAGGCCTTGCACTTGCCTGCCGCATCGTGCGCCATCACCTGGGCGAACTCGCAGCGCCAGACACGCACCGCCTGTTGCGTGTGCTCGGCTGCACCGACCGCGAACTCGCCGCCGCCTACCAGCTGGTGCGCGGCTGCGCGCCGAAGCCGGGATCCGTGTTCGGCCCCGAGCGCACCGACTACGTGGTCGCGGACGTCCAGGTGCGCAAGATCGGAG
>JBIITW010000108.1:0-16223 GCA_044340265.1 Burkholderiales bacterium | reverse complement strand
CTACAGCCGCGACGTCGGGCGCTGCTTCCGGGTCGGCGAGGCGATCGAGTCGGGCATGGTGGGCATCAATGCAGGCATCATCTCGAACGAGATCGCGCCGTTCGGCGGCGTCAAGCAGTCCGGCCTGGGGCGCGAAGGCTCGAAGTACGGCCTGGACGAGTTCATGGAGGTGAAGTACATGCTGTTCGGCGGCATCTGAACGCAGCCGCAGGCGCGCAGCACGAAAAAAGGCCCGGCATCGCCGGGCCTTTTTTTCGTCCGTGCCGGATCGGCGGCCTGCTGTGCCTACTGTGCCTGGTCGCCGAACTCCTTCACCAGCTTCGCGTAGCGCGCGAACTCCGATTTCATCATCGCGAGGAAACTCTGCTGCGTCGATTCGAAGGTCGGTTCGGCCCCCTGCCGGGCGAAACGTTCCCTCGCCTCCGGCGAGCGAAGCACGCGGTTGATGTCGGTATAGATGCGCGCGGCGAGCGGCCGGGGCAGGGCTGCGGGCGCGATCACGCCGAACCAGGCGTCGTTGGTGGCCGCAGGCAGCCCGGCTTCGCCGAGCGTCGGCAGGTCGGGGAAGGCGGGATTGCGCTTCGCGGTGGTGACCGCAAGCGGCCGGCCGCGGCCTTCGCCGATCAGCGCCTGGCTGGACGGTGCGGTGAAGATCAGGAAGTGGATGCGTCCGGCCTGGAGCTCGGAGTTCACGTCGGCGATCGACTTGAACGGGACATGCACGACCTTGATGCCGGCCGCACTGCGGAAGATCTCGCCGGCGGTGTGGGCGAAGGAGCCGACGCCGAGCGACGCATAGTTGAGCTCGCCCGGGCGCGCCCGGGCATAGGCGATCAGCTCCTGCACCGACTTCACCGGCAGGTTCGGCGCGACGGTCAGCAGGTTGGGGATGGTGGCGACCTGGGTGATCATCGTCACGTCTTCGATCGGACGGTAGGCCGGCTTCGGCTGCATCAGCACGCCGACGAAGTGCGGCGCCCCGACCAGTCCCAGCGTGTGTCCGTCGGCGCCGCCGTTGACGATCAGCTGGCTGCCGATCAGGCCGCCGGCACCCGGCCGGTTGTCGACCACCACCTGCTGCTTGTAGCCCTCCCCGAGAAGGGCGCCCAGCTGACGGCCGAGGAAGTCACTGGCACTGCCGGGCGGGAAGGGTACGACCAGGCGTACCGGCCGCGTCGGGAAGGCACCGCTGCCGTCGGCCTGCGCGTAGGCAGTGGCCGGCAGCAGCGACGAGCCGGCGAGCACGGCGCAGCCGAGCGCCGTGCGAAGCATTCTCTGGTTCGGGTGGTCCAATCGATCCTCCATGGATCCGGATCGTCCCGCAGCGCGGCCGGGCTGGCCTGTGCGCCTGCGGCGCCGGAATTTCATCCCCGCAAGTGTAGTGTTTTTGGCCGGCGATTTGCATCGGCAACGGTCCGCGACTAGAGTTCGCGCCAGGGCGCAATCGCGCCGGAGGAGGATGACGATGGCGATCACGTTCAACGAGTCCAGCGTAGCCGGCGAGCCGTTCGGCGCTGGCGTGCTGCGGCAACGGCTGCTGACTGAAAAGCGGGTGGCAGGCACCCGCATCCTGCTCGATCGATTGTCGCTGGGCGCGAATTCGGTCGCGTCGGTCGAGATCGGGCCGCGCAGTCTCGGCTGGTTCCAGATGCTGGCCGGTGCTGCGACGCTGACCGATGCGGCGCCCGGCGCCGCCACCCCGCTGCCGCTGGGCGACTCCCATGTGGTGTTCCTGCCGCCCGGTTTCCGCGGCTCGCTGGCCAGTGCCGCGGGGGCCCATGTGCTGTTTGCCGAGGTGCCCGGTGCAGCCGACCTCGATCCGGCGCTGGACACTGCGCCGCCGCCGCTGCGCGTGATCGACTGGAAGCGCGAGCCGGTGCTCGATTCCGAACACGATGCCAGGAAGCGCATCTACCTGGTCACGCCCAAGCTGTTCGGCACCACGGCGATCAAGGGCGAGATGATCATCTACCCGCCCGGCACCTGCGCGGCCAACCACCACCATGAGGGCGCCGAGCACTTCATGTACATGCTGCAGGGCCATGGTGTTGCGCATGCCAACGAGGAACCGTTCCCGGTACGCGCCGGGGATGTCGTCTGGTTCGCCGACCGCGAACGCCACTTCTTCATCAGCGATGGTGACGAGGACATGGTGTTCGTCGAGTTCTTCGCGCCCGGTGCATACAAGACGGTATGGGCCCCCGGCGCCAGCGTCTGTACCTGGATGGCGACCGGGCGCGACATCGGTGGCGGGACGCCGGTGCGCGAGATCCGCTCGCACAGCTCGGCCGACCATCACAGCCAGGCCGATGTCTGATGTTTTATGCCTGATGTCGGCCTGTCGCCGGCCCTGCAATCGTTGGAGTGAATGAATGAAAGCGATGGTGCTGCACGCGATCGGTCGCCCGCTCGTGCTCGAGGACGTGAAGGAACCCACGGTCGGTCCGAACGACGTGAAGATCCGGGTGAAGGCGGTCGGCGTCGGGCTGACCGTGGTGCACATGATCGCCAACCCGGGGCAGGTGACGGCCTATCCACGCATCCCCGGGCACGAGGTGGCCGGGGAGGTCGTGGCGATCGGATCCGAGGTGTCCGGATTTGCCATCGGACAGCGGGTCACCAACCATTTCTACCTGACCTGCGGGCAATGCCGCTACTGCCGTGGGGGACGCGAGACGCTGTGCACCGCGTTCAGGGGTTATGTCGGCATGGCCTGCGACGGCGGCTACGCCGAGTACATGGTGCTGCCGGCGCGCAACTTCGTGCCGATCCCCGACGGGGTCAGTGACATCGATGCCGCGGTGGCCGCCGATGCGATCGCCACGCCCTTCCATGCATGCACGAAGGAAGCGCGGGTACAGCCGGGCGACAACGTGCTGGTGTTCGGCGCCGGCGGCGGCGTGGGCATCCATGTGGTCCAGGTAGCCAAGGCCTGCGGCGCGCGCGTGATCGCGGTGGAAGTCGGCGAGAACAAGCTGGCCGGCGCGCAGGCGGCCGGTGCCGATGAGCTGATCGACGGTTCGCGCGGCGACATCGCGAAGCAGGTGTCGGCGCTGACCGGCGGCCGTGGTGTCGAATCGGTGATCGATGTCGTCGGCGCGAAGGAGACGCTGGAGGCCTCGGTCGCGGCGCTCGCGCCCGGCGGCCGGCTGGTCATCGTCGGCGTGCGCCCGGCGGCGGTCTTCGGCGACTCGAGCAAGTTCACCCTCGATGCCACGGCCGTGGTGCGCAAGGGCATAGAGGTGCGCGGCTCGCGCTACGTCACGGCCACCGAGATCGCGCAGACGCTCGAACTGCTGCGGCAGAAGAAGGTCCGCGCGATCGTCGATCGCACCTTCCGGCTCGACCAGGCCGAGGAAGTGCACCAGTTGATCCGCGACAACCGGCTGGTCGGCCGGGTCGCGCTGGTGGTCGATTGACTGTCCACGGCTTGCCGGCGCTTCGGTTACGATCCGGCCCTGATCATTTCGATGGAGCAGACCCCTTGAAGCGTTCCAGCCTGCGGATCTCCCGCGCAGCACTCCTGGCGGCCGTTGTCGCCCTGACCACACCCTGGATGATGATCCCGATGAGCGAAGCACAGAGCACCCCGGCCGCCGGCCTGAAGATCACCGAGCGCAAGGTCGGCACCGGTGCCGAAGCCGTACCCGGCAAGCAGGTCACCGTGCACTACACCGGCTGGCTGTTCGACGCCGCGGCGAAGGACAACAAGGGCAAGAAGTTCGACAGCTCGCTCGACCGCAAGGACCCGTTCACCTTCGGCCTCGGTGCCGGACAGGTGATCCGCGGCTGGGACCAGGGCGTCGCCGGGATGAAGGTCGGCGGCCAGCGCACGCTGGTGATCCCGCCCGAGATGGGCTATGGCGCGCGCGGCGCCGGCGGCGTGATTCCGCCGAACGCGACGCTGGTGTTCGACGTGGAACTGCTCGGCGTCAAGTAGGTCGCAGGCGGCGCTCGGGTTGGCTGGATTGCCAGCCCGAGCGTTGATCGACCGGCGCATCAGGTCATCAGCTGGCCACCGTTCACATGGACGGTCTGCCCGGTGATGAAGCTCGCCCCGGGTCCGCACAGGAAGCGCACCGTGGCCGCGATCTCCTCCGGCTGGCCACCGCGGCCGAGCGGGATCAGCCCCTTCGGATCGGCACGCGGTGAGCGATGCGCCGCACGCTCGGTCAGTACCTGTCCGGGTACCACGCAGTTGGCCCGCACCCCCTGTTCGGCGAACTCGCGGGCGATGCCGCGGGTGAAGGCGACCAGCCCGCCCTTGGCCACCGAGCCATGGATGCGTCGCTTCGCGCCGGACAGTGCACTGAGGCCGCCCAGCGTGACCAGGCTGCCCGCGCCGCCGGCGATCATCGACGGCAGGCAGGCCTGGCTGCAATGGAACGCGCCATCGAGCGTGGTGGCCATCACGCGGCGCCAGTCCTCGTAGGGCAGGTCGAGGAACGCACATTCATTGCGTATCGATGCATTGAGCACCAGGATGTCGATGCGCCCGAAACGCGCCAGCACGCCGTCGACCATCGCCCGCACGGCCTCGCGATCGCCGATGTCGGCCAGCCATGCGCCAGCCTGGCCGCCGCCGCCTTCGATGCGGGCCGCCAGTGCTTCGGCTTCGCCGCGCGACGAGCGGGTGTTGATCGCCACGCTGGCGCCGCCGGCGGCCAGCGCGAGCGAGATGCATGCGCCGATGTTGCGCGCGCCGCCGGTGACCAGCGCGACCTTGCCGGACAGTTCAGAGCCGGGCGTCTCGCTCGCCGGGACGGCAGGGGGAATGGCCTGGGACGGGGTCATCGGTACGGCTCCTTGTGCGCAGTGCGAGGGACGGGCCGGCTATCGTGCCGGGTCCGCGATCGGGTAGCATGATGCCAGCGTCGGGAAGGTTACAACGGCGCACCGGAGCGATCGGAGGAGGATCATGTTGAAGGTGGAATATGCGGCACGGGGGTGGGTCGCCGGCCCGCTCTTGCTCGCCATGCTGCTTGTGCAGGCGCAGGCGCAGGTGCACGCGCAGGCACCGACGGCAGCGGCCTGGCCGGAACGTCCGATACGCGTGATCGTGCCGGTGCCGGCCGGTGGCACGCCGGATGTCATCGCGCGCCTGGTGGTCGCACCGATGGCGGGCCGGCTCGGACAGCCGATGATCATCGACAACCGGGGCGGGGCAGGCGGCCTGATCGGCGCGGAGGTCGCGGCCAAGGCGCTGCCCGATGGCTACACCCTGTTCCTGAGCAGCCCCGGCCCGCTGGCGATCCTGCCGCACCTGCAGAAGAAGGCTGCCTATGATCCGCTGACTGATTTCGCGCCGATCGGCCTGATCTCCAGCGGCCCGTTCCTGCTCATCGCGCATCCGTCGCTGCCGGCGAAGAATATCGGTGAGCTGCTGGCGCTGGCGCGCGCCCAGCCGGGCAAGCTCGACTACGCATCGGCCGGCAATGGCGCGGCCAATCATCTGGCGATGGAACTGTTCAAGTCGATGGCAGGCGTCAACCTTTCCCATGTCCCGTACAAGGGTGCGCCGCAGGCCGTGACCGACGTGCTGGCCGGACAGGTGCCGATGATGTTCAACTCGATCGCTCCGGTGGCGCAGTTCATCAAGGCGGGCCGGGTGCGGGTGCTGGGGATCTCCAGTGCGGCCCGCTCGCCCCAGTTGCCCGACGTGCCTACGATCGCGGAGTCGGGCGTGCCCGGCTATGCGTCGATCACCTGGTTCGGATTGCTCGCGCCGGCGCAGACCCCGCGTCCGGTGATCCGCCGCCTGAATGAAGTGCTGGCCGCCGTGGTGCAGTCACCGGAGGTACGGGCCCAACTCGAGGCGCAGGGGCACGATCCGGCCGGCAGCACGCCGGAGGCGTTCGGCCGCTACCTGCGCGACGAGTTCGCCAAGTATGGCAAGGTGGTGCGCCAGTCCGGTGCGCGCATCGACTGAGCGTGCAGGACAGACGTTGAATGAATGAGCGGAGGCAGGCGATGGGCCTGGAGCATCAGAGCGAGATCCGCGATGGCATGCGCATCGACTGGGACGTGCCGGTCAGGATGGGCGATGGCATCGTGCTTCGTGCCGACATCTTCCGGCCGGTCGCGGACGGACGCTGGCCGGCGCTGGCAAGCTATGGCCCGTACGGCAAGGGACTCGCCTTTCAGGACGGCTACAGCACCGCGTGGGAGATCATGGCCCGCGAGCATCCGGATGCCGTTTCAGGCACCAGCAACCGCTACCAGAACTGGGAGGTGGTCGATCCCGAGAAGTGGGTCCCGGACGGGTATGCGGTGGTGCGTTTCGATTCCCGCGGCGCGGGTCGCTCGCCCGGCTACCTGGCGCACAACAACGCGCGCGAGCAGCAGGATTTCCACGACTGCATCGAATGGGTCGCGCGCCAGCCCTGGTGCACCGGCAAGGTCGGACTCAACGGCATCTCGTACTACGCGGCCAACCAGTGGCGTGTCGCGGCGATGCAGCCGCCGCACCTGGCGGCGATCTGCGTATGGGAAGGCTGGGCGGACAACTACCGCGACGGCGCCCGTCATGGCGGCATCGCCTGCACCTTCCGCAAGAACTGGCAGGACATGCAGGTGAAGACGGTGCAGCACGGCGTGGGCGAACGCGGGGCGCGCTCGCGCGTCACCGGGGAACTCGCATGCGGTCCGGAGACGTTGTCCGAAGACGAACTGGTGCGCAATCGCGAGGACATGTGGGGCGAGTACCTGCGCCGGCCCTTGTGCGACGAATGGTTCCAGGAGCGGTCGGCCGACCTGTCGAAGGTGCTGGTGCCGCTGCTGTCCTGTGCGAACTGGGGCGGGCAGGGCCTGCACCCGCGCGGCAATTTCGAGGGCTTCATGCGCGCGGCATCGAGCGACAAGTGGCTCGAGGTGCATGGCGGGTCGCACTGGGCACCGTTCTATACCGACCGGGGCGTGGCCCTGCAGAAGCGCTTCTTCGACCATTTCCTGAAAGGCGAGGACAACGGCTGGCACCGGCAGCCGAAGGTCGAACTGAACGTGCGCCATCCGGGCGAGCGGTTCGTGCGCCGCCACGAGAACGAGTGGCCGCTCGCGCGGACCCGCTGGACGCCGCTGCATCTCGCGCTGTCGACGCGGCGGCTGGACACCGAACCGGCCCCCGCCATCGAGTCGGTCGAGTATGCCGCGATGGGCGACGGACTCACCTTCATCACGCCCCCGCTGGCGGCGGAAACCGAGATCACCGGTCCGGTCGCGCTCAAGCTGTTCATATCCTCCTCGACCACCGACGCGGACATCTTCGCGGTGCTGCGGGTGTTCGCACCCGGCGGTGCCGAGGTGGTGTTCCAGGGAGCGCTCGATCCGCATACACCGATCGGGCAGGGCTGGCTGCGCGCCTCGCACCGCAGGCTCGATCCGGCACTGAGCACGCCATGGCGGCCTTACCATGCCCATGACGTGCTGCAACCGCTGGTGCCCGGTGAAGTGGTGGAACTCGACATCGAGATCATCCCCACCTCGATCGTGGTGCCCGCGGGTTACCGGATCGCGCTGTCGGTGCGCGGCCGCGACTACGAGTATGAAGGCGAAGCGGCGACGCTCTCGAACATGAAGCATCCGATGCGCGGCTGCGGGCCGTTCCTGCATGATGACCCGGCTGACCGTCCCCCCGAGGTGTTCGGCGGCCGGGTGACGCTGCATGCCGGCCCCGGCCGTTCCCCCTACCTGCTGCTGCCGGTGATCCCGGCAAACGAAGAGGCACCTGCAAGATGAAGATCACCGGACACCAGTCGACGATCGCCATGCTTCCGTCCGACGAACCACTCGCCGGCGGACCGATGGTCGCCGGCACGCGCAATTTCGTCACCCTCACGCTGCACACCGACCAGCCCGGGCTCACCGGCATCGGCCTCACCCATTTCGGCGGGCCGCTCACCCCGGCGCTGAAGCAGTGCGTGGACATCCTCGCCGGCATGATCGTCGGCGACGATCCGCTGCGCATCGAGGCGATCGGCGACCGCCTGCGCGCCGCGGCGGGTGCATCGGCCGGCCCGGGTGGCCTGTTCACGCTGGCGCTGGCCGCGATCGACATCGCGCTCTGGGACATCAAGGGCAAGGCGCTCGGCGTGCCGGTGTCGACGCTGGCCGGTGGCCACCGCACGTCGGTGCCGACCTATGCCAGCGGTGCGCTGATGCGCCACTTCACGCTCGAGCAGTGCGTGCAGGGCTCGCGCACGCTGGTCGAGCAGGGCTGGCGGCAGATGAAGACACAGCTTGCGCTGCCCGGTGCCACCACGCCGGCGAAGGAAGAAGAGCGCATCCGCCTGGTGCGCGAGGCGATCGGGCCCGATGTCGACCTGATGTGCGACATCAACCAGCGCTGGGACGTGCGCCAGGCGATCTCGATCGGGCAGCGCATCGAACAATACGGGCTGTACTGGCTGGAAGACATGGTGGCGCACGACGATCCGCACGGCATGGCCGAGGTCGCACGCACGTTGAAGACGCCGCTTGCCGCCGGGGAATATGTCTACGGGTCGGTGCCGTTCCGGCACATGCTCGAGGCACGCGCCGTCGACATCGTGATGATCGACGTGCTGCGTGCCGGCGGCATCACGACCTGGCTGAAGATCGCCGGCATGGCGCAGGCCTTCAACCTGCCGGTGGTGAGCCACCTGTTGCCGGAGGTGCATGTCCATCTGGTGTCTGCGATCCCGAACGGACTGACGGTCGAGTACATGCCCTGGTCCTGCCCGCTGTTCCGTGAGGTGCCGAAGATGCAGGATGGCATGCTCGCGGTGCCGCAGAAGGTCGGTCTCGGGCTGGAGTTCGACGACGACATGCTGGCGCGCTGCGCCGGCTAGCGGCGACGCGGCTGCCGGCAGCGGTGGCCGCACCCATTTCACCCGCGGCAGCACCGGCCACAGAAGCCGGGCCGGTCCGCAACGGAGGAGACGCACCATGACCCACCCCCGATCCGCCCGCACGGCGATGGGCACCCGCCTGTCGTCTCCCGCCAGGCTGTCGTTGCTGGCGACGCTGTTCACCGGCGCGGCGCTGGCGCTGCCCGCGATCGCGCAGCCGGGCGAGCCCTTTCCTGCCAAGCCGATCCGGCTGGTCGTCCCGTTCGCCGCGGGCGGGGGCACCGACATGGTGGGACGGGTGATGGCACCCAGGCTGGCCGAACGGCTCGGCCGCCCGGTGCTGGTGGAGAACCGCGGCGGCGCCGGCGCGGTGATCGGCACCGCGCTGGTCGCGCGTGCGATTCCCGATGGCTACACGTTGCTGGTGGTCGATACCGCGCACACCATCCAGCCGGTGCTGCAGAAGCTCGAGTACGACCCGGTGAAGTCGTTTTCGCTGATCGCGTCGATGGTCAAGGGTGACACGGTACTTACGGTGCCCGCGACCCTGCCGGTCAACACGCTGCAGGATTTCATCGCCATGGCCCGACAGAAGCCCGGCACGCTGGTGGCCGGCACCGCCGGGCTGGGCAGCAGCGGCCACATGGGGGTCGAACTGCTGCGGGTGATGTCGAAGATAGACATCGTGATCGCGCACTACAAGGGGGGTGGCGCGGCCACCTCCGACCTGCTGGGCGGACAGATACACATGTCGAGCATCACGCTGCAGGCGGTGATCCCGCATGCGAAGGCCGGTCGGCTGCGTGGCCTGGGTGTCGGGGGCGCGAAGCGCAGCCCGCTGATGCCGGAGGTGCCGACGGTGGAGGAGGCCGGGCTGCCCGGTTACCTGACCACCGGCTGGCGCGGGCTGGTGGGTCCTGCGGGCATTCCGGCCCCGATCGTGCAGCGGCTTACCGGCGAGGTGCGGTCGATCCTGGCGACCGAGGAGGTCCGCACGCACTTCACCAACAACGGGATGGAAACCGATTATCGTGCTCCGCGCGAGTTCGCGGCCTATATCGCCGACGAGCTGCGCCGCTGGCAGGCGGTGGTACAGAAGGCGAACATCCGGCTCGAGTAGGCGCAGGTCGCCCTAGTCTGTTCGCCGGCTTTGCGCTGATCCTGGCCATCCTGGTCGCTGTCACCGGCGTCGCCGTGATGAAGGTCCATGGCATCAACGGTGCCCTGGTCGCCAACAGCGAGATGGACGCACCGATCCAGCGCTTTGCGATCAATTTCCGTGGCTCGGCCCACGACCGCGCGATCGCGATCCGCGACGTGGTACTGAGCGCGACGCCGGCCGACCGGGCGCGGGAAGTGGCGGAGATCGAGCGGCTGGCGGCCTTCTATGCACAGTCGGCCGGACCGCTGGAGAAGCTGCTCGCCTCGCCCGGCGCCGCGCCGGAGCTTGCGCCGCTGTATGCCGGCATCAAGGAGATCGAGAACAAGACGGTCGCGACCACGCGCGCCATCATCGACGCGGTGGAGGCCGGCGATACGCGGCGCGCCAATGCGATGCTGTGGGGCGAGGCGAAACCCCAGTACGTGCAGTGGCTGGCGGCGATCAACAAGCTGATCGATTTCGAAGAGGCCCGCATCCAGGCCGCGAACAAGTACGCGCTGACCGAAGCCGACGGCTTCCTGCTGGTGATGCTCGCCGCCCTGGCCGTATCGCTGCTGATCGGCGGCCTGCTGGCCTGGCAGATCCCGAAGAGCATCCTTGCGCAGCTCGGCGCCGAGCCGGCCGCCCTGGGTGAGGCCGCACTGCGTGTGTCCAAGGGCGACCTGAGCGCCGTGCCGGGCGCGGACCGTGCCCTGCCGGGCAGCGTGCTGGCATCGCTCGGTGCGATGCAGTCGAACCTGAGCCAGCGCAAGCAGGCCGATGACGAGCGTATAGCGCTGTCGGAAGCCGAGCAGCAGGCGGCGGAGGCGACCGCGCGCGAGATCGGCACGGCGGTGGACAGCGCGACCCAGGGCGACTTCACCCAGCGCATCGACCTCGACGGCAAGTCGGCGTTCCATGCCGACCTGTGCGGCAAGTTCAACCAGCTGATCGACACGGTCAGCGGCACGATCCGTGAAGTGCAGGCCGCCGCGCTCGAGCTGACCTCCGCCTCGTCGCAGGTGTCGGAGACCTCGCAGTCGTTGTCCAACTCTGCATCCCAGCAGGCGGCGACGGTCGACCAGACCAGCGCGGCCCTGCAGGAGATGAGCACCTCCGTGGCGCGCAACGCCGACAGTGCGGCGATGACCGACGGCATCGCGACCAAGGCCGCGCAGGAAGCGGGCGAGGGCGGCGAGGCGGTGGCGCGCACGGTCGAGGCGATGAAGTCGATCGCCACCAAGATCTCGGTGATCTTCGACATCGCCTACCAGACCAACCTGCTGGCGCTGAATGCGGCGGTCGAGGCAGCGCGTGCCGGCGAGCATGGCCGCGGCTTTGCGGTGGTCGCCTCCGAAGTGCGCAAGCTGGCCGAACGCAGCCAGGTCGCCGCGCAGGAGATCGGCACGCTGGCCGGATCGAGCGTGGACCTGGCGGAGAAGGCCGGGGCATTGCTGGCCGCGATGGTGCCGTCGATCAACCGTACCAGCGGCCTGGTGCAGGAGATCGCCGCGGCCTCGGGCGAGCAGAGCCAGGGCGTCTCGCGCATCACCCATTCGATGGATACGCTGAATACCGCTACCCAGCAGACCGCTGCCGCGTCCGAGGGACTGTCGGCCACCGCGGAGGAACTGTCCTCGCAGGCAACGCAGCTGCAGGCGCTGGTGTCGTACTTCCAGCTGGCGCATGAAGATGCGCGGTCCGGACGAGGTGGCCACGCGGCTGCCAGCCGGTCCGCCGGGGCCGGCCGCGGCGCGGGCGGCCTGCGCGCGGCAGCCTGACCGCCTGCCCAGATCCTGCCCAGGCGGGCTGACTCAGCCGGCGTACAGCTCGGACAGCTTCAGTCGCTGGACCTTGCCCGAGGGGCCCTTGGGCAGGTCCTCGACCAGCAGGATGCGCTTCGGCGTCTTGTAGGGCCCCAGTTCGCTGCGGCAGAAGGCGACCAGCTCGTCTGCAGTGACCGTCATCCCGGGCTTGGCAACCACGCAGGCGAGGATCTCCTGGCCGTAGTTCGCGTCGGGAATGCCCACTGCCGCCGCTTCAAGCACGCACGGGTGCCTGAGCAGCGCCTCGTCGATCTCGCGCGGCGCGATGTTCTCGCCGCCCTTGATGATCAGTTCCTTGATGCGGCCGGTGACGAACACGAAGCCGTCGGCATCGAGGTAGCCGATGTCGCCGGTGTGCAGCCAGCCGTCGGCGTCGAACGCCTCGGCGGTCTGCTGCGCCGACTTGTAGTAGCCCTTCATCACGTTGTCGCCGCGGATCATGATCTCGCCGGGTTCGCCCGCGGCCAGCGCGCCGCCGCCGGGAGCGATGATCTTCGCTTCGTTGCCGAATGCCTGGCCCGGACTGCCTACCTTGCGCAGCGACGGATCGAGCGGATTGGTGAAGGCCGGTGCATTGGTCTCGGTCAATCCCATCGTCTCGATCACGCCGATACCGAACTTCGCCTCGAACGCCCGATGCTGCTCAGGTGCGAGCGGCGCGGATGCCGAACGGCAGAAGCGGATGCGCGAGACGTCTAGCCCGAGCGACACCGGCTCCGGGCCGTTGAGCAGGTAGGCGATGATCGTCGGCACGACGTTGATCCAGGTGCAATGGTGTTCCGCCGCCAGTTGCCAGAAGTTCGAGGCCGAGAAGCGATGCGGCATCACCACCGACCCGCCATGGACCAGCGGTGCGACGGTGGTCACGATCTGGCCGTTGATGTGGTACAGCGGCAGCGCGCACAGCACGCGGTCGGCGGGCCCCAGCGCATGGGCCTGCGAGGTGAACAGGCCGCCCGAGACGACGGCACGATGCGTCTGGATGACGCCCTTGGGAACGCCGGTGGTGCCCGAGGTGTACATCAGCAGCGCCTCGTCCGCCTCGGCTACCGGCGGCAACGGAACGTGCGCGATATACGGATCGTCGAAGATGTCGATCTGGTCCGGGTTGAGCGGGAACACCGCGATGTCGCGTTCGCCCGAGGCGGTGATCTCCTCCAGCGGCGCGCGCAGCCGTTCGATGAACTCATGCGCGCAGAACACCAGCCGCGTGTCCGAATGCTCGAGCACATACTTCAGCTGCGACGGCTGGGACAGCAGGTTGACCGGCTGCACGCGCAGGCCCGCGTACATGATGCCGATCAGCAGGCGTGCGGTCTGGTACCCGTTGTGCATCATCAGCGACACGGTGTCGCCCGGCGACAGCCCGTTCATCAGGAGCACGCGCGCCAGTTCCTGGCAATGCTCCTGCAGCCGGGCGTAGGTCATCACCGCGCCCGTCTCGGGCGCGACCAGGAAAGGCGCCTGCGGCGTCTGGTCGGCCCATTGGTCGACCAGGCACCGGATGGTGCGCGTGCCGCCGGTCATTCCGGCTTGATGCCTGTCTGCTTGATGAACTGTGCCCAAAGTTTCAACTCCTCGCGTATCTGCTCGCCGAACTGCTCCGGCGTATTGCCCACCGGATCGGCGCCCTGCGCGATCAGCTGCTCGCGCAATTCAGGGATGGCCAGCACCCGGGTCATCGCCAGGTGCAGGCGATCGATGATCGGACGCGGCGTCCCGGCCGGAGCCAGCAGCCCGAACCACGACGGCATCTCGAAACCGGTCAATCCCTCCGCGATGGCCGGGATGTCCGGTCCACCTGCGGAACGCTTCAGGCTGGTCACGCCGAGCGCGCGCATCTTCCCGGCGCGCACATGCGACATCGAGGACGACATCGTCGCGAACATCAGTTGCACGTTGCCCGAGATCACGTCCGGAATCGCAGGTCCTGCACCCTTGTACGGCACATGCAGCATGTTGATGCCGGCGCGCTGCTTGAACAGCTCGCCGGCCAGGTGCCCGGGAGAGCCGACGCCCGGTGATGCATAAGACAGCTTGCCGGGGTTGGCTTTCGCATAGGCGATCAGTTCCTTGATGTCCCTCACCGGCAGCGTCATGCTCGACACGACGATCTGCGGCGCGTTGGCACCGAGGGTGATCGCGACGAAGTCGCGCTCGGTGTCGAACGAGAGCTTCCCATAAAGAGAGGGATTGATCGTGTGCGACGACAGCGTCCAGAGCAGGTTGTAGCCGTCGGGCGCCGCGCGCGCGGCAATCTCGGCGCCGACCGCGCCCGCAGCACCGCCGCGGTTGTCGATCACGATCGTCTGGCCGAGCTCCTTCGACAGCCAGGGCTGGATCAGCCGGGCGGTGACGTCGGTGCCGCCACCGGGGGGGAAGTTCACGATCATGCGGATCGGCTTCACCGGGTAGGCGGGCTGCGCGTACGACGACGCGGGCAGCGCCAGCGCGGCGGTGGCGAGGGTGGCGATGGCGGCGACGGCTGCCAGGGCGAGCGTCGACGAAGGATGAACGGCGATGGCCGGCTGGCTTGTCTGTTGGGGCATTGCTTCCTCCTCGGTTGGGTAACGTGGCCAGCCCGGTTGGTGGACTCGCCATGAAGCCTTCGGCCGGTTCTGCGACCCGCTCGAAGTTGCTGCCGTTGTGACTGTCTGGTGATGACTGCCTGGTGATGACTGTTGCGATGCTGCGGAATGACCTTCTTCGGATGGAACTCCTGTTGCAGGTTCAGGGCGCGTTGCTGCTCCGGTACGTTTCGCCGAGTGCGGCGGCAGCGGCCTTCAGTTCGGGCAGGCGCGCCAGTGCGGCATCGATCGGCATGCGGGC
This sequence comes from Burkholderiales bacterium, assembly GCA_044340265.1. GTDB lineage: Bacteria > Pseudomonadota > Gammaproteobacteria > Burkholderiales > CAIKXV01 > CAIKXV01. The sequence goes on along the minus strand of JBIITW010000108.1, from coordinate 1,602 downwards.
GGCCGGGCCATGCACCGCCACCGTCGCCCAGACCCGTTGCTGCTCGTCGGTGACCGGAACGGCTACGCAGACCAGTCCTTCGAGGTATTCCTCGTCGTCCACGCTGTAGCCGCGCTGGCGGATCCGCTCGAGTTCCGCAGAAAGGGCTTCGCGATCGACGATCGTGCGTGCCGTGAACCGGGTCAGCGGCAGCTGGCTCGCCAGGCGGGCGTACTGCACCGGCGCCAGGTGCGCGAGCAGCAGCTTGCCGCTGGCCGAACAGTGTGCCGGCACGCGCGAGCCGGGCTGCAGGTTAACCCTCAGCGGTGAGGCCGTCTCCACCCGGTCGAGGTAGATGATCTCCGCGCCATCGAGCATGGTGAAGTTGCAGGTCTCGCCAAGCGTGTCCACCAGCCGCTGCAGGATCGCGCGCCGTGCCGGGCGGCCCGCGTCGTTGGTGATCAGGTCACGGCCCAGCCGGGACAGCCGCGTGCCCACGCCATAGCCGGCGCCAGGAAGCCGGCGCAACAGGCCGCCATCGACCAGCTGGGTGAGGATGCGGTGCACCGTCGCCTTGGGCAGTCCGACCGCCGCGACCACGTCCATCAGCAGCATGGGCTGGCCGGAACGTCCGACCGCCTCGACGACGGCGAACGCGCGCAGCGTCGGGGAGTCGTTGTCCGGCGTGGCCGCGAGGGTGGCGGCGGCGGCGGAAGTCAGCGTGGCCGGCAGGTCCGATACGTTCATGCGAACCAGCTTAGGTCTCGGAAATCGGGACGTCAAGTCCTGTTTTCCGGTTGACGGGTGGAGTCGGGCGCACTATCGTTCCGGGCATCGGATTTCATTACCTTGCATCGCACCGCACCGCATCCCAGGAGGAGCCATGAACAAGCCCGTCGAACCGTCCGTCGCTGCACAGCAGGTTGCCACCGGCATCAAGCAGAAGATGACCCCGAGCGAAGCCTTCGTCGAGACCATGGCCGTGAACGGCGTGACGAATGTCTTCGGCATCGTCGGTTCCGCCTTCATGGACGCGCTCGACCTGTTCCCCAGCGCCGGCATCCGCTTCATCCCGACCGTGCACGAGCAGGGCGCGGCGCACATGGCCGACGGCTATGCGCGCGTGTCCGGCCAGCATGGCGTGTGCATCGCGCAGAACGGTCCCGGCATCACCAACTTCGTGACCGCGGTCGCGGCCGCCTACTGGGCGCATTCGCCGGTGGTCGTGGTGACCCCCGAGACCGGCTCGATGGGCCAGGGCCTGGGCGGCTTCCAGGAGACCGAGCAGCTGCCGATCTTCTCGAAGATCACCAAGTTCCAGTCGCATGTGAACAACCCGAAGCGCATGGCCGAACATACGGCACGCGCGTTCGACCGCGCGATGCTCGAGATGGGCCCGACCCAGCTGAACATCCCGCGCGACTACTTCTACGGCGACATCGAGTGCGAGATCAATCCGCCGATCGTCGTCGAGCGCGGCCCGGGCGGGCGCAAGAGCCTCGACGAGGCGGCTGACCTGCTGGCCAGCGCCAAGTTTCCGGTGATCCTGTCCGGCGGTGGCGTGATCATGGGCAACGGCGTGGACGCCTGCAAGGCGCTGGCCGAGCGCCTCGGTGCACCGGT
>JBIITW010000005.1:0-54262 GCA_044340265.1 Burkholderiales bacterium | reverse complement strand
CGCGACAAGCTCGCGTCGCTGAACGCAGTCACCATCGGCAGCACGCCGGAGGAACTGACCACCCACATGCGCGGCGAACTCGCCCGCTGGTCGAAGGTGATCAAGACCGCCGGCGTGAAGGCCGATTAGCCCTCCCCTTTCCACAGTCTCCAGCGTCTCCACAGTCGAGCCCCCAAGATGAAGCCTCCTCAGTTCGAATACGCCGCCCCGGCCACCCTTTCCGAAGCCCTCGCGCTGCTGGCCCATCCAGACGGCGACGCGAAGCCGATCGCCGGTGGCCAGAGCCTGATGCCGGTGCTGGCGTTCCGCCTTGCCTCGCCGCGCCTGCTGGTCGACCTGCGACTGCTGCCGGGCATGGACCGTATCGACATCGACGCCAGCGGCGTGCGCATGGGCGCCCGGGTGCGCTGGCGCGACATCGAGGACGATGCCCGCCTCGAGACCGCGCTGCCGCTGATGGCCGAAGCCATCCACCATGTCGCGCACTACCAGATCCGCAACCGCGGTACGGTCGGCGGCAGCCTCGCGCACGCCGATCCCGCGGCCGAGTTGCCCGGCATCGCTGTGGCCTGCGATGCGACGATCGAGATTGCCAGCCAGCGCGGCACCCGCAGCGTGGCCGCGGCGGAGTTCTTCGAAGGCGCACTGACCACGGTGCTGCAGCCCGATGAACTGATCACCGCGATCACCTTCCCGGCATGGCCCGCTGCGCGCGCCAGCGCGTTCGAGGAACTCGCGCGACGGCATGGCGACTTCGCGATGGCGGGCACTGCGGTCTGGTTCGACCTCGACGCAGGCGGTCGCGCGATGAACACGCATATCGGCGTGATCGGCGCCTCCGACCGGCCGCGCCGGCTGGCCGCAGCCGAGGCGAAGCTCGACGGGCAGGTGGTCGACGCAAGATCGATCGGCGAAGCGGCCTGCGCCGCCGCCGGGGCCTGCGACCCCGCCGACGACCTGCACGCCACCGCCGCCTATCGACGCAACCTGGTCGGCGTGCTGGTCGAGCGCGCGCTTACGCGGGCCCTGTCCGGTGCCGGGGGTGGCGCGACGACCGACAGATCAACAGCGGGCAACCGCAGCGGGGGAACACACTGATGGAAGTCTCTTTCAAGGTCAACGGCAACGCGGTCAAGGCACAGGTCGAACCGCGCACCACCCTCTCACTCTGCCTGCGCGACAACCTGAAGCTCACCGGCACCCATGTCGGCTGCGAGCATGGCGTCTGCGGCGCCTGCACGGTGATCGTCGACGGCGATGCAGTGCGTTCCTGCCTGACGCTCGCCGTGCAGATGGAAGGTCGTTCGATCACCACGGTCGAAGGGCTGGCCGACGGTGACGCGCTGTCGCCATTGCAGGCTGCGTTCCGCCGCCATAACGCGCTGCAGTGCGGCTTCTGCACGCCGGGCATGCTGACCACCGCGCACGCATTGCTGACCGACGAGCCGCACGCCAGCGCCGACCGCATCCGCGAAGTGCTGTCCGGCAACCTGTGCCGCTGCACCGGTTATGTGTCGATCATCGAGGCGGTGCTGGATGCCCGCGCCGCCTATGGCGGACCGGCAAGCGAGGGCGGACATGGCCACGCGGCCACGGCACCCGCAGGAGCCGCGCGATGAATGCGCGCCTGACCGACATCCTGCCCGAGTCCGCGCAGGCGGCGGCCGACGGCCCCTACATCGGCCGCTCGGTGCAGCGCGTGGAAGACCTGCGCCTGCTGCGCGGCCTGGGCCGCTATGCCGACGACGTGATGCTGCCCGGCATGCTGCATGCGGCGATGCTGCGCAGCTCGGTGGCACATGCAAGACTGCGCGGCATCGACACCACCGCCGCGCGCGCGATGCCCGGCGTGCATGCGGTGATCACCGCCGCCGACATCGCGGGCGCGCCGGACCAGCCCGTGCCGCACGTACCGCTGCGACTGCAGCCCCTGCCCTGCATGGAAGCCTACCGCCAGCCGGTCATCGTGCAGGACCGCGTCCGCCATGTCGGCGAGGTGATCGCGATCGTCATCGCCGACACCTTGGCACTGGCCGAAGACGCGATGGAGGCGATCGATCTGGACCTGGAGCAGTTGCCGGCCGTCGCCGACTGGAAGACGTCGGCCGCCGACGACACGCTGCTGTTCGACGGCACCACCACCAACCGAGGCGTGACCTTCACTGCGAAGCGGGGCGACATCGACGCCGCGTTCGCCGCCGCCGCGCACATCCAGCGCGAGCAGTTCACCGTGCAGCGGCAGGCACCGGTGACGATGGAGGCGCGCGGCGTGGTCGCCGACTGGGATGCCGCGAACGGCCGGCTGGTCGTCTACGGCGCGGCGAAGGTGCCCTTCTTCAACCGCTCGGCCAGCGCCCGCATGCTCGGCATGCCCGACAGCGCAGTGGACTTCATCGAAGGCGACACCGGCGGCAGCTTCGGCGCCCGCGGCGAGTTCTATGTCGAGGACTTCCTGGTGCCGTTCGCGGCACGCCATGTCGGCCGGCCGGTCAAGTGGATAAGCGACCGGCGCGAAGACCTGATGACGATGGCGCAGTCGCGCGAATGCGAGGCCGATGTCGAGATGGCCTTCGCGGCCGACGGCACGATCCTCGGCGTGCGCGGCACTGCCTGGTGCGACCTCGGCGCCTATCCGCGCACCAACGGTCTGATCCAGCCACGCAACATCCCGCACTTCCTCACCAACACGTACCGCATCGAGGCGGTGCATGTCGACTCGCATGTGCAGTTCACCAACAAGGGACCGGCCGGCACCTATCGCGCGCCGGGCCGCGCCGAGACCGTGATGTTCTGCGAGCGGCTGATCGAACTCGGCGCAAAGGCGATCGGCATGGATGCGGTCGAGGTGCGCCGGCGCAACCTGGTGACTGCGGACGACATGCCCTGGCATTTCGCCACCGTCACGCCGTCGGCGCCGGTATCGAGCGGCCTGTCGGAAGCCGACAGCGGCGACTACCGTCGTACCTTCGAGCGCTGCCTGTCCGAGTTCGACTGGAACGGCAAGCTCGCGCTGCAGGGCAAGCTGGTCGATGGCCGGCATCACGGCATCGGCGTCGCCTGCTTCATCGAAGGGGGCGCTGCCGGCCCGCGCGAGAATGCGAAGATCGAGCTGGCGCGCGACGGATCGGTCACGCTCTATGTCGGATCGACCTCGGTCGGCCAGGGCCTCGAGACCTCGCTCGGACAGATCGCCGCCGATGCGCTGGGCATCCCGATGTCCGCACTGACCCTGCTGCACGGCTCGACCACCTACCTGCACGAGGGCTTCGGGTCGTACCACTCGCGCTCGACCGTGATGGGCGGCTCGGCGATCATCGATGCCGCGGGCAAGTTCAAGCAGGCGCTGTGCGAAGCCGCCGCGACCTACCTCGAATGCCTGCCCGAGCAGGTCGTGATCGCCGGCACCGAGGCGAAGTCCCCGCGCGGCCGCAGCATCGGCTTCGCGGAACTGGCGAAGCACGAGACCATCCTGGTCGACGGCACCTTCGCCAACCACCACCACACCTGGGCCTATGGGGCGGCTGCCGCGCATGTCGCGGTCGATGCGCGTACCGGGCATGTGTCGCTGCTCGACTATGTGGTGGTCGAGGATGTCGGCCGCGCGATCAACCCGCTGCTGCTGCGCGGGCAGCTGCTTGGCGGCACCGTGCAGGGACTGGGCGGCGCCTTCCTGGAAGAGATGGTCTACGACGCACAGGGCCAGATGCTCACCGGCACCCTGGCCGACTACCTGATCCCGACTGCCACCGACTTCCCCCGCCTGCGCGCCTTCGTGATGGAAGAGTTCCCGTCGCCGATCAATCCGATCGGGGCCAAGGGCGCCGGTGAAGGCGGCACCATCGTCGCACCGGCGGTGATCGTCAACGCGATCGCCAACGCACTGGGCGAGTACGGACTGAACCCGACCTCGCTGCCATTGTCGCCGTCACGATTGTGGCAGATGATCGACGACGCCCGCCGCGTGCAGCCGTAGCGGCGCGGGTCACGACCCTCATTGCATCCATCGTTGCACTCCAGGAGAAGCCCCAGATGAGCCACCCCCGTCGTCCGTTGCCCGATGCACGCCGCCGCAGCGTCTCCCTTGCCGGTGCCGGCGGGCTGTTGTCCGCGGTCGCCGGTGGTGCCGGGGTGTTCCTGCCAGGCAGCGTGGCGTTCGCACAGGCGGCCAAGTTCCCGGCCAAGCCGGTTCGCGTGATCGCCGGCTTCGCCCCGGGTGGTGCACTCGACCTGAACGCGCGCATCGCGGCACAGGCGATCCAGGAGCAGCTGGGCCAGCCGGGCATCGTCGAGAATCGTGCCGGCGCGTCCGGGGTCATCGGCACCGAGCATGTGATGCGTGCCGCGCCCGACGGCTATACCCTGCTGCTCGGCGCCGCGGGCACCCATGGCATCAACCCGGTGCTGCAGAAGCTGCCCTACGACCCGATCAAGGACTTCGCGCCGGTATCGCTGGTGTCCTCGGTACCGCACGTGCTGGTGGTGCACCCCTCGCTGCCGGTGAAGACGCTGCAGGATTTCGTCAGGTTCGCGCGGGCGAACCCCGGCCTGAACTACGCCTCGTCGGGCACCGGCACCATCCATCATCTCGCCGCCGAGATGCTGCGCTCGATGATCGGCGCGCAGTTCGTGCACATTCCCTACAAGGGCGCCGGGCCGGCGATGGCCGACGTGATCAGCGGCCAGGTGCCGTGGATGTCGATCGAGTACGCACCGGCCGCGCCGATGATCAAGGCCGGCAAGCTGCGGGCGATCGCGCTGGCGACACCGAAGCGCGTGGCCGGCATCGACGTGCCGACCTCGGCCGAAGGCGGCGTGCCCGGCTGGGAGGTCACCAACTGGTATGCCGTGTTCGCACCGGCCGGCACCAGCCCGGAGATCATCGACATCCTGTCCAAGGCGATCGCCCGCGGCCTCGGCTCGGCAGAGGCGAAGGAGCGCCTGTCCTCGCTCGGCGCGATCCCGATCGGCGGCAGCCCTGCCGAACTCGCCGCCCTGGTCAAGTCGGAACTCACGCGCTGGTCGGCGATCGTCAAGGCATCCAACGTCAAGATCGACTGAGGGAAAGGCCTTCGCGGGCCGATGGGCGCTGCCGCCGGTCGGCTACAATCCGCGCTCCTGCGGGCGCCGCCCGCGACCGGGATTCCGCACATGCCATCACCCTCTGCCCGCCGCCGACTTCGCGAACGACTGGCCTCCGGCCCGCTGATCGTCGCCCCCGGCATCTATGACGCCTACGGTGCACGCCTGACCGAGATGGCCGGCTTCGAAGCGGTCTACATGACCGGCAACGGCGTCTCGGCCAGCCTGCTCGGCCGCGCCGATGTCGGACTGATCGACCTCACCCTGTTTTCGCAGCATGCTCACCGTGCCGCCGCGGCGGTCGAGATCCCGCTCATCTGCGATGCCGACACCGGCTACGGCAACGCGGTGAACGTGCGGCGCACGGTCGAGGAGTTCGAGGCCGGTGGCGTCGCCGCGATCCACCTGGAAGACCAGGTTATGCCCAAGAAGTGCGGCCATATCCCGGGCGCACGGCCGGTGGTATCGCTGCTCGAACACGCGAAGAAGATCGAGGCGGCGGTTGCCGCGCGCCGCGACCCCGACTTCCTGATCATCGCCCGCACCGATGCCGCCGGCGGGCTGGGGCTCGACGAGGCGATCGCGCGCGCGAAGGCCTATCGTTCCGCGGGCGCAGACGTCATCTTCGTCGAGATGAAGAACAGCCCGACGCTGCTCGAGGACATGAAGCGCGTCACCGGCTCGGTCGATGCACCGGCACTGGTCAACGTCGAGGAGAGCGGCGCGCTCGGGCAACTCACCGCGACGCAACTGCAGGAACTCGGCTTCCGGATCGCGATCTACCCGGGGCTCGCCCGCTACGCGGCCGGCTTCGGCATCCGCCAGGCGCTCGACACCCTGAAGCGCGATGGCAACACGAAGGGCGCGCGCGACCGCATGCTGTCCTTCAAGGACTACAACGAAACGCTGAAGCTCGACGACATCGTCGAATGGGAACAGAAGTACCTTCCCCCCGCCGGCTGATCCGCCGACCCCATAGAACCCGGAGCCACACGCCATGCCGACCCTGATGCTTTCGAAGAACTTCATCGATGAACATGCCGAACGGCTGGCGCAGATCGAGAAGGCCAACAACACGACGTTCGAGCTGGTGCGGCTCGAGACAAAGCTCGTCTACCTGCCGGACGACGTGGCCTCGCGCATAGACGCCGGCTTCCTGTCGCGCGACGTGCGCTTCGGATCCATGTCGCACGCCGGCCACTACGAGCCGGTGCCGGAAGCCTGCCCGCATTTCTTCAAGCCGATCGACCAGTCGAAGGGCTTCAAGTGGCTGCAGATCGCCAGCGCAGGCATCGACCGCCCGATCTACGGAGAACTGATGGCGCGCGGCATCCGCGTGTCGACCGGTGCCGGCACCCATGCCGAGCCGATCGCCCAGACCACGATCGGCGCCATGCTGATGCTGTCGCGCGGCTTCATGAAGTGGCTGCCGGCGCAACGCGCCCACAAGTGGCATGCGCTGCGTGACGCCGAGGCACCGAAGGACCTGCGCGGGCAGACGATGGTCATCGTCGGCGTCGGCTCGATCGGCGGCTTCACCGCACCGATCGCGAAGGCGCTCGGACTGAAGGTGATCGGCGTGCGGCGCAGTCCCAAGCGCGCCGACGACGTGGTGGACGAGATCGTGCATCCGTCGAAGCTGGACGAACTGCTGCCGAAGACCGACTGGCTGATGCTCTGCTGCCCGCTGAGCGACGAGACGCGCGGCATGATCGATGCACGCCGGCTGGCGCTGCTGCCAAAGGGTGCCCACCTGATGAACGTCGCGCGCGGCCCGGTGGTGGTCGAGCAGGACCTGATCGCCGCGCTGCGCTCCGGCCACCTCGGCGGCGCCTTCCTCGACGTGTTCGAGACCGAGCCGCTGCAGGCCGAGTCGCCGCTGTGGGACATGCCGAACGTGATCTGCACGCCGCACAACTCGTCGACCTCGGACGGCAATGAAGCGCGCGTATCGGCGATCTTCCTCGAGAACCTCGATCGCTGGTGCAAGGGCCAGCCGCTGATCAACGAAGTGAAGGCCTGAGGCCCGACATGGCAACGCTGAACATCATCAGTGCGGGTGCGATGCAGGCGGTGGTCACCGCCCTCGCCCCTGTGTTCGAGAAAGCCTCGGGCGCAACCGTGTCGGTCACCTTCGGCGCGGTCGGACAGCAGAAGGCGCGCGTGCTCGCGGGCGAACCGGCGGACGTGATCCTGCTGACCCCGGAGATGCTCGACGACCTCGCGGCCACCGGATGGGTGGTGCCGGGGTCGGCATGCACGCTCGGCCGCGTCGGCATGGGCGTGGTCGTGCCGAAGGGCCATCCGCCAGTCGATGTGTCCACGCCGGAAGCCCTGCGCGCCACGATGCTGGCCGCCAGCCTCGTCGTGTACCCCGATCCGGAGATCGCCTCGGCCGGCCGCAACTTCGACAATGCGCTGATCAGGCTGGGCATCCGCGAAGCGCTGGCCGACCGGATCCGCCATTTCCCGAATGGCAACGTGTCGATGACCTGGCTCGGCGAGCAGCGCATCGCGGGCTCGATCGGGGTCACCCAGGTCAGCGAGATCAAGCCGATCCCGACCATCGACCTGCTCGCGGAAATCCCCGGCGAGCTGCAGGTGATCACAGCCTATGGCGTCGCCCGCGCAGCAAAGGGCACCGAGCCGGCGCTGGGCCAGGCCTTCCTCGACCTGCTGCGCTCCGCGCAGGGGCGCAAGGTGATCGTCGACGCCGGGTTCATGCCGGTCGACTGAGCGCGAACGACGTTACCGGTGCAGCGCACCAGACGTGCATCGACCCTCCGGACGGGTTAAAGTCCTTGGCAAACAAGGACAACGATCCGGAGGAGCAAAAATGACACCACGCGTCCCGCAGCACCCTGCCGCACGCATCCTGGCAATCCTGGGCGCCACGGGCGCGCTGCTCTCCCCGGTTGCAGCCATGGCCCAGCCCGCCTTCCCGGTCAAGCCCATCCGGCTGATCGTCCCGTTCACTCCGGGCGGCCCGACCGACCAGACGGCACGACTGCTGGCGCAGAAGGTCACCGAAGGCTGGGGCCAGCAGGTGGTGGTCGAGAACCGCGGCGGCGCGAACGGCAACATCGGCATGGAACTCGCTGTGAAGTCGCCGCCGGACGGCTACACCTGGGTGATCGCCACCGTCGGCACCATCGCGGTGAATCCGTCCCTGTACAAGCTGCCGTTCGACATGCTGAAGGACTTCGCGCCGGTGATCCACCTGACCAGTTCCCCGGCGGTGCTGGTCGTCAATCCGTCGCTGCCGGTGAAGTCGGTGAAGGAACTGATCGCGCTGGCGAGGAAGCGTCCGGGCGAACTCACCTTCGGATCGTCCGGTTCGGGTGGACTGGGGCACATCTCCGGCGAGATGTTCAAGCAGCTGGCCGGGCTGGACATGGTCCACGTGCCCTACAAGAGCTCCGCCCCGGCCCTGATGGACCTGCTCGGCGGCCAGACCTCGATGCAGTTCGAGAACACGATCAGCGCGACGCCGCACATCCGCAGCGGCCGCCTGCGTGCGCTTGCGGTGACCACCGAGACGCGATCGCCGGTGCTGCCGGGCGTGCCCACCGTGGCCGAGTCCGGGCTGCCCGGTTACGCCAACAATTCCTGGAACGGCATCCTGGTGCCGGCGGGTACGCCGCGCGAGATCGTCAACCGGATCAACGCCGAACTGGTGCGTATCCTGAAGGAGCCGGACGTTCGCGAACGGCTGACCGGGGTCGGTGCCGACATTGCCGGGAGCACCCCGGAAGCGTTCGGCGCGATGATCCGTTCCGAGATCGAGAAGCTGGCCAAGGTGGTGAAGACCGCAAAGGTCCGGATCGACTGAGCCTTCCCGCCCGATCCATGCAGCGCGGCAACGGCCGGCACCATTTGAGCCCCCGGCGCTGCGGGAGTAGAGTCAAGGGGTAGCCGGACATCATCCAACCGCGGCCCGACCACGCCGCGATCCCCAGGAGAGAGACATGACCCAGTCGCGCGTGCCCGTACACCACATCAACATCGGCTGCCGCCGTTCGGACCTGCCGAAGATCGAGGCGTTCTACGAAGGGTTGCTGGGCCTGAAGGTCGGCTATCGCCCGCCGTTTCCGTCAGAGGGCATCTGGATGTACGACGGCGACCACCCGCTCCTCCATGTCGTCGTCCGTTTCCCCGAAGACTGGACCGGCATCGACGAGGCGCATTCGGGCTACGACCATACCGCGTACCACTGCGTCGGGATCGACGATTACCGGTCGCGGATCAAGGCCCTTGGCGTCGAGTTCGAAGAGCAGCTCGTTTCGACCAATGCCTACCAGGTGTTCACCAAGGATCCGGTCGGCAACAAGGTCGAGCTGATCTTCCCGGACGAGACTGTGGCCAACGGCGTGGCCGAAGGCACGCTGTCGTCCTCCCAGTTCGGCACCCGGACGAAGATGCCCGAAACCGTCTGATTGCCAGCCGGAAGTACCCCGAAGCCGCGGTTCGGTAGAATCGCGGCTTTTTCATGCCCGTCAGGAGCCTCACATGGAAGAAGTCACCCGGATCCTCGCCCGGTATGTCGTCGAGTCGCGTTTCGACGCGATTCCGGCAGCCACCCGGCATCATGCAACGCGCACCTTCGTAAACTGGCTCGGCTGCGCGATCGGCGGCTCGCACCATGAAGGCATGGACATCGCACTGGCCGCGCTGGCGCCGATGGCGGGCGCAGCCCAGGCCTCGGTGCTCGGCCGCAGCGAGCGGCTGGACATCCTGCATGCCGCGCTGCTCAACGGCATCAGCTCGCACATGTTCGACTTCGACGACACCCACCTGAAGACGGTGATCCATCCGGCCGGCCCGGTGTGCTCTGCGATCCTGGCGCTGGCCGAGCATCGGCCGGTCAGCGGCGAGGACTTCGTGCATGCACTGGTGCTGGGCGTCGAGGTCGAGTGCCGCATCGGCAACTCGGTGTACCCGAACCATTACGACACCGGCTGGCACATCACCGGCACCGCCGGGGTGATGGGCGCGGCCGCCGCCTGCGGCAAGCTGCTCGGCCTGAACGAGCAGCAGATGGTCTGGGCGCTGGGCATCGCCGCCACCCAGTCCTCGGGCCTGCGCGAGATGTTCGGCACCATGTGCAAGCCGTTCCATCCCGGCAATGCCGCGAAGAACGGACTGATGTCCGCGCTGCTCGCGGAAAAGAACTTCACCAGTTCGAACCGCGGAATCGAGGCCCCGCGCGGCTTCGCCCATGTGCTGTCGACCAAGTTCGATCCCGCCGAGATCACCGAAGGGCTGGGCAAGACCTTCGAGATCGACCTCAACACCTACAAGCCGTTCGCCTGTGGCATCGTGATCCATCCGATCATCGACGCCTGCGTGCAGCTTCGCAACGAACACAAGCTCGCGGGCGACGAGATCGAATCGGTGCTGGCCAAGGTGCATCCGCTGGTGCTCGAACTCACCGGCAAGAAGACACCGCAGACCGGGCTGGAAGGCAAGTTCAGCGTGTACCACTCGGCTGCAGCCGGCTTCATCTACGGCGCTGCCGGGGAACGCGAGTACAGCGATGCGGTCGTTCGCGATGCGAAGGTGGTCGCGCTGCGCGACAAGGTCACCGCGGTGATCGACACCACGATGCACGAGGACCAGACGCTGGTCGAGGTGAAGCTGAAGGATGGCCGCACGCTCAGCAAGTACGTCGAAGCGGCGATCGGCAGCCTGAAGCGGCCGCAGACCGACGCCGACCTGGAAGGGAAATTCCGCGGGCTGGCGGAAGACGTGCTGCCGAAGGCGCAGGTGGACAAGGTGCTCGGACTGGCATGGAAGGTCGGCGCGCTGGCGAACGCGGGCGACGTGGCGGCCGCAGCGCGGAAGTGATGTGAGGCGCCGGCGGCGGTCCGGGGCCCTGCCCCGGCTGGCGCCGGTGGCCTGCTAGCTGCCCTGCAGCGGCCAGCTAGCGCCGGGTGCCGGGGAACGCCAGGACCTCCGCCTTCGCGTCGCTCAGCCGGAACGCGGAGCGGCGATCATGGCGGAACAGGATGCGATGCTCCGGCGCCGCGGCCTGCGGGCAGCCGAGCGAGATCACGCCGGCACCGGTCACCATCATCTCGGCGCGCAGCAGGTGGCTCTCGTTGCCGCCTTCGGTGGTCACCCAGGTGCCGTTGATGCTCTGGTCGACCAGGTAGAAGTGGGTGCGGCGCAACTGGATGATCAGGTGCTGGCGCGAAACCTTCGCTGCGTCCACCACCAGGTCGCATTTCGCGGAGCGGCCAATGCGCACCAGCGGTCGTTCGGCCTTGACCTCGACACTGTCCTCGCCATGTTCGAGCAGCAGCGCGCCCATGTCGGGCGGCAACCTGCGCTCGAAATCGAAACTCGCTTCGGTGAGTTCGCCTTCGTTGCGGGACCAGACCACCTGGTAGACGGTGGTCTCGCGTCCGGAACCCTTCAGCACCGCACGGTAGACCGGCCGCACGCAGCTCTTCAACGCCGCCGACAACTGCGCGGCCGCCGCCTCGCTGGCGACGATCTGGTCGGCTGCAGCCACCGCCGTAAGGTAGCCGGCGACGTTCACCGTGTTGCCGTAGACATCGTTCACCGAAACCAGGGCAGGCCCGTAGTGCAGTCCGATATGCAGCTGGATCGACTGGCCACCGAACGTGCGCTCGGCCACCACCACCTGCATTTCACTCGCAGCCAGGACGGCCTGGTCGGCGGTCGCGAAGACACACAGCAGTTCGTCCCCGATCGTCTTCACCAGCCGCCCGTCGAACTTGGCCAGCAGCAGCAGGATCCGCTCGAAGCACTCGTCGATCGCGCCCTTGGCGAGGGTATCGCCCAGCTTCGCATAGAGGGCCGTGCTGTTGCTCACGTCGGCGAACAGCACGGCGAGCACGCGCCGCTCGGTACGGGCGACCCATGGCCCCGGAACACCCGGCGGCGACGGCGTTGCCGGAACCACTGCCGCTGCACGACCGGCCTCGAGTCGCGGGCCGGGTAAAGGAACCCGCTCTGACGGCAGGAGCGCCGAGTCGTTCGGGTCATGCAGAAAAAGGGGGGTTTCGCTCAAGGCCTTGGCTCGCCATGGGGTCACGGGCCGGGACGGCACGGCCCACGCCATCCACCTTCCGGTCATCCGATAACGGCCCGCGCGCGGAAAACTGTAGCCGCGAGTGGGGAGCCTGGTGGGAGACCTGACGGGAGACCTGGAGGGAGCCCTTCAGGCCGGGCGGCGCGGCACCAGCACGTTGGCGACCAGTTCCTGCATCACCTCGCGCTTCTGGTTGTAGGTCAGCGTCCGCAACTTGACGATCCCGCGGTCGGGGCGGGACCCCGAAGGACGCGCCTCGAGGATCTCGGTAACGGCCGTCAGGACGTCCCCCGGGCGGGTCGGGACCGGCCAGCGCAGCAGTTCGATCCCCAGTCCGATCCTGCCCCGCTCGTCAGAGCGCATGTCGCCACCGAGCACCAGCTTCATGGTCAGCGCCGCCGTATACCAGCCGCTGCCGATCAGGCCGCCGAAAATCGATGCCTGTCCGGCCTCCGGATCGGTGTGCATCGGCTGGGGATCGAACTCCCTGGCGAAGCGGATCATCTCCGCCTCGTCGAGCGTCAGCGTGCCCGTGTTGAAATGCCGTCCGACCGTCATGTCCTCGAAGAAGATGAGGCCGTCGGGGGAACCTTGCGTCTCGTCGCTCAACTCGCACTCCATTCTGCAATCTTCGCGTCCGCGCCGTGCAGGACGCCGCATCGTTCGGGGTTGCTGCTACTCCGTGTGCTACTCCGTGTGTTACTCCATGTGCCAGCCATGGCTGACGATCACCGACTGTCCGGTCAGCGCGTCGGTCGGGAAAGCGGCGAGGAACAGCGCGGTCTGCGCGACATCCTCGACCGTGGTGAACACGTTGTCGACCGTATCCTTCAGCATGATCGTGCGCACCACTTCATCTTCGCTGATGCCGTGCCGGCGCGCGAGCTCGGGGATCTGCGCCAGCACCAGCGGCGTCTTCACGAAGCCGGGGCAGATCACGTTGGTGCGCACGCCGTGCGGGCCGCCCTCCTTCGCGACCGTCTTGGCCAGGCCGACCAGCGCATGCTTCGCGGCAACGTAGGGAGCCTTCAGCGCCGAGGCTTCCTTCGAATGCACCGAGCCCATGTAGAGCACGCAGCCACCGCGGCCGGCTGCATACATCCGGCTCAGCGCGGCGCGCGTGCAGAGGAAGGCGCCGTCGAGATGGATGCCGATCATCCGCCGCCACTCATCGAAGCTGAACTCCTGCACCGGCTTGACGATCTGGATGCCGGCGTTGGACACCACGATATCGACGCTGCCGAAGGCCGCGGTGCAGGCATCGAAGCCGGCCTCCACCTGCTGCTCGCTCGTGACGTCCATCTCGACGCCGATCGCACGACCACCCGCGGCGGTGATCGCCGTGGCGGCCGCCCGGGCGCCCTGCCCGTTCAGGTCGGCGAGCACCACCGCGCAGCCCGCCGCCGCGTAAGCCTCCGCGATCGCGCGGCCGATGCCGCTCGCCGCGCCGGTGACCAGCGCGGCCTTTGCGTCGAGTCTGTACGCGTGGCGCCCGTGTCCGTCGGTCATGCCCGTTCCTCCCTGCGCAGCACGCGGCCGGGGCGTTCCCCGGTCGCTCGTCCACCCCGCCATACCGGCGTGCCGTTGACCATCACCATGTCGATGCCGGCCGCCGGCTGCACCGGCGACTCGAAGGTCGCGCTGTCGATCACCGTCGCCGGATCGAACAGCACGAGATCGGCAAACGCACCGGGCTCGATGCGCCCGCGGCCGTGCAGTCCGAAGCGCGCAGCCGGCAGCCCGGTCATCTTGTGCACCGCGACCTCGAGCGGAAACAGCCCGAGATCGCGGCTGTAGTGCCCGAGCACCCGGGGGAACGTCCCCCACAGCCGCGGGTGCGGGCTGGCATCGTGCGGCAGGCCGTCGGAACCGATCATCGTCTCGGGAAACGCAAGGATGCGCTGCACGTCCTGCTCGTCCATCATGAAATAGATCGCGCCTGCCGGCTGCAGTCGCTGCACCGCAGCCTCGGCCGACACGCCCCAGCCGGCGGCGATCGATGCAAGATCGCGCCCGGCACATTCCGGATGCGGCGTCGACCAGGCCACCAGCACCCGCGAGGACATCGACAGCCGGGCTGCGCTGAGCACGGTAGAGGATGCTTCATACGGATAGCAGTCGAGCGCGACCGGCTGCCGCTGCATCGCATCGGCGATGCGCGCAAGCGTCTGCACCGAACGGCCGTGGTTGGCCATGCCGGCCACCTTGTGGTGCGAGATCACCACGCCGATGCCGCAGGCGCGGCCGATCTCCAGCGTCTCTTCGATCGCCGGCATGATCGCTTCGGCCTCGTTGCGCATGTGGGTCACGTACAGGCCGCCGCAGTCGCTGAGCCGCCGCGACAGCTCGATCAGTTCCGAGGTCGGTGCGGCCGCGGCCGGCGGATAGAAGGTGCCGGTGGACAGCCCGATCGCGCCGGCCTGCATCGCCTCGTCGATCGCCGCGCACATCCGGCGGCATTCCGCAGGCGTGGCTGCCCGTGACAGGTCATCCATCGCGGCCGCGCGCAACGTGGAATGACCGACCAGGAAGGCCGCATTGGTCGCGGCCGGCTGTCGATCGAATGCCGCGAAATAGTCGCGGAAGGTCGGGAAGCGGAACCAGTCACCGCTGCCATCGAGCAGGTCGAGCGGTTGCGGCGGCCCGCCGCGTCCGGCGCCCAGGGTGATGCCGGCCAGCGAGATGCCACAGTTGCCCGCGATGACCGTGGTCACTCCCTGACTGACCTTCGGCGCCATCCCGCCGCCGTCGACCAGCATCCGGTCGTCATGGGTATGCGCGTCGATGAAGCCGGGGGCCAGCACCAGGCCGGTGGCATCGAT
The DNA here is from genome assembly GCA_044340265.1 of Burkholderiales bacterium. Classification (GTDB taxonomy): domain Bacteria; phylum Pseudomonadota; class Gammaproteobacteria; order Burkholderiales; family CAIKXV01; genus CAIKXV01. The sequence continues at coordinate 39,301 of JBIITW010000005.1, read as the reverse complement.
CGACGCGGCCCCGTGCAGCGTGCCGGGCGGTGCGATCGCGACCACGCGATCGCCGTCGATCGCGACATCGCCGGCGAAACGCGGCGACCCGCTGCCGTCGATGACGGTCGCGTTCGAGATGACCATCGCCGGGCGGCGCATGCCGGCAGGCTCAGGCAGCATCGGGAAGCACCTTGCCCGGGTTCATGATGCCCAGCGGATCGAAGGCGCGCTTGATCGCCTGCATCGCGCCCACGGCCGGCTCGCCATGCTCGCGCGCGAGGTAGCCGCGCTTGCCGATGCCGATGCCGTGCTCGCCGGTGCAGGTGCCTCCGGCGTCGATCGCGCGTTCGACCAGCGCCTGGTGCAGCGATGCGGTGAGGGCCCGTTCATGTGCATCGCGCGCGAGGTAGGTCACATGGAAGTTGCCGTCGCCGACATGGCCGACGATCGGTGCCACCAGCCCGGCCGCCTGGCTGTCGCGCTGCGCCGCGAGCACGCACTCGGCAAGCCGCGAGATCGGCACGCAGACATCGGCGACCATGCTGTGTGCGCCGGGCAGCAGGGCAAGGCCCGCGTAGTACGCCGCATGCCGCGCCTTCCACAGGCGATTGCGCTCCTCGGTCTTCTCCGCCCAGCGGAAGTCGCCCCCACCGTGGCTCGCAGCCAGTTGGGCGACGGTGGCAGTCTGCTCGGCCACGGCCGCTTCGCTGCCATGGAACTCGTAGAACAGCGTCGGCGCAGGGACGAACTCGTCGAGCTTCGAATACGCGATCGAGGCCTGCATCTGCAGCGTGTCCAGCAGTTCGATGCGCGCCACCGGCACGCCGAGCTGGATGGTCTCGATCACGCTGCGCACCGCGCCCTCCAGCGTCTCGAACTGGCAGACCGCGGAGGCGATCCGCTCGGGCTGGCCATACAGCCTGACCTGCACCTCGGTGATCACGCCCAGCGTGCCCTCCGACCCCACGAACAGGCGGGTGAGGTCGTAGCCGGCGGCGGACTTGCGTGCACGACCGCCGGTGCGGATCACCTCGCCGGCGGCGCTGACCACGGTCAGGCCGAGCACGTTCTCGCGCATCGTGCCGTAGCGCACGGCATTGGTGCCGGATGCGCGCGTCGAGGCCATGCCGCCGATAGAGGCATCGGCACCCGGATCGATCGGGAAGAACAGGCCGTGTTCCTTCAGCGCGTCGTTCAGCTGCAGGCGGGTCACGCCGGCCTGCACCCGCGCATCGAGGTCGTCGACATTGACCGACAGCACGCGGTTCATCCGCGACAGGTCGAGCGACAGCCCCCCGAGCACCGGGATCGACGCGCCCTCGATGCCGGTGCCGGTGCCGAACGGCACCACCGGCAGCCGGCACGCGGCGGCCAGCCGCAGCGCGGCCACGACATCGTCGGTCGATTCGACGAACAGCACGGCATCGGGCAGCACGGGGGCATGGCCGGACTCGTCGTGGGAGTGCTGCTCGCGGATCGCCCGGGTGGTCTGCAACCGGTCGCCCACCAGCGCGCGCAGGCTGTCGAGGGTAGCTGCTTCGATCATTGCTGCCTTCAGTGGCGACGGCGACCGCCGTGTTGGGTGGCACCGGTCGGTGGGATTCCGGTGTTGGTGAGATAATTCTAGGCCGTTTCCCCCCACCGAGCAGCCCTTGCAACTGTCGCCTGCCACGCCGGCCCCGCTCCATCGCTTCTGCGTCGCGCCGATGATGGACCTGACCGACCGCCATGCGCGCTATTTCCTGCGCCTGCTGTCGCGCCACGCCCGGCTGTACACCGAGATGGTGACCACCGGTGCGCTGCTGCACGGCGATCGCGCGCGTTTCCTGCGCTTCGACCCGGCCGAACATCCGATCGCGATCCAGCTGGGCGGCAGCGATCCCGCGGCACTGGCGGCCTGCGCTGCGTTCGCCGAGGCCGAGGGCTACGACGAAGTGAACCTGAACGTAGGGTGTCCCAGCGACCGCGTGCAGTCGGGGCGTTTCGGCGCATGCCTGATGGCCGAACCGGCGCTGGTCGCGGAAGGCGTGGCGGCGATGATCGCCGCGGTGCGCATCCCGGTGACGGTCAAGACCCGCATCGGCATCGACCGCGACGATTCCACCGAACGCCTGTACACGCTGGTCGACGCGGTCGCGGCAGCCGGCTGCCGCACGCTGATCGTCCATGCGCGCAACGCCTGGCTCGATGGCCTCAGCCCGAAGGACAACCGCGAGATCCCGCCCTTGCGCTATCCGGTCGTCGGCCAGCTGAAGCGCGACCGCCCGCAGTTGTCGATCGTCATCAATGGCGGCCTGCAGACGATCGACGATTGCAGCGCCGCGATCGACACCTTCGCGCTCGACGGCGTGATGCTCGGGCGTGCCGCGTACTACTCGCCATGGCTGCTGTCCGATGTCGATCGCTGCCTGTTCGACGATGCGTCGCGCAGCGTCGATCGTCGTGCAGTGGTCGAGTCGATGATCGACTACGCCTGCGCCCGGATGGCCGAGGGCACGCCGCTGGCATCGGTCACCCGCCACATGCTGGCGCTGTACCAGTCGGTGCCGGGCGCGCGCGCCTGGCGCCGGCTGCTCAGCGAGCGTGCGCCGAAGGTCGGCACGGCGCAGGCGCAGGGCGTCGAAGTGATGCGTGCGGCACTGGCCTGCGTCGAGCCGGACCGGGCGGCCGCCTGATGCCGCAGCCGCCCGACGCGGCGGGCGAGGCGAAGGCGGCGGCTGCGCAGACGCGCGCCATCATCGCCATGATGATCAGCGCGCTGCTGCTGATGCTCGGCGATTCGATCTCGAAGTTCCTGCTCGAGACCTATCCGATCGGCCAGGTGATCACGATACGGCAGTTCGCAGCGCTGGCGGTGATCCTCGCCTGGGCGCTGGCGGTCGGCGGCCCGCGCGTGCTGCGCATCGTGTCCTGGCGCGGCCAGCTGCTGCGCGGCACCCTGTTCCTCGCCGGCACGTTCGTGATCCTCTCCGCGCTCCATCTGCTGCCCCTGGCGACGGTCACCGCGATCACCTTCGCCAGCCCGATCTTCGTCGCCGCACTGTCGGCCCCGGTCCTGGGCGAGAAGGTCGCGCGGCGCGTGTGGATCGCGATCATCGTCGGCTTCCTCGGCGTGCTGGTGATGATCCGGCCGGGCGCGGCCAGCTTCGAATGGGCGTTGCTGCTGCCGGTGATCGGTGCCGCGGTGAACGGATTGCGTGACCTCGTGTCGCGCCGCCTGTCGCGCACCGACCATTCGCTGTCCATCCTGTTCTGGTCCACGCTGATCGTCGGTGTCGGTGGCGCGCTGATGACGCCGTTCAGCTGGCTGCCGGTCGGCGCCGGCGCCCTGGCCTGGTTCGTGCTCGCCGGGGTGATCAACGCCGGCGCACATTTCGCGATGATCGAAGGCCTACGGCTGGGCCGCGCGGCCGTGGTCACGCCGTTCAAGTACACCGGACTGGTCTGGGCCGTCCTGCTCGGCGTGCTGCTCTGGAACGAATGGCCGGACCGCTGGCTGCTGCTCGGCGCGCTGGTGGTGATCGGCGCCGGCATCTACATGAGCCGGGTCCCGCCCACCGTGCGCTGAGCGCGGGCTCAGCGCCGCAGGTCGACCCCGACGGCCTCGCCGACGCTGGCAAAACCGTCCCTGCGCAGCAGCGCCGCGAGGTCGCGCTTGATCTCGTTGACCAGCGGCAGCCCGTAGAAGACCAGCGCCGAATAGAGCTGGACCAGCGAAGCGCCGGCGCGGATCTTCGCATAGGCGTCGGCACCGCTGGACACACCGCCGCAGCCGATGATCGGCAGCCGGCCGCCCGTGGCGCGCGCGAACTCGGCGAGGCAGGCATTGGCCCTGGGCAGCAGCGGCGCCCCGGACAGGCCGCCCTCCTCGGCAGCGTCGCGACTGGACAGGCCGGGAGGACGCTCGATCGTGGTGTTGCCGATGATCAGCCCGTCCACCCCGGTGGAGATCGCCACTTCGGCGATGTCCTGTACCTGCTGCGCATCGAGGTCGGGCCCGACCTTGGCCAGCAGCGGCGGCGGCCGGCGGCCGGCCGGGGTCGCCTCGCGCCGCGCCTCGATCACCCGTTGCAGCAGGTCCTCGATCGGCGCCCGCGCCTGCATGCCGCGCAGCCCGGGCGTGTTCGGCGAGGAGATGTTGCACACGAGGTAGTCGGCGAGGCCGGCGACCGCACGGATGCCGATCACGTAGTCTGCCGCGCCATCGACCGTGTCCTTGTTCTTGCCCACGTTCGCACCGACGATGCCGCGTTCACCACCGGCACGACAGCGCGCGCGCAGGCGCGCCACGTAGGCATCGATGCCCTGGCTGTTGAAGCCGAAGCGGTTGATGACGCCGCGGTCCTCGGTCAGCCTGTACAGGCGCGGCTTCGGGTTGCCCGGCTGCGGCCTGGGCGTCACCGACCCCGCCTCGACGAAGCCGAAGCCGGCGCGCAGCATCGGATCGATCACCTCGGCATCCTTGTCGAAGCCGGCCGCGAGCCCGATCGGGCTGGCGAACGCGAGGTCCCAGACACGGGTCGAGAGGACGGGATCATCGAACGGCCGGGGCATCGGCGCGACCCCCAGCTTCAGTGCGGATATCGCGGCGAGATGGGCGGCCTCGGGCTCGAGGCGGTGCAGCAGGCGCTGCGACCAGGGGATGTCGTTCATGGGGCGCGATTCTAGCGCGCCGCGCGCCCGGCCGATGCTGCTACGGCCGTGCAGCACAACAGTGTGTCCGGCGCATCTGCTAACCTCGCGGCCTTCGATATTCCCCTCACCTGGCTTTTCAACCGTCGGACGGAACAACGGCATGAAGCGAATGATCATCGGCATCACCGGCGCGTCGGGCATCATCTACGGCGTGCGCGCACTCGAGATCCTGCGCGAACTGCCCGACGTGGAAACCCACCTGGTCATGTCCCCCTCGGCCGCACGCACGCTGGTCGAGGAAACCGACTACGACCTCGACCACGTGAAGTCGCTGGCGAGCGCGCAGCACAACTACCGCGACATCGGCGCCTCGATCTCCAGCGGCTCGTTCAAGACCGAAGGCATGCTGGTCGCGCCCTGCTCGATCAAGACGCTGTCGGGCATCGCCAATTCCTTCGACGACGAGCTGATCGTGCGCGCCGCCGACGTGTGCCTGAAGGAACGCCGGCGCGTCGTGCTGCTGCTGCGCGAGACCCCGCTGCACGCAGGGCACATCTCGCTGATGGAACAGGCCACGCGCAACGGCGCGATCATCATGCCGCCGGTGCCGGCCTTCTACCATCGCCCGAAGACCCTGGACGACATCGTCACCCAGACGGTCGGCCGCGCGCTCGACCTGTTCGGCATCGACACGCGCACGGTGAAGCGCTGGAAGGAGACGCCTGAATCGTGACCGCCGTCGCCAAGGGCAGGGACAGCTTCTGGGATTTCTCGCTGCGCATCTACGCGCGGCACGAGGTGCCACCGGCCTGCCTTGCCCTGCAGGATGAAGGGGGTGCGGACGTCAACCTCGTGCTGTTCCTCCTCTACCTGGCCGACTGCGGGCGCATGCTCGACGATGACGGGGTCGCCGGACTCGACGAGGCCACGCGTGGCTGGCGCGAACAGGTAGTGAAGCCGCTGCGCGGCGTGCGGCGGCTGCTCAAGGACGACATCGGCGCGTTCGCCATCGATGCCACCGCGCCGCTGCGCAGCGACGTCAAGCGGCTCGAACTGGCCGCCGAGAAGCTCCAGCAGCACACGCTGGAGGCGCTGGCGCCCCCTGACAGTGCGGGCGAGCCGGCAACGTCGCGCCGCCTCGCGGCCGCCACCCACCTGGCCAGCTATGCCGCGCGCTGCGGCAACTGGCCCGAGGACGCGCTGCACGTGCTGGTGGACGCCTGGGCGGACGATGCCGCCGCGAGAGGCATGCTCGACTGATCCGGCACCGGCGGCGGGCGGGACACCACTCAAGTTGTGCGGCGCTCCGCCGATACGGACGCCGTACCTTGCGAGAGCACGACAGGAATGCCCGATTCCCTGCTTCCCCCACCCTCCGGACACGCGTCCGGGCGTACTGCCGCGGTACCCGCCCCGGCGCGCCGCCGCATCGCAGGCCTGCCGGCCCTCGGACTGGCCCTCGTGTTCGCGGCGACCCTGCCAGTGGCAGCCGCCTTCGTGGCCTGGCAGCTTCGCGCCGGTGAACACGATCTGGCCGCACTGCAGGTGACCGCGCAGTTGCGGGTGACCGCCGGCACCCTGGAACACCAGGCGCGCGCCGCACTGCGCGAGGCACCCGATGGCAGGCCGATGCCCGCGTGGTACGCCGAGGAACTGCGCCGCCATGCGCCGGCGTGCAGCCGGATGATCGACGCGCTGGCCGCGCGCGAACTGCCGACCGCCCTCACCGGCCAGGGGCGCAGCCTGCGCTTCCAGGCGGGCGAGGCCACCGGACGTCGCATCGAAGCCAGCGCCGCCAGTTGGCAGGCCATACGCAACCAGATCGAGCCGGCCCTGCGCCCGGGCAGTCCCGACGCGGCCCTGCGCGCAGCCGCGGCCACGCTGGAAGCACTGGCGCCGATGGTGATCGAATCGTCTGCCGACCTCTCGCACGCCTTGCGCGAAGGCATGCAGGATCGCTGGCGCAGGCTCGCTGCAGTCCAGTGGTCGCTCGCCGCGGCGACCGCATTGGCCTGCATCCTGCTGGTGCTGCTCGCTGCACGGTGGCGGCGACTCGAAGGCTGAACGCTCGACAGGGGCTCGCTGCCGGGGCTTCCGGAGAGGACAATCCAGGGGTGCGTCCGGCATCCGCCGGCTGCGAGCCTCCTGCAGACCGGCACCCCACGCCGCGCCCCGTACCTTGTCGATATTCCGCTATTTCGAAAGCCGCGTGCAGCAGACGGCGCAACCGCCCGGCCCGCCCCCTGCGGGCCTGATCGCGTTCTACTGGCACTTCATCCGGCAGACCCGAGGCTTGTACATCGCGATGCTGTGCACCGGGCTCGCGGTGGCGCTGATCGATACCGTGATCCCGCTGTTCATCGGGCGCCTGGTCGGACTGATGGAGAACGCCGACCGGGCAGCAGCGTTCGACGAGTCTGCGCCGATGCTGGCCGGCATGGCGCTGCTGATCCTGGTCGGCCGCCCGCTCGCGCTGCTCGCCGACAGCCTGGTGCGCAACAATGCAGTGCTGCCCGGCGTGACCAGCATGATCCGCTGGCAGAGCCACTGGCATGTCGCCCGCCAGGGCTGGTCGTTCTTCCAGAACGATTTCGCCGGCCGCATCGCGAACCGGGTGATGCAGACCAGCAACGCGTTGCGCGAATGCGTGGTCAGCAGCATCCGTGCGATCTGGTACATCGTGATCTACGGCCTCACCGCGCTGCTGCTGATGGCGGCGGTGGACTGGCGCCTGGCCGTGCCCACCGCGCTCTGGTTCGTCGGCTACGTGTTCTTCCTGCACCGCTTCGTGCCGCGGATGCGCGACCTCGCGAAGTCCAGTTCCGAAGTCCGCTCGCTGGTGATGGGCCGGGTGGTCGACAGCTATACCAACATCCTGACCGTCAAGCTGTTCGCGCGCGCCCGCGACGAGGACGCCTTCGTGCGCGAGGTGATCGACCAGCACACCGCGGCGATGGCCGCGCACATGCGCCTGATCACGCGCTTCATGTTCACGCTGGCGGTGATGAATGCGCTGCTGCTCACCTCGACCGCGGCGATCGGCATCCATCTCTGGAGCGAAGGGGTGATCGGCGCCGGGCTGGTCGCCACCGCGCTGCCGCTCGCCTGGCAGATCGCCAACGTCGCCGGCTGGGTCAGCTGGGAGGTCACCGGCATCTTCGAGAACATCGGCGTGGTGCAGGAGGGCATGGAGACCATCGCGGTGCCGCTGACGCTGACCGATCGCCCGGGCGCGACCACATTGTCGGTGAAGCCTGCCCCCCAGGGTGGCGCCATCCGTTTCGAGCGGCTCACCTTCACCTATTCGCGCGAGGATGGACGCAAGGTGCTGGACGACCTGACGATCGACATCCGGCCGGGCGAGCGCGTCGGGCTGGTCGGCCGATCAGGTGCCGGCAAGTCGACCCTGGTCAACCTGCTGCTGCGCTTCCACGAAGCCGAGCAGGGCCGCATCCTGATCGACGGCCAGGACATCTCGACGGTCACCCAGGAGAGCCTGCGCGCAGCCATCGGCATGGTGACCCAGGACACGTCGCTGCTGCACCGGTCGATCGCGGCCAACATCGGCTACGGCCGCGCCGGCGCGACGATGGAACAGATCGTGGCCGCGGCGCGCAAGGCGCAGGCACACGACTTCATCCTCGACCTGCAGGACTGGAAGGAGCGCACCGGCTACGACGCCCATGTCGGCGAGCGCGGCGTGAAGCTGTCCGGTGGCCAGCGCCAGCGCATCGCCATCGCCCGCGTGATCCTGAAGGATGCGCCGATCCTGGTGCTCGACGAGGCCACCTCTGCACTCGACAGCGAGGCCGAACGCGCGATCCAGGAACAGTTGCTCGGGCTTATGGAAGGCAAGACGGTGATCGCGATCGCGCACCGCCTGTCGACCATCGCGCGCATGGACCGGCTGGTGATCCTGGATGCCGGACGGGTGGTGGAACAGGGCACGCACGAGGACCTGCTTCGACTCGGCGGCCACTACGCCTTATTATGGCGGCACCAGTCCGGCGGCTTCCTGCCGGACGTGCCATCGGACGTGCCGTCGGACGAAGTCCAGGACGTCGCCCAGGCACCGACCACTCCACTGCCAGAGGACGCGCTCCGATGAACCATCCCTCGACCACCGGCCTGGGCAGCGACCTGCGCAGCCGCGTCAGCGCAGACGAATGGAACGCGCGCGTCGACCTCGCCTGCTGCCACCGTCTGCTCGCGCACTACGGCTCGAACGACCTCACCTACAACCACCTGTCGATGCGCGTGCCAGGCGAGCCGCAGCGCCTGCTGATCAAGCCGCCGACCATGATGTTCGAGGAGGTCACCGCCTCCAGCCTGCTGAAGTTCGATTTCGACGGCAACCCGCAGCAGGACAGCCCGCGCCTGCGCGGTGGCGGCCTGGTCATCCATGCCGGCCTGCTCGCCGCGCGGCCCGACCTGAACGCGGTGTTCCATACCCACACCGAGGCGGCGATGGGCGTGTCCTCGCAGCAGCACGGCCTGCTGATGATCAACCAGCAGGCGGTCACGTTCTACAAGCGCATCGCCTACCACGCGTTCGGCGGCTTCGAGTTCAACATGGAACAGCGCGCACCGCTGATCCGCGACCTCGGCGACAAGTCGATCATGCTGCTGCGCAACCACGGCGCGCTGGTCTGCGGTGCCACCGTGCAGGACGCGTTCTTCGAGCACCACTTCCTCGAGATGGCGTGCAAGGGACAGATCGCGGCGCTGTCCGGCGGCGCCCCGGTCACGCTGATCGAGGAGTCGGTCTGCGAATACGCGCTGTCCCAGTCGCAGGGTGGCGATCGGCTCGCCAACCGGGCGAAGAACTGGGCCGCCTGCCTTCGCCAGGCCGCACGGCTGGATCCGACGTTCAGCGACTGACGTTCAACGACTGACGTTCAACGACCGACGGGTTCGCCGGCATAGGCACGCTCGTTGGCCCGGTACCAGGCATCGAGCGCGGGCAGGTTCTGCATCGCCACCGTCGGATGCAGGTGATGGGCGAGATGGAAACCGATGTTGCGTGGAAACAGGAACAGCCGCCCGGCCAGCCCCCAGTCATGGGTGCGGGTGGTGGCGACCAGGGTCGCGGCAGCGCGATCGGTGGTCCGCACATGCAGGTGCTCGGCGACCACGCGGTTGGCGTTGAACAGGCCGGCCAGCATCAGCGGCAGCAGGTACCCGTACAGGAAGGCCTGCGGCAGCAGCAGCGCCACCGGCAGCACGCCCAGGAAAAACATCGCCTGCCACGGTTCGGCGCGCAGGCAGCGGTCGATCTCCGCATGCCGGGTCAGGTCGACATCGCTGCGCTCGCCGAAGAAGATCCGGCCATAGGCATTGCGCAGGCGCGGCCAGGCCAGGGCTGCGCAGCCGAAGAAGCCGCGCACGAACCAGGCGAGCACCATCACCGGACCGCGCAATCGGGCAAGCAGCGCCGGCCGGAAATGGTGCGAGGCGCCTTGCTTGAAGTAGGGATCGAGTGCCATGCCGCTGTGCCGATGGTGGCGCAGGTGGTGATAGCGCATCGCGGGCAGGGTCGAGGTGATCGGATAGCCGGCGAGCAGTTCCAGCAGGCGCGAGGCGAGGGTCGGCGGTCCCCGCTTCATGTGGCAGGCATCATGCAGCACCACGCCGAGTGCATGCAGGCGGCCGGCGACCAGCAGCATCCACAACGGCCACAGCGCCGTCGGCCCGACGTACATCGCGGCCCAGCAGGCGAGGATCACGGCCCAGTCGCCACCGGCGGCCAGCAGCAGCCCCTGCATCCGCGCCGGCTGCAGCAGCGCCGACGGCATGTCGGTGCGTCGCGTGAAGGTCATCGGCTTCATATCCGGGACAGATCGAGACAGGGCGTGCGACGGTCGAGGGCGGCCACCGCCGCATCACCGTCGCCATAGTGCACGACATACAGGCGGCCCGCCGCGCGGATCGCACGGTAGTGCGCAAGCGCGGCCGCGAGCGGATCGTCCTCGTGCAGCGAGACGATCGCATGCTGCCACGGCCCGCGGCGCAGTTCACGATAGGCATGCCGAAGCAGCGCGCGCCAGAGCCCGAGGTCGTCGTCCAGTACCGAGACCGCGGCAAGGTAGACATACGGGATGCGTGTCCCCGGCGCGGGCAGCGGCTTCAACGGCAGCAACCGGGCCGCTGCGTTGTAGAACGGCCGCAGCACCGCAAGCGGCGGCGAATAGGCTTCGATGTAGGTCTGGCGCAGCGCCTGCTGGTCCCAGGCCGCGACACAGGCGACCAGGTGGCTGCCGCGCTCGGCGACGAAGAAATCGGTGATCGACAGTCCGGGTGCGAACGTCGACCAGTCGCGGGTGAACTGCCGGCGCGGCGCGGCGGACGCGAGCAGCGCCAGCACGGCCGACTCCTCGCCGGTGGCGGCCCGCCGGAACCGGGTGCCCGGCAACGACAACGCCGGCTTCGGCAGGTCGAGGTGGATCGCCGGACTCAGCATGCGGCCGAAATCACGGTAGGCCGGCAGCCCTGCCCTGCCGCTGGCGATGGACCCGGTGGCCGCCCGGTTGCCGTCGAGGATCACGGTGAGATAGAAGTCGACCGGATCGGCCTCGTGCAACGCGCGCAGCACCCGATAGCCGCGTGCAACCAGCGTACCGCCGCGCGCATGGGCCGCCAGCCGCAGGTCGGACAGCAGCCCCACGCGCTGCCACTGGCCATTGATGCAGAGATGCGTGACCAGCCGCGCACCCATGCCGACCAGTTCACCACTCTCGGTGTCGACGCACTTGTGCACCTGGACCTGTTCGCCCTGCAGTGCGCAGCCGGCGAAATACGAGGGCTCGCGCCGGAAGCTGACCGACAGCGCGCCGTTCAGCCAGTCTGCGGCCATGCGCGCCCGCAGCGCTGCGTCGTCGGCCGCCACCGCCGGTTCGAACCGGTAGCGACTCACGCGGCGTCCCCGCCGGGCGCCTGCAGGTCCGGCTCGTCGATGCGGCCCAGTGCCGCCGGCTTGGCATCGCCCAGCCGCTGTCCGCCGGCAACGGCGAGTGCCTGCAGGCGCGATGCCAGGCGATCCATTCGACAGGCGACGATCGCACCGAGCTGTCCGAGCCGGCGGGCGTACGCATACTGCGGATTGGCGGCGAGGCGCTGGTCCAGCAGGGCGGCCAGCCGTGCTGCCTCGGACGCGGTGTACTCGGAGCCCTCGATCACCAGCCGGTAGTGCGCAGACGGGCTGCGCATCGGCACCAGCCGCATCGCCCCGATGCGCAGCGCCCGTGCACAGCCGAGCACGAAGGCTTCGTCGAGCTTCTCTCCACAAAGGTCGCTCGATGCCGAGCCACGGCCGAGCAGGCGCAACCGTGGCGCACGCTGCCAGTGGCCGGTGACGCGCACCCGATCGCCCAGCCGGTAGCGATACAGGCCGGCAGAGGTGGTGACCAGCACCGTGTATTCGCCGCCCTGCTCCACTTCGTGGCAGCCGAAGCAGCGACCTTCGTCGTCCTCGAACTCGATCACCGTGGACCCGATCGCCGCGACCGGATCGCCGCCATCGCACAGGGGCAGGGAGACGATCGCTTCGGTCGCGAACAACCCCTTGCCCTGGATCTCGACGCCGGGGAAGGCGGCGGCCAGCGCGGGCACCCAGGCCTCGGCGCTGGCATGGGTCCAGCAGGACAGCACCGCCAGTCGAGGCCAGACCGCCGCCCAGTCGGGCACCGGTGCTCGCAGCGCCGCATCGACCACCCGTGCACGAGCAGGATCCGCGCGCGGCACAGGCAGCGCACCCACGAGGGCCTCGGGAAACGTTCCTGGCAACACGAAGCCCCGACGCCCCTGCCCGATGGCATCGACCAGCCATTCACGCCCTTCGACCGCATGCCGGCACAGCTCGGACCAGAACGTCGGGCTCCATACGGACACCATGGCAAGCCGCTCGTCGGCAAGCAGGCAACGCAGCGTCGCATTGCGCCATGCCGTGATGTCTTCGATCGCCGCGATCGCCGGTGGAACGCACAGCAACCCACCGATCGCGGCGGCTGCGTCGCCGAAGTACTCGGCATCCGAGGCAAGCCCGATCGGCACGCCCGCGGCACTGGCCTGCGGCCGGCGCGCGGCCGGGCTGATCGACCAGTAGCTGGTGCCCTGCATCACGCCCGGCCGCTCGATGCACAGGTCGTCGAGCCAGGCGAACAGTCCCTCGCGCAGCAGCGCAAGGCCGCTGGCGGTGAGCGGCACCCGCTTCGACCCGCCGGTGCTGCCGCCGGTATGCTCGAAGGCGATCAGTGGCTCGTCGACCAGCACGCGCCGGGCACCCGCAGCCATCGCATCGATGGCCGGTGCGAAGCCGGCGTAGTCGGCGGGTGGCACGGCTTGTCGCCATGCGGCGAGCCCGTCGTCCGACCCAGGCATGGCCCGCGCGCAGCGATCGATCACGCGCTCGAAGCCATGGTCATGCGCGAATGCGCAGCCCCGATGTCGAGACAGGATCGAGTGAAGCAGTGCCTGCTGTGCCTGCGCCGGCATCGCCGCCTGCCGCTCGAAGCGGTCGCGCGCACCGCGCACCGCTGCGGCGAGTTCAGTCCAGGCCATCGGACATGCCGGCGAGGAAGGCTGCGCGCACCAGCGCGCGCAGGTTGTCCGGGGCCAGCCGGGTCAGGCAGACCAGTTCGTCGCCCCTGCGATAGCCCGGATTGCGCTGCAGGAAGAATGCGACCTCCGGCCGTGCCGACAGGCGGGACGGCACGTCTGCCAGGTCGGGCTTGAGGTGTCCGAGCGAGCGCGGGAAGGCCACGACGCCGCGCGCCGGATCGAAGTCGGACCCGAAGCGAGCGGCGGCGATCGCGCCGGCAAGCGCCCGCAGCTGATCATCGTCGCCCGAAGGATGGGGGAAGAACCGGCGCGCGAACACGCTGAGGTAGCGATAGGTGCGGTGCCCCTTCGAGATCAGCAGCCAGTACAGCGGCACCGACGGATCGCGCGCATGCAGTGCGCCGGCCAGCCGCGCGAACGCCCTGCTCAATGCCTGCTGGCCCCAGGCGCTGCGCTCGATGATGGTGTCGCCCGAGAACAGCACCTGCATCCGCTCGCCGTTCCATTCGAACGCATGGTTGGCCGCGGTCGAGAAGCCGCACAGCCGCCCCGCCTCCTCGAGCAGGATCACATGGTGCTTGGCCGCGAGGTCGCTGCGGAAACGGCCGGGCGCGCAGGCGTCATAGTGCGCAGCGTACAGGCGGTACATCGCGTCGACCTGCGGCGCGTCCAGTGCATCGACCTGCACCACCCGCGCTTCGAGTGTCGTCACAGCACGATCCGCACGTCACGCACCACACCGGCCGCCGGCGGCGGTTCGCCGCGCGCGAGGGCGGCCCGCCAGCGCCATATGGATTCCCCCAGCAGGTCGGCCTCGGTGCTGCGTGCGGCCGGGGCATCTGCCGCGCGATTGGCGGCCACGCGGTCCAGCATGCGCACGTCCTGGCGGATGATCCAGCGCGACAGCGGTTCGAAGAACAGCCGCACCAGCGGTCCCAGCCAGCGGAAACGGAACGACATCACCGTGTAGACCTCGATCGCGTCGTCCTCGACCGGGCTGCAGGTCGAGGTGATGCTGTAGGCGAGCCTGTTCGGGAACACATAGTCGACCTGGCTGGTCGCCGGCGCGATGAAGCGGTCGACATGCTGCAGGGTGCCGGCCGGTGGCGAGAACATCGCCCAGATCACGCTGCGTCGGCGCGGTTCCCCGAAATACTCGGCCTGCGCACCATCGGGCAGCGACGTCACGCGCGCGGTCACCGGCACCCCGGTCGGCGAGCGGAACCAGCCGCGATGGACGAACGTGGCATGCGGGCAGTCGAGGAAATTCTCCAGGCAGGCTTCGACCGTCCCGCGGAACCGTGTCTTCATGATGAAGCGCGTCCAGCCGGGTTCGTCGCAGGTCCCGACCCGCGGCGGCGCGCCGTCCGGCGCCCCCGCACCCGGCCATGCCCAGACCAGCCCGTCCTGTTCGATGCAGGGCAGCGCCAGGGCACGCAGGCCGGCGTCCGGCGCAACCTCGCGCCCGAGCGCAGGCACATGCACGACGCGCCCCTCGCCATCGTACTCCCAGCCATGGTACGGACACTGCAGGCGGGCCGCGCAGACCCGGCCGGCCGACAGTGGCGCCTGCCGATGCAGGCAGCGGTCGTGCAGCGCCACCGGCCGGCCGCCGTCGGCGCGGAAGGCGACCAGCCGTCGGCCGAACAGGCGCACCGCCAGCGGCTTGCGCCGGCCGAGGTCGCGGCTGCGGCACAGGGCATACCAGTGGTGCAACAGCCGGTCGCCGAGGTCACCGGTGTCACCGATGCCACCGACGCCATCGACGCCATCGACACCCGCGACACCACCACTGGCCGTCATCAGAAGTACTGCTTCACCAGCCGCGACGGGTCATCCGGATACGGCTCGGGCGGTCGGAACACCGATACGTACCGGTACCAGAGCGGCTGCGTCTCGCGCGGGTCGACCACGGCATGCAGGTCCTGCCAGGGCGCACGCGGATGGCGATGATGCGACAGGTTGTAGTTGAAGTTGAGGAACAGCCAGCGCACCGGCGTCGGCAGGCGCAGGTCGTAGGCGCCTTCGATCCGATCGAGCGGCGTGCGCATGTGGTAGACCCACTGCAGCGATGAATACGAGAACGCATAGCAGGCATAGAGCACCAGCAGGAGTTGCCAGTTCCAGCCGAACAGCCAGATGCATGCAGACCACCAGGCGACCGCCAGTACAGCCTCCAGCCGCAGCAGCATCCAGTCGTCGGAATCGAACTCGGCGAACGAGCGGCTGTAACCGTCCATGGTGGTCATGCGCAGTGCCAGCGACCGCGCATGCCGGTAGGGTACGAACGGCAGCAGCAGGGTCGCGACGAAGCTGCCGATCCAGATGCCGCCGAGGATCGCGAAGTAGTAGAGTCCGATCTTGAACGCGGGCCGCTCGCCGGGCAGGATGAACTCGGCGAGCTCCGCATGCGAACGATTGCGCTGGTGATGCCCCTCGTGATTCACCCGGATCAGCGTGTACGAACTGCCGAACAGGGTCGAGGCCATGGCGCCCATCGCCCAGTTGAAGCCCCGGCGCCGATGGCCGTTGCGATGGAAGCACTCGTGCATCATCGAGAACACACCCTGCATCATCAGGCAGAACAGCAGGACGATGGCCAGCTTCCATCCGAAGGCGATGTCCTGGTGAAGCGCCTCGATCATCAGGCCCCAGCCGAGCAACTGCAGTGCGAGCACGCCCAGGTTCTGGCGGTCAAGGAACGTACGGAGGTCTTCGGGCAGGCGGTTCGGGGGCATTCGGCGGGGACCTCGTGTCGCGGTGTCACGATGCAGGCGATTCTAGTCGCAGTCTCGGGCCCGATGACGCTGCGGGCACTGCACCGTTGATTCCGCCCGCCGCCGTGGCTGAAGCACCTGCGGTGGACCGGGACGCCTTCGACCGTGTGTGCAGCGGGCGCGAGGAGGGTCCGGTGCCTGCGCGCGCGCTGCCGGCGTGCACCGTCGTGATGGTGCGCGGGCTGTTCGGATCCTGGATCCCCGGCCACTTCAAGGCGCCACTGGCGCTGATCCGTTCTCTCGGCTGGCAGGCGACGATCGCCCGCACCGACCCGGCCGGCACGATCGAACACAACCGGCAGCTGCTGGTCGCGCAGGTCCGCGCGCTGGTCGACGCGGGCCGGCGCCCGCTGTTCCTCGCGCACAGCAAGGGCGGCCTGGAAATCCAGCTTGCGCTCGCCGGCGAGCCGCAGCTGGCGCAGGCGACGCTCGGTTGCGTCGGGGTGCAGGTGCCGCGCGCCGGCGCGCCCTGCCTGGAGAGCATGTTCCACCGGCGGCACCGGGACAGCCTGCGCGCGGGCGATCGCCTGCGCGAGCCGGTCGAAGCCGGGTTGCTCACGCTGCTCGGCGCACGGGCCGCCTGCAGGGAGCTGGACGGACCGGTGATCGCGCCACTTGCGGCCAGCCTCGACCATGCGGGCCTGCCTTGCCGTCGCCTGATGGTGGCCACCCGCGCGCAACGGCCATCGCTTTCGCTCGAGCTGCGCTTCGAGCGGCTCGATCGCGTCGAGCCCGGCCAGCCGCACGACGGAGTGTTCTTCACCCGCGATCAGTCCTGGCCCGGCAGCGCGATGCTCGAGCTGGAGGGCATCGATCATTCGCAACCCTCCATCGGCGGCCTGGGCTTCGCCCATGATCGCTTCTGGCTGGCCCTGCTGCAGGCCGTGCTCGGACAGCGATGACCGGCCTGCCGCGCACCGTGGATGCCGTGCCACTGTCGTTCCGGCTGCTGCACCGGTTCGAGCGTTGCCTTGCCCGCGCCTCGCTCCATGGCGATCCGCCCGTGCATGACGTGCGCGTATTCCCCTGGGTGCCCGCGCTAGAGGCGGCCGTCCCGGACATCCTCGCCGAGTACCGGCGACTGGTCGATGCTGGCGAGCCGATACCGCCGTTCCACGAGATCTCGCCCGAACAGTTGCCGATCACCTCGGACGACCGCTGGCGCACCTTCGTCCTGCATGCCTACGGCATCGAGGCCGTGCGCAACGCGGCGCTGTGCCCGCGCACCGCGGCCGCCGTACGCGCGGTGCCCGGCATGCAGACCGCGATGTTCTCCATCCTGGAACCCGGCAAGCGGCTGGCGCCGCACCGCGGTCCGTACAAGGGACTGCTGCGCGTGCAGGTGGCGCTCGAGTTGCCCGCCGACCGCGAGCGCTGCTGGATCGAAGTCGATGGCATCCGGCTGCACTGGCAGCAGGGACGCACCCTCGTGTTCGACGACACGCGCATCCACAGCGCGGCGAACGAGACCGGCGAGCGTCGCTGCGTGCTGTTCATGGACATCCTGCGCCCGATGCACCCGTTCGCAGACGCGCTCAATCGCACGCTGCTCTGGCTGCTCCGGCGCAGCCCGTTCGGCCGCCGGGCGCAGCGGGTGTTCGCGCAGTGGTACCGCAGGCACGGCATCGTCACCGATGCATGAACCGTCCCGCGGCCGGTTGCCCATGCTGCGCACACGGGCCGGCAAGTACACGGCCGCATTGCTGGTGGCGCTTGCCTGTGCGGTGCTGTACATCGTGCCCGGGCGGATCGCGGCCGGTCAGGCGCAGGTGATCGCCCTGTCGGCATGGGAGCAGCGCCTTCCGTGGCTGCCGCAGACGGTCTGGCCTTACCTGGCACAGTATCCCCTGCTGGTGTTCACGTACCTGCGCTGCGCCGATCTCGCACGCTGCACCCGGTTCCTTTACGCCGTGCTGCTGGCACAGGCCGTCGCCGCGGTGATCTTCGTTGCCTGGCCGCTGCGCTATCCGCGCGAGGCATTCGCTGCAGCCTGGCCGCCCGATGCGCTCAGCGCGGCGGTGGCCGGCTGGGTGCGCGCCATCGATGCGCCGGTGAACTGCCTGCCCAGCCTGCACATCACGAGCTGCCTGTTCTGCATGCTGCTGGTGGGCCGCGGTCATGCACCCTGGCAGATCGCCTGCCATGCCGTCGCAGTCGCGAGCATGGCGAGCACGCTCACCTTCAAGCAGCACTATGCGATCGACCTGCCGGCCGGTGCCGCGCTGGCGCTGGCTGCATGGGCGTTCGCAGGGTGGGGGTTGCGTCGCGGCGTGCCTGCCGAGACGACCGGCGGCCCGCCCGCACCTGCAGGCACCCGCCAACCGGGGAGATAGACGGGCCACGTTCTTGCGACGTGACGCCACGCGACGGCGGAAACGCTCGGCATCCTGCCGGGCCGGACGGGGCCGGCCTGCTGCCGCTTGTCGAGAGAGGTATGACGGATGTCCTTTGCAAGCCAGTCCCCGAAGGCCTGCAGTACCGGATTCGTCAAGCCGCCCGGGGGTGGCCCGGTTTCGATCCGGTCGCTGCGGGTCGTGCGGGTCCTGCCCGTCCTGCTGTGCATGGTCGCCCTTGCAATGGCCGGCTGCGGCGACCGTCCGACCGCTGCAGCCGACGCATCGAAGAACGGCAAGGCTTCGCCCCCGCCTGCGGAAGTCGGCGTCGTCACCGTGGCGCCGGGCACGATAGGCCTGGTCACTGAACTGCCCGGCCGCACCGAAGCCTCGCGCATCGCCCAGGTGCGCGCGCGTGCCGCCGGCATCCTTCAGCAGCGGCTGTTCAGCGAGGGCAGCGACGTCAAGGCCGGCCAGGTCCTGTTCCAGATCGACGCCGCGCCCTACCGCGCGCTGCTCGCAGCCGCGCAGGCGGTGGTCGCACGCAGCGAGGCGAACGTGATGCAGACACGTGCCCAGGCGGAACGCTTCAAGCCGCTGGCCGAAGCCAATGCGATCAGCCAGCAGGACTATGTCAATGCAGTGGCCGCGCAGAAGCTCTCGGAAGCAGAACTTGCGGCGAGCCAGGCCTCGCTGCAGACGGCACAGATCAACCTCGGCTACGCAACGGTGACGGCGCCGATCTCCGGACGCATCGGACGCACCCTGGTCACCGAAGGCGCACTGGTCGGCGCGGGCGAGACCACGCCGCTGGCGGTGGTGCAGCAGATCGATCCGATCTACGTGAACATCTCGCAGCCGGTGGCCGACGTGCTGCGCCTGCGTGCAGCGATCGCCAGCGGCGAGCTTCGCCGCGCAGGCCAGGCAGAGGCGGTGCCGGTGCGCATCCTGCTCGACGACGGCAGCGTCTATCCGGTGGCCGGCCGGCTGCTGTTCTCCGATCTGTCGGTGGACCCGGCCACCGGGCAGATCGCGCTGCGCGCAGAGGTGCCGAACCCGCGCGGCGTGCTGCTGCCAGGCATGTACGTGCGCGCGCGGCTGGAACAGGCCAGCGCCACCCAGGCGATCCTGCTGCCCCAGCAGGCGGTGCAGCGTTCGGCGCAGGGCGACCGGGTGAAGGTGGTGGCGGCCGATGGCGTGGTGTCGGACCGGAGGGTCCGGCTGGGCACCTCGCGCGACGGGCAATGGATGGTGCTCGAAGGCCTCTCGGCCGGTGAGCAGGTCATCGTCGACGGCTTCCAGAAACTGCAGGGTACGCGCCCGGTGAAGCCGGTGCCATGGAAGATGCCCGACAGTGCGCCGGCCGCGGCACCGGCACCGGCCACCGCGCGCGCCGCGGGGTCCTGATGGCGCCGTTCTTCATCGAACGCCCGGTCTTCGCCTGGGTGATCTCACTGTTCATCCTGGTGCTGGGCGCGGTGTCGATCACCCAGTTGCCGGTGGCCCAGTATCCATCGGTGGCGCCGCCGTCGATCGTCATCTCGGCCACCTATCCCGGCGCGTCGGCGCAGGTGCTCGAGAACAGCGTGCTCAGCGTGATCGAGCGCGAGATGAACGGCTCGCCCGGCCTGATCTACATCGAGTCGGTGGCCCAGGCCGATGGCACCGGCTCGATCACCCTCAGCTTCGAGCCGGGCACCAGCCCGGACCTGGCCCAGGTGGACGTGCAGAACCGGCTGAGCCGGGCATCGCCGCGGCTGCCGCTGGCGGTGACCCAGCAGGGCGTGCGGGTCGACAAGTCACGCGCCAACTTCCTGCTGTTCGTGATCCTCTCCTCGGACAACCCGGACCTGGATCCGGTGGCGCTCGGCGACTACGCGTCGCGCAACGTGCTGCCCGAGATCCAGCGCGTGCCCGGCGTCGGCCAGGCGCAGCTGTTCGGCACCGAGCGTGCGATGCGTATCTGGATCGACCCGGCCCTGATGGTCGGCTACCGGTTGTCGTCGGCCGACGTAACCACGGCGATCGCCGCCCAGAACGCCCAGGTCGCCTCGGGCACGATCGGCGCACTGCCGACCGTGCCCGGCCAGGGCATCTTCGCCAGCGTGGTGGTCAAGGGCCAGCTGACCACGCCTGAGGAGTTCGGCAATATCGTGCTGCGCGCGGCCACCGACGGCGGCCTGGTCCGCCTGAAGGACGTCGCCCGGATCGAACTCGGCGCGCAGAGCTACAGCCCGCAGGCGCGGCTCGACGGACAGCCGTCGACCGGCATCGGCGTGCAGCTGTCGCCCACCGGCAATGCACTGTCCACCGCGAAGGCGATCAGGACGCGGCTGGACGAACTGTCGCGCTACTTCCCGCCGGGCGTGAAGGCGACCATCCCCTACGACAGCTCGAAGTTCGTGGAGATCTCCATCCGGCAGGTCGCGACGACCCTGATCGAGGCCGTCGTGCTGGTGTTCCTGGTCATGTTCCTGTTCCTGCAGAACATCCGCTACACGATCATCCCCACGCTGGTGGTTCCGATCGCGCTGATGGGCACCTTCGGCGTGCTGCTCGCGCTGGGCTTCTCGATCAACGTGCTGACCATGTTCGGCATGGTGCTGGTGATCGGCATCGTGGTCGACGATGCGATCGTGGTGGTCGAGAACGTCGAGCGCATCATGACCACCGAGGGGCTGTCGCCGGTCGATGCCACGCGCAAGGCGATGTCGCAGATCTCCGGGGCGATCATCGGCGTCACCGTGGTGCTGGTCGCTGTGTTCGTGCCGCTCGCCTTCTTCGGCGGCGCGATCGGCAACATCTACCGCCAGTTCTCGGCGGTGATGGTGACCGCGATCCTGTTCTCGGCCTTCCTCGCGCTGTCATTCACGCCCGCGCTCTGCGCGACGCTGCTCAAGCCGGTCGAGGCCGGGAAGCACCAGGAGAAACGCGGCTTCTTCGGCTGGTTCAACCGCCGCTTCACGCGAACCGCGAAAGGATACGAGGGGCTGGTCGCCGGCCTCCTGCGCAGGACGCTGCGCTTCCTGCTCGTCTATGCCGCCATCGTCGTCGTGGTGGTGGTGATGATCAACCGCATGCCGACCTCGTTCCTGCCCAATGAAGACCAGGGCAACATCCTGGTCAACGTACAGCTGCCACCCGGCGCGACGGTCAACCGCACGCGCGAAGTGATGGCCGAGGTCGAGAAGTACATGCTCGCGCAGACCACCGAGGTGCAGAGCATCGTCAGCGTGCTCGGCTTCAGCTTTGCGGGCACCGGACAGAACGCGGCGCTCGGCTTCGTCACCCTGAACGACTGGGACGACCGGCCCGGGACGGACAGCACCGCGCAGGCACTGGCCGCACGTGCCTTCGGCGGGTTGTCGCGCATACGCGACGCGTTCATCTTCCCGGTCAGTCCGCCGCCGATCCCCGAACTGGGGCGGGCTACCGGCTTCGCGATGCGCCTTCAGGACCGTGGCGGCAACGGGCGCGAAGCGCTGCTCGCCGCGCGCGGCCAGCTGCTCGGCATGGCGGCCAGGAGCCCGCTGCTCGCGGCCGTGCGCCCGGACGGACTCGAGGATGCATCCCAGCTCGCGCTCGACATCGACCGCGACAAGGCCAGCGCACTGGGCGTCACCTTCACCGCGATCAACAACGTGCTGTCCACCGCACTCGGTTCCTCGTACGTGAACGATTTCCCCAATGCGGGGCGGCTGCAGCGGGTGGTGGTGCAGGCCGATGCACCGGCACGCATGCAGCCCGACGACCTGCTGCGGCTGAACGCGCTGAACACGGCGGGCCAGCCGGTCCCGCTGTCGGCCTTCGCGACCCCGCGCTGGACCACCGGCCCGATGCAGACGGTTCGCTACAACGGCTATCTGGCGATGCGCATCGTCGGCGAACCTGCGCCGGGACAGAGTACCGGCGCCGCGCTGGCGGAAATGGAGCGGCTCGCCGCCCAGCTGCCGTCGGGCTTCGCCTTCGAATGGACCGGGCAGTCGCGCGAGGAGAAGCTGTCCGGATCCACCGCCAGCATCCTGTTCGCGTTCTCGCTGCTGGCCGTGTTCCTGTGCCTTGCCGCGCTCTACGAGAGCTGGACGATCCCGCTGTCGGTGATACTCGTGGTGCCGCTGGGCGTGCTCGGCGTGGTGCTCGCCGCAGAGCTGCGCGGCCTCGAGAACGATGTCTACTTCAAGGTCGGGCTGATCACCATCATCGGCCTGTCGGCGAAGAACGCGGTGCTGATCATCGAATTCGCCAAGGACCTGCATGCGCAGGGCAAGAGCGTCGTCGACGCAGTGCTGGAGGCGGCGCACCTGCGCTTCCGGCCGATCCTGATGACCTCGCTTGCATTCATCCTGGGCGTGCTGCCGCTGGTGCTGGCCACGGGTGCGGGTTCGGCCAGCCAGCGCGCGATCGGCACCGGCGTGATGGGTGGCATGATCAGCGCGACCGTGCTTGCGGTGTTCTTCGTGCCGCTCTTCTATGTCGTGGTGATGCGTGTGTTCCGGCGGCGGAAGCCCCCGCAGCCATGACCGCACGAGCCGGCACATTGGCCGCACGTTGCCTTCCGATCAGCCTGGCGACCGGCGTGGCGGCCGGCCTTGCACTCACCCTGGCCGGTTGCACCTCGATGGCGCCGCGCCCGGAGCGCCCCGCCCTTCCGGTGTCGGCAGGCTTCCCTGGCGGGCCGGGCGGCGGCGGCACGCCTGCGGCAGACATCGAGTGGCAACAGTTCTTCCGGGACGAGCGCCTGCGCGAACTGATCCGGCTGGCGCTCGCCAACAACCGCGACCTGCGCATCGCGGCACTCAACATCGAGCAGGCCCGCGCAGCGTTCGACGTGCGCCGTGCCGACCGCCTGCCGAGCATCGGCGCCGGACTCGCCGGCTCGCGCCAGCCCAAGGGCGATGGCGGCAGCACCACCGTCTACACCGCCGGCATCCAGGTCACCGCCTACGAGCTCGACCTGTTCGGCCGGGTGCGCAGCCTCGCGGATTCGGCACTGGCGCAGTACTTTGCCACCGAGGAAGCGCGCAAGGCGGTGCAGATCAGCCTGGTCGCCGCGATCGCAAACCTCCACCTGACGATCCAGGGCGACGACGAACTGCTGCGCGTGACCCGCCAGACAATGGACACCCGAGAAGAGTCCCGTCGACTGACCCGCCTTCGCTTCGACAACGGCGTCAGCTCGATGCTCGAGGTGCGCCAGGCCGAGACCCTGCTCGAGTCGGCGCGGGCGACGCTCGCCCAGTTCACCCGCCAGCGCGCGCTCGACGAGAACGCGCTGGTGCTCCTGGTGGGAGAACCGCTGCCCGCCTCGCTGCCAACACCGACCACACTGGCCGGGGATGCCACCTCGGCGTTCGGCATGCCGGACCTGCCGGCCGGCATTCCCTCCGAGGTGCTGGTGCGCCGTCCCGACGTGCGCCAGGCCGAACAGGTGCTGCGCGCAGCCGATGCGAACATCGGTGCGGCGCGCGCCGCATTCTTCCCGCGCATCACGCTGACCGGCAGCTTCGGCGTCGCCAGCAACCAGTTGAGCGCACTGTTCTCCTCCGGCTTCGCCTGGAGCTTCGCACCCCAGCTGCTGCAGCCGATCTTCGACGCCGGGCGCAACCGCGCCAACCTGAAGGTGGCCGAGGTCAACCAGCGCATCGCCATCGCTCAGTACGAACGCACGGTACAGGTCGCGTTCCGCGAAGTCGCCGATGCCCTGGCCGGTCGCGCGACCTTCTCCGAGCAGCTGGGTGCGCAGCAGGCGCAGGTACGCGCGGAACAGGATCGCTTCCGGCTCGCCGAACTCGGCTTCCGCAACGGCGTGCGCAGCTACCTCGAACTGCTCGATGCGCAGCGATCACTGTTCTCCGCGCAGCAGGCAGAGATCACCCTGCGTGCCCAGTACGCCCAGAACCTGGTCACGCTGTACCGGGTGCTGGGCGGGGGCTGGACGCCCGATTAGTCGATCTGCGCCTTCGCCTGCTGGACTACCTTGCGCCACTGCGCAAGTTCGGACTTGATGAACGCGGCGAACTCGTCCGGCGTGCTGCCGACCGGGTCGGCGCCGTCGCGCGCCAGCCGCTCGCGCAGGTCCGGCGCCGCGAGCGACTTGACCACCGCCTCACGCAGCGCCCCGGTCACTGCGCGCGGCGTGCGTGCCGGTGCCACCAGGCCGGCCCAGGAGCTGACCGCGAAGCCGGGCAGGCCCGCCTCGGCGATCGTCGGCACGTCCGGAAGCGCCCCGGAACGTTTCGCGGTGGTGACCGCGGGACCATTCAACTTGCCCGACTTGATGAAACCGATCGCCCCCGGCAACGTCGCGAAGATCAGCTGGGCCTCGTTCGCGAGCACGGCCGCAGTGGCCGGTGCGCCACCCTTGTAGGGGATGTGCGTCATCTCGACCTTGGCCAGCATCTTGAACAGCTCCCCGGCAAGATGCCCCGGCGAACCGTTGCCGGAGGACGAGAAGTTGAGCGTCCCGGGCTTCTGACGCGCCAGCGCGACCAGTTCGGCCACCGTCTTCACGCCGAGCGACGGGTTCACCGCCAGGATCAGCGGATAGGAGGCCACCAGGCTGACCGGCGCATAGTCACCGATCGGGTCGTAGGGGATGCTGCGATAGAGCGCGGGATTGATCGCATGGCTGCTGACCGTCGCCATCAGCAGGGTGTAGCCGTCGGGGTTGCCCCGGGCCGCGAGCTCGGCTGCCACGTTGCCGGCCGCACCCGCGCGGTTGTCGACCACCACCTGCACGCCGAGCTGCTCGCCGAGCTTGTTGCCGACGCTGCGCGCGAGCAGGTCGGTCGAGCCGCCCGGCGGGAAACCCACCAGCAGGCGGATCGCCTTGCCAGGCTGGGGAAACGGCTGTGCATGCGCGCCGGCGATACCGACCAGCAGCAGCGCGGCGGCGATCACCGGCAAGGCGGTTACAGGGCGCAGGTCCGGGCGCGCACGCTCACGAACGGGGTTCAGGCTGGTCATGCTTTCCTCCTGGCGCCGCGCCCCGGCCTCGGGGTCGCGCGGGGCTATGTCGTATGGTTGAGAAGCAGGTCGAAGATGTCGAAATTGCGCAGCCGCGCATCGGCCGGGACGCCCTGCAACGGGCGGTTGACGAGCAGCGGCACCCGCTGCTCCGAGATTCCGCCATGCGAACGCAGCGGCGCATCGAGACCGGACAGGTCATGGCGGGAGACGCTGGTGCCGATCACCACATGCTTGCGCGACACCACGACCAGGTCGCCCATGCGATCCGGCGGCAGTTCGAAGCGTGCGCAGGCGTCGTCGCGAAGCAGCGCCGTCTCGATGCCCGGCAGCGCGGCGACGAACTCGGCGGTGGCCGCGGCAGACAGCGCAGGCGGCAGGTACACCGTCGCGAACGAACCGAGCGCACCATGGTGGACGACATACGGATCGGTGATCGGCAGGATCACCCGGCACACGCCCGCACCGAGGCGGGCATCCAGCACATCCTGCAGGTAGACCACGTCCGGATTACCGGCGGCGTCGAACTTGGCGTTCATTCCATGGTCGGCGGTAAGTCCGATGACCGCGCCTGCCGCCTCGAGCCGCGCCATGTAGCGGTCGATCATCGCGTAGAACGCATTGGCAGCCGGCGTCCCGGGCGCCTCCTTGTGCTGCACATAGTCGGTGGTCGACAGGTACATGATGTCGGGGCGCTCACGCTCCATGAGTGCAGCCCCGGCCGCGAACACGAATTCGCTCAGGCCTGCGCTGTACACCGACTGCACCGGCATGCCGGCCAGGCCGATCGCATCGGCGATGCCGTTGCCCTCCAGCGTGACCGTATCGGCGCGTTCGGCCGAGAAGCAGATGCCCTGCAGGCCGTGCCCGAGCAGGGCCCGCAGCTTGTCCTTCGCGGTGACCACTGCCACCCGCGCCCCCGCCGACGAGAACGCCGCGAGCAGCGTGCCGCAGCGCAGGTACCTGGGGTCGTTCATCATCACTTCCGCGTCTGCTTCGCGGTCGTAGAAGAAATTGCCGCAGATCCCGTGCACCGACGGTGGCACCCCGGTCACGATCGACAGGTTGTTCGGGTTGGTGAATGTCGGCACCACCGCGTCACCGAGCCTTGCCGTGCCCGATGCGATCACCTTCGCGAACCACGGTGCGACGCCCGCCGCCACGGCTTCGGTGATGTAGTCGTATTCGCAGCCGTCGATGCAGGCCACGACCACCGGGGAAGGCGCAGGCCGATAGCTGCGCCCGTTGACGAGGATTTCTTGTTGTTGGTTCATCGAGGTATCCAGGAAGTATGAAGACGACATATGACACGCATGTTACTCACGACAGGATGTCACGCGAGACGATCCAGTCGCGCCCCTCGCCGAGCAGCGCTTCAGCGTCCGCCGGCCCGGAAGTGCCGGCGGCATAGTTCGGGAAGGCTGCGGCCTGCCCCGCGCGGGCGACGGTGATCGCATCCACGTAGCGCCAGCTCGCCTCGACGAAGTCCCATCGCGTGAACAGGGTCTGGTCGCCTGCCAGGAACTCATGCAGCAGGATCTCGTAGGCCTCGGCGGTGTTGAGCCCGTAGACGCAATGATGGCAGTGCTCCATCACCACGGTCTCCAGGCGCAGTTCCTCGCCGGGTGCCTTCACGGTGAACTCGACCGAGATCCCCTCGTTGGGCTGGATCCGGATCGAGATCACGTTCGGCCCCGGCGCGCCGGCGAGCGCACGGTCCGTCCGGAACAGGTTGCCGGGTTGCGCACGCAGCACGATGTTCGCCTCGGCGAGCTTCTTTCCCATGCGCTTGCCGGTGCGCAGGAAGAACGGCACGCCCTGCCAGCGCGGGTTGTCGATGCCGGCACGCACCGCGACGAAGGTTTCGGTAACGGAGGCGGGATCCACGCCGGGCTCTCCACGGTAACCCGGCACAGGCTTCCCGTCGACCTCGCCCGGGCCGAACTGGCCGAGCACGAAATCGCCTTCGGCCGGCGGCACCAGCTGCCGCAGCACGTCGACCATCGCATCACGCACGCTGTCGGCGTCGAGCGCCTTCGGCGGCTCCATCGCGGCCAGGGCCAGCACCTGCATCAGGTGGTTCTGCAGCATGTCGCGCACCGCGCCGGACTTCTCGTAGTAGCCGGCCCGCCCCTCGACGCCGAGCGTCTCGGCGATGGTCACCTGCACATGGTCGATGAACTCGCGGTTCCATATCTGGCCGAACAGCGGGTTGGCGAAACGCATCACCATCAGGTTGCGTACCAGTTCCTTGCCCAGGTAGTGATCGATCCGGTAGATCGACGACTCGTCGAAATGACGCGTGATCTTCGCGTTGAGTTCGCGCGCGGACGCGAGATCATCGCCGAACGGCTTCTCGAAACACAGCCGGCGCCAGCCCTCGTCATGGAAGAATCCGCCCTTCACCAGCAGGGCAGCGGTGGGCTCGAAGGCGATCGCCGGCAGCGCGAAATAGACCGCCCGTGCAGCGCCCGCCCCGCGCTCGTGCGCGAGGTCATCGACGGCGGCGACGAATGCAGGCAGCGTGGCCTCGGTGTGGTCGAAGCAGATGCAGCGCACGCTTTCGGTGAACGACCGGCGTGCTTCGTCGTGCGCGTCAGCGTCGACATCCGCGTCGGGCCCACCAGCATCGCGGTCGTCACCAGCATCGCGGTCGTCACCGGCATCGCGGTGCTCACCGCCCTCCCCGAGATGCAGTGAAGCCAGCAGGTCGGCATCGGACATCGGACGCCGCGTGACGCCGACCACCGGTGTGTTCGGGTGCAGGAAGCCGCGGCGATGCAGTGCCCGCAATGCGGGGAAGATCTTGCGCCGGGCGAGGTCGCCGGTGGCCCCGAACACGAGGATCACGCAGGGTTCGCAGCGCAGGGCGTCGGCAGGCGCGGTCATCGGTCATCCAGGTCGGTGAAGGCCGCCCACTCTGGCAGCGACCGCACCAGGCAGGACGGTGCGCGGCCGGTGTCCAGCCCCGCGGAAGCAACGCCTGCAGCGGCGCCGGCAGCAACGCCGACAGCGACAGCCGGGTCGCCCGCCCCCGCGGAGCCCGGATCCTGCCTGTCGCAGTCGAGGAACGCCGCCAGCGCCTCACGCTTGGCCTCGCCGGCAAAGACCAGTGCCGCCGCGCGCGAGCGCAGCAGCAATGCGCGCGAGGCAGTCACCCGGGCTGCGGGCGCTTTCGGCGAATCGTCGAAGCGCACATAGCCGTCGGCGGCATCCGAATACGAACGGTGGCCGGGAAACAGCGCAGCCACATGGCCGTCTTCGCCGGCACTGAGCAGCACCGCGTCAAAGCGCCCGCCCAGCGCCTGCAGTTCGCGGTTGCACGCCTCGATCGCGGCGGCTTGCGCCGCGGTCGAAGGGCGGTCAGGGAAGCGGAAGGCATGGAAGTTTTCCTCGCGCAGCCGACCGGCCTCGACCAGCGGTGCCACGAAGGACTGCTGCAGCTGGCGCTGGTTGCTGTCCGCATGATCCGCAGGGACCACGCGTTCATCGACCAGGAACAGGTGCACCGCCGGCCAGGGCACATCGGCGCGCAGGGCGAGCGCGGCCAGGATCCCGTCCACGCTGCGGCCTCCACAGACGGCGAACACGATCGCCTGCGCATCGCGCTGCAGGCGGTGGGCCAGCCAGCCGGCGCAGGCCCGGTCCATCGCCGCGCGGTCCGGGAGCCGGACCAGCAGGCTCATTCGTCCGTGCCCGCCGGCTTGACCGCGTGGCCGCCGAACTCGCGGCGCATCGCCGACAGCAGGCGCAAGGCCAGCGAGTTCGCATCGCGCGACTGGTAGCGCGCATGCAGCGCGTAGGTATTGGCCACGAAGGGCACGCTGTGTTCCATCGCCTCGATGGCCGCCCAGCGCCCCTCGCCGCTGTCGGCCACGAACGGCGCCAGGCCGGACAGGTCGGCATCGCGCGCAAGCGCATTGGCAGTCATCTGCATCAGGAACGAGCTGACGATCGTGCCGTGGTTCCAGATGCCGGCGATCCCCGGCAGGTCCAGCCCCTTGACCGAACCGTTCTGCAGCAGGTCGAACCCTTCGGCGATCGCCTGCATCATCCCGTACTCGATCGCGTTGTGCACCATCTTCACGTAGTGACCAGAAGACGGATCGCTGCCGACGAGCGCATAGCCCCCGGCGAGGCCGAGGCCCTCGAACACCGGCCGGCAGTGCTCGTAGGCCGCCGCATCGCCACCGATCATCATCGGATAGCCGCTGTCTGCGGCGACGATGCCGCCGCTGACGCCGACGCCGAGCAGGCGGATCCCGCGCGACGCGCACTCCGCGGCCCGGCGCGAGGTATCCCGATGGTTGGAGTTCGCGCCATCGATCAGGATGTCGCCCTCGACCAGCTGCTCGCGTACCTCGCGATAGATCACTTCGGTGACTTCGCCCGCCGGCAGCATCAGCCAGACCACCCGCGGGCTGCCGGAGAGCATCGACACCAGTTGTGCCGGCGATCCGGCTGCGCGGGCGCCCCTGGAGACCAGCGCAGCCACCGGCGCTTCAGCCCGATCATGCACGAGTACCGAGACAGACTGACCGGCGAGCAGCCGGGCCACCATGTTGCCACCCATACGGCCGAGGCCGATGAATCCGAGTTCCATGCGTGAGCCCTCCTGCGGACAAGTGTAACCGCCGGCAGGCGCCGACCCGCCCTTTGCAGCCAGCGTACGCCCGCCGCGACCGGCCCGGGGCCGCCATCGGCAGTGTACGATTCGCGTCGAATCCCGCAGAAAAACATGTCCGAGGAGGAGCACCCATGAAGAACCAGAGCGCCCTGCTTCTGGCGGCGGCATCGGCACTGGCGGCTTCCGCGCCCGCGGTGCATGCGCAGAAGTTCCCGGTCAAGCCGATCCGCATGATCGTCGGCTATGCCCCGGGTGGCGGCAGCGACATCATGGGCCGGCTGATGGCGCAGGAGATCTCCACCGCGCTGGGCCAGCCGGTCGTGGTCGAGAACCGCCCCGGTGCGGCGCAGAACGTCGCGGCGGAGTTCGTCGCGCGCCAGCCCGCCGACGGCTACACGCTGTTCCTGAGTTCTGCGGCGCACGGCATCAACGTCAGCCTGTACACGAAGATCAGCTACGACCCGGTGAAGGATTTCGCGCCGATCGCGGTGTTCGCGACCAGTCCGAACCTGCTGCTCGTGCATCCGTCCTTCCCCGCGAAGTCGGTGAAGGAGTTCATCTCGGTGGCCCGGAAGAATCCGGGCAAGCTGAACTTCTCGTCCTCGGGCGTGGGCAGTTCGCAGCACCTGTCCGGCGAGATGCTGAAGGTGATGATCGGCGTCGACATGACCCACATCCCCTACAAGGGCAGCGCCCCGTCACTGGCCGGGCTGGCCAGCGGCGAGGTCGACTTCGCGTTCAACAACATCCCGTCGGCACAACCGCTGATGGCGCCGGGCCGCGTGCGCGCGCTGGGCATCACCAGCGCGAAGCGTTCGCCGCTGCTGCCCAACCTGCCGACGATGGTAGAGGGCGGCATCCCCGGCTTCGTGACCGAGACCTGGTACGGCGTGCTGGCGCCGGCAGGCACGCCGCGAGACGTGATCACCCTGCTCAACGATGTCGCGGTGAAGGCCGTGCAGAAGCCGGAGGTGCGTGACCGGCTGGCGCAGATGGGGGCCGACCCGATCGCCGAACCGCCCGAGTTCTTCGCGAAGTACCTCGCCGCCGAGATCGCCCGCTGGGCCCGGGTCGTGCGCGAATCCAAGGCCAAGGCAGAGTGATACGCTTCCCGCTTGCAGCCAACCGCCAGGAGTCAAGATGACCGACACCGCCCTGCTCGACCCGCAACGTGAACTGACCCAGGTCGAGATCGACCAGCGGGTGTTCGATCTGTATGACGAGTACTGCCACGGTCGGATGGACCGCCGCGAATTCCTCCTGCGCGCCGCGGCGGTGACGGCCGGCGGGCTGGCGATGGCCCAGGCGCTGATGCCACGCTATGCCGCGGCGCAGACGATCTCGTTCACCGACACGCGCATCCGCGCGCAGTACGTGAACTATCCGTCGCCGGGTGGCAACTCCGGCCAGATGCGCGGCTACCTGGTGCAGCCTGCAGGCAAGGGCCCGTTCCCGGTGGTGCTGGTGATCCACGAGAACCGCGGGCTCAACCCCTATATCGAGGATGTCGCCCGGCGTGCGGCGGTGGACGGCTTCCTCGCGCTGGCACCCGATGGCCTGTTCCCTGCCGGTGGCTATCCGGGCAACGACGACGACGGCCGTATGCTGCAGTCGAAGCTGGACCAGCCGAAGCTGCGCATCGACATGCTGAACAGCGCGACGTTCCTCAAGGCGCATGCATCTTCCAGCGGCAAGCTCGGCGTCACCGGTTTCTGCTGGGGCGGCGGCACGACCAACTGGCTGGCGACGCAGATGGGCGACGCACTGCAGGCCGGAGTCCCCTATTACGGGGCCGCCGCCGAGACCGCCTCGGTGCCGAAGATCCGCGCGCCACTGCTGGTGCACTATGCCGAGAACGACGACAACATCAACAAGCTCAAGCCTGGGTTCGAGCAGGCGAAGAAGGCGGCGGGCGTCGCCTTCGAGTCGCATGTGTATCCCGGTACCCAGCACGGCTTCCACAACAACTCGACGCCGCGCTTCAACGAGGCGGCGGCAAAGCTGTCATGGGATCGCACGGTTGCCTTCTTCCGCAAGCACCTCGCCTGAGATGAAGGCAAGGACGGCCGGAACAGGCCTGCGCGCCCGCGCGACGATGATGCCCGTGCTGCGCGGGTCTGCCCTCTTCGCGGCGGTGCTGCTGGCCGCGCCGGGGATCGCCTCGGCGCAGGCCTGGCCAGCCAAGTCGCTGCGCTACATCGTGCCCTTCCCGCCCGGCGGCGGTGCCGACCTGGTCGCTCGCGCAGTCGCGCAGAAGCTGACCGAGCACGCGGGCCTGTCGGTCGTGGTCGAGAACCGGCCGGGCGCCGGCACCATCGTCGGCGCCGAGGCGGCAGCACGTGCTGCGCCCGACGGTTACACGCTGTTCATGGGCTCGAACACCACCAATGCGATCAACCCCAACCTGCACCCGAAGCTGCCCTACGACACGCTGAAGGATTTCGCCCCGATCTCCCGCCTGAGTGCGTTCCCGAACATCCTCGTCGTGCATCCCTCGATGCCAGTGAAGTCGGTCAGGGACCTGATCGCGCTGGGCAAGGCGCGGCCCGGCCAGCTCAACTACGGATCCTCCGGCACCGGCACCCCGGCCCAGCTCGCCGGCGTGATGTTCGGCGATGCCGCCGGGGTGAAGATGGTCCATGTGCCGTACAAGGGCAGCGCGCCGGCGCTGTCGGCACTGCTCGGTGGCGAGACGCAGCTGATGTTCGCAAGCCTCGGATCGAGCCTGAACTTCATCAAGGCCGGCCGCCTGCGGCCGCTGGCAGTGACCAGCGCACAGCGCTCGGCGGCGATCCCCGAGATGCCGACCATCGCCGAATCGGGCTTCCCCGGCTTCGAGGCGATCACCTGGCACGGCATGATGGTGCC
This sequence comes from Burkholderiales bacterium, assembly GCA_044340265.1. Lineage (GTDB taxonomy): Bacteria > Pseudomonadota > Gammaproteobacteria > Burkholderiales > CAIKXV01 > CAIKXV01. Next base: position 6,557 of record JBIITW010000005.1, on the reverse strand, counting down.
GGCCGGCACGCCGGCACCGATCGTGCAGCGGCTCAATGCGGAAGTGGTGAAGATCCTCAGGCAACCCGAGTTCGCCGCCTGGCTGCTCTCGCAGGGCGCAGATGCAACGCCCTCGACGCCGGAGGAGTTCACGGCCTTCCTGAAATCGGAGCTCGCCCTGTACGCGCGGCTGGTCAAGCAGTCCGGCATGAAGCCGGACTGACCTGGCGGTCCGCATGCGCGCACAGGCACCGAAGCGGATCGGACTGGCCATCGTCGGCGCCGGCCGGGTCGGGCTGATGCGCGGAGAGATTGCCGCGCGGTTCCCGCAGGTCGACTGGATCGGCATCGCGGAGATCGATCCGGCCCGCGGCAGGCTGGTGGCCGAGAAGCTCGGCGCCGACTTCGTGACCGACGACTACCGGACCCTGCTGCGCCGGCCGGAGGTCACCGCCGCGCTGATCTCGACCGTCGGCCACCTGCATGCCGGACCCACCCTCGCCGCGCTCGACAATCCCAACAAGGTCTCGCTGCTGATCGAGAAGCCGATCGCCAACGACCTGGGCGAATCGGCCCGCGTGCTCGAAGCGATCCGGCAGTCGGGCGTCGATGCCCTGATCGGATACACGCAGCGTTTCCGGCGGCGCTGGATGGTCGCCAAGGACAAGGTCGCCCGTGGCGAACTCGGCGACATCTCCACCGTCACCACGCGCGCCTTCCTGAACCGCATGGTCGCGGAGAATGCCTATCGCCGCGAACCCGACCCGGTGCCCAATTCGCCGATGGTGATCTCCGGCACGCATGCACTCGACATCGTGATGTGGATGATGGAAGGCCGCCGGCCAGTGGAAATCGATGCGCGCTCGGTCGCCAAGACCCTCGGCCCCGCCTGCGGCGGCATCGACGCCACCGCGGGCACGATGGTGTTCGACGACGGCACGCTCTACCAGAGCATGGTCAACTGGGCGCTACCGGTGTCCTGGCCCGGCGCGGTCTACGGACTGGAGGTCGGCGTGGTCGGTACCTCGGGCGTGATGACCATCGACGACACCCACCGCGATTTCGTGATGGCCACCGAGTCGCCACAGGGCGGCGCCTACCTGTCCGACGCGAGCCGGCGCGTCGATTTCATCGGCAGCACGCCCGCCGGCGACATGGCGCTGGGCGCGCTGCGCGGGCCGCTGCATGACGAGACACAGGCGTGGCTCGAACGCCTGTCCTTCGGGGCGCGCACCATCCATGCGACCGCCGAGGACGGCCATGACCGGTTGATGCTGGCCAAGGCCTACGACCTGTCCGCACGACTGCGCCAGCCGGTTGCGCTGCCGATCAGTCCGGCGGACGCCGACCGCATCGGCACCGCCTGAAGCCACGACAGCCGCTTGACGCGCCGGCTGCGCTTCAGCCGGTACGCGGCAGGCCGATGACCACCAGCCAGGCCCAGCCCGCGACATAGGCCGCCGTGAACACGGACAAGGCAGCCCCCGGGTACCGCGGCAGCACGCGCTGCACGGCCAGGCCGGCCAGCGGCAGCAGCTGCTGTGCGTGCACGGCGAGGAAATGGGCCGGCCGGAGATCGCCACCACCTGCATGCCAGCCGAACAACGGCAGGCCGATGCCCGCGGGCGGCTTCAGGCCGCCGAGCAGCAATCCGCTGATGATCGACAGCACGCAGGTGAGCACCAGCCCGATCGCCAGCGCGATCACCAGTGGCGTCAGCGGCCGCACATGGCGCAGCACCTGCCTCGCCAGCACGGCCTGGGTCGACACCAGCACCACCGCCGCCAGGCCCATCAGCCCGAACATCGCGGCATGGAAGGCATCGGCCGTGTTGTAGTGCGAAGCAGAACCGAGCGCCGCCTGCAGCGAGATGTAGCCCACCTCGAACGACGCGGTGCCGATGACGAGCCAGGCCAGCGTGCGGACGGTACGTGAGCGGCGCACCGCTTCCGGCAGCAGGCCGATGGCCCATGCCATCGTCGCCGCGAACAGCGCGGTCGAGAACATGAACTTCAACGGCTTGGCCCAGATGGCGACGCCATCCACCGTCCTCGGATCGAGAGCCAGCGCCAGCAGCGTCGGCAGCGCGAGCAGCAGCATGGCGGCCGCGAACGATGCCAGCGCCGGCTGGCTGCGATGGAGCCTGGCCAGCAGACCCAGCGCCGTGCGGGCAGCGCACCGCCTTTCAGACACTGTTGCAGTCGACATCGCACCACCCCATTTGTTGACAGTGTCAACAATGATGCGATACCGTTGTAGACACTGTCAACTCCCGGCTCCATGCATGGCCCGCGAACCCCGCGAACCCCGACAACCCCGACGACCGCTCGACCTGAAGGAATCCTGCCTGCAGGCCGCCCGCGAGGTGATCGCCGAGCAGGGCGTCGAAGGCCTCAGCATGCGCGATGTCGCACGCAGGCTCGGCATTTCGCACCAGGCGCCGTACCGCCACTTCGAGAGCCGGGACCACCTCCTCGCGGAAGTCATGCGCCGTTGCTTTGCCGACTTCGCAAGCCATCTCGACGCACGGCTTCCGGGCACGGATGACCGGACCGACCTGGCGGCGATGGGCGAGGCCTACCTCGATTACGCGACCGCGAAACCCCTCGAATACCGGCTGATGTTCGGCACGCCCTGGCCGGAGCCGGCGCAGCATGCAGGCCTGGTCGCGGACGCGGTGCATGCCTTCGACATCCTGCGCAACAACCTGCGCCGCCGCCACGGCAAGGCCGCGGGCATGCAGGCCCGCGCCGACCTCGACGCGCTGTTCATCTGGTCCGCGCTGCACGGCATGGCAAGCATCAGCCAGTCGCAGGCGATGGACAACCTGCGGCTGGCACCAGGCGTGGCCACGGCGTTCCGGGGCTACCTGATGCAGAAGGTCGGCATCGCGCTCGAGGTGCCGATCCACCCGCGCCCCGCCGACTGCAGGCCAGCGCGGGGCAGCGCCGGCACCGGCATCAGTCGGGCTTCAACCCGGAAGCCTTGACCACCGCACTCCATTTCGGGATTTCGCGCACGATGAAGGCCGCGAGTTCCTCCGGCGTGCCAGCCACGATGTCGACGCCCTGCCCGCCCAGGCGTTCGCGGATCGCGGCATCGGTCAATGCCCCCCTGAACGCGCCGTGCAGCCGGGTCACCAGGTCGCGCGGCAGCCCGGCCGGACCGAGCAGCCCGTACCAGCCTGCCGACTCGAAACCCTTCAGCGTCTCGCCCACGGTCGGCACGCCGGGCAGCCGGGCCGAGCGGACCGGACCGCATACCGCCAGCGCGCGCAGCCGGCCCGCTTCCAGGTGCGGCAGCGTCGCCACCAGCGTGTTCACCTGCACCTGCACATGCCCGCCCAGCGTGTCGGCCAGCGCCGCGCCGGCGCCCTTGTAGGGCACGTTCACCAGGTCGATGCCGGCCATCGACTTCAGCAGCTCGATCGCCAGGAACTGGGAGGTACCGGCCGAGGTACCCGCGGACAACTGGCCCGGGCGCGCCTTCGCCAGCGCGATCAGTTCCTTCACGCTCTTCACCGGCAGCGACGGATGGACGACCAGCACCGTCTGCACCGTCGCGAGCTGGCTGATCGGCGTGAAGTCGCGCACCGGATCGAAGGCGAGCTTCGCGAACAGGCTGGGATTGATGACATGGGGCGTGCTCGCCATCAGCACGGTGTAGCCGTCGGGCGCGGCACGCGCGACGAACTCCGTGCCGATGTTCGTGCCACCACCGGCCCGGTTCTCGATGATCGCGGGCTGGCCGAGCAGTTCCGCCAGCTTGGGCGCGAGCGCCCGGGCGATGATGTCGGTGCCGCCGCCTGGCGCGGCCGGCACCACGATGCGCAGGGGCTTGGCCGGCCAGGGCTGCGCATGGACGGCAGGACCGGCGACACAGCAGAGGAACAGCAGCGGCATGCTGGAGGCCGCCCGGCAGATCGTGTTCATCCCGATTCCCCTCGGCACGCGAGCATCGACTGCCCTGGCGGGAACGATCGCGCCAGGGCACGGGTGCATCCTACTTCGCCGGGATCACCGGCAGCATCAACCACGACAACCGCTCGCCGCCCGAGTGCAGGCTGTTGGTCGCGCCGGCGTTGTAGTCGTTGTTGTAGTGGGTGAAGTGCCCGCTGGCGACACCGTCGCGCGGGGTGATGTCCAGGCGCAGCTTGTGGCCCTTGCGGAACACCATGCTGGTCGGCCAGATCTCGACCTGGCATTCGACGACCTGCCCGGCCTCCAGCCACCAGCGTTCGTCATGCGCGTGGTACGGCCGGTAAGGCAGCGACTTCTCTGCATCGAGCTTGCGATGCGAAGCGCGCAGCCAGCCCTTGGTCACGCAGGCCACCGGCTCGCCGCGCTGGCCGACCTCTTCCACGTCCTTGCCGTCGGGGCCGATGTTGCGGATCGTGGCGTAGATGTCCAGGTCCTCGGAGGTGCTGGCCACCCAGACATTGAGCACCAGCGGCCCGGTGACTTCCATGTCCTCGGCCATCGGCGGCGTCTCGAACGACACGCCCGAGCGACCCGATACCGGGCGATAGTGGCCGGGGCCGGCCGAGTAGTCGATCGACTTCGCGGCAACCGGCGCGGCGGTGGCCAGCGAGCCTTCAGCCTTGCTGCTGCCCTTCGACGGCGCATCCTGCTCGATGTTCAGGTACAGCTTCGTCCATTGCGTGCGCGCGATCGGCCACTCGTTCTCTTCCCGGAACGCGTAGGGCGTGGTGCTGCCGCCGGTGCGGATCTCGAGCTTCACCGGCGGCTCGTCCATGAGGCCGGTGTCGATGCCCTTCAGCCAGTGGTCGAACCAGCGCAGCTGGTCGATGCGCGCCTCGAGCGCATGGAACGGATGGAAGTGGCTGCCGGTGTGGATGCGCAGCTTCTTGTGCTTCGACGCGGCCAGCATGTAGGCCTCGGTGTTGCCGCGCAGGTGCATCGAGAAGCCACCCCAGTTGCCGACGCTGTACATCGGCACGGTGATCCGGTCCCACTGCGCGCTCTTCTTCCGCCACTCGTCGGAATCGAGGTCCTGGCGCATGTACTCCCACAGGATGTTGTTGTTGAACGCATCCGGGTTGTAGCTGCGCGGGCGGCCGAGCAGGTTGTGCGCGGTCGTGCTGTTCGCCCACTGCGAGATGAAGCCCATCGCGAAGATGCCGCCGTGGTAGGCCTGGTCGCGGTACTGGTCGGCACGGCCCTCCCACGGCATGATCGCCTTCAGCGAGGGCGGCTGCAGGTTGGCCAGCCGGTACTGGAAGGCGGCATGGTACGAGATGCCCAGTGCGCCGACATTGCCGTTGCACCAGGGCTGCTTCGCGATCCATTCCACGCAGTCGTACGAGTCGAGGCCTTCCTGGTAGGAGCTGGGGTCGGACTTCCCGGGCGACTTGCCGGTGCCGCGGGTATCCACGCGCAGCAGCGCATAGCCGCGCGGGCACCACCACAGCGGGTTGGCTGTCTCCCAGTTCATGTACGGGTTGCCTTCCTCCTCGCAGTCCTCCGGCGGGATCCATACCTTGTCCTTCTGGTACGGGCCCAGGTTCATGATCACCGGAAACCGCTCGTCGCCACCCTCGGGCCGGAACACGTCCGCGAACAGCAGCGAGCCGTCGCGCATCGGGATCTTCACGTCCTTCTCGATGACCATCCTGTAGTCGCGCGGCTGCGACATCTCCTGCTTTCCCGCTGCCTTCTTCTCTGCCATGGGGTATCTCCGTCTATCGTTCCGGCTTGATGCCCGCGGCCTTGATCAGCGCCGCGGTCCTGCCATAGTCGAGCTGCACCTTCGCGGCGAACTGCTCGGGGGTGTTGGGCACGAACTCGATCGCCTTCGCGGCCCAGGACGCCTTCATCTCCGGCGTGCCAAGGGCGCTGCCGACCACTGCGTTCACGCGCGCAACGACCTCGCGCGGCGTGCCGGCCGGTGCAAGGATGCCTTCGATGCCGCTGATCTCGTAGGCCTTGAGGCCGGACTCCGCGATCGTCGGCACCTGCGGCAGCAGCGGGTTGCGCTGCGTGCCGGTCATCGCCAGTGCCCGCAGGCGGCCGGCGTCGACATGACCCTTCACGGTCGGCACATGCACGAACATCGTGTCGACGCGCCCCGCGACCAGGTCGAGCACCGCGGGCGGACTGCCGCGATAGGCGACATGCAGCATGTCGATCTTCGCTTCCAGCTTGAGCAGTTCCCCGGCGAGCTGGAAGTTGCTGCCGACGCCGGAGGAGGCAAAGGAGATCATCCCCGGCTTCGCGCGCGCGAAGGCCACCAGCTCCTTCACGTTGCGCGCAGGTACCGCGGGATGCGCGACCAGCACCAGGTCGTAGGTACTGACCTGCACCACGGGAACCAGGTGCTTCGTCGTCTCCCACCGCGGTGTCGCATTGAGCTGCGGACTGATGGTGATGAACGAGCCGGGCTGGATGAGCAGCACATGGCCATCGGCCGGCTGCTTGCACACGTAGTCATTGGCGACCATGCCGGCCGTGCCGGGCCGGTTCTCCACGACCACCGGCACCCCGAGCATCGGCGCCACCGACTGCTGCAGCGCGCGTGCAGTGATGTCGGTACCGCCGCCGGCCTGGGAGCCTGTGACC
>JBIITW010000107.1:0-16241 GCA_044340265.1 Burkholderiales bacterium | reverse complement strand
GACGATCGACGCGGGTCCAGAGCTTGTCGCCGAGATCGAAGCGCGCCAGCGCTGCATGGGCATCGGCAGCACCCACCGGATAGACGAGGGAGCGCAGCCCGGTCCACAGGGAAACGGCCGGCAACCGCGCGGCGAGCAGCGCGGTGACCGTCCGCTGGCGCGGTGGCAGCGGCGGCACCTGCGGTGCGAGGAACAGCCGGCCGCGCAGGCGCTGCAGACGACGTACCGGCAGCGTCCAGGGGTCGGTGCCATCAAGCAGCAGACGTCCGGCAGCCGGACGCAAGGCGCAGGCGATCGCGTGCAGCAGCGTCGTCTTGCCCGCCCCCGACGGCCCGATCACCGCCAGCTGCTCTCCCGCCTCGACCTTGAGCGTCAGCGGGCGAAGCGCCGCCGGCGCGTCGACAGGTGCGGCCGGATGGCGCACCTGCAGCGCGTCGAGGTCGAGTCTCAGTCCGGCCAAGGGATGCCCGCCCGGCACGACCTACTTGATCAGGCCGGCACTGCGGCCCGCCTGTTCCAGGCCCTTGTAGTTCGAGATCTGGGTCGGGATGAAGCGCGTGGCGCGCGCGAGTCCGAGGATCTCCTTGCCTTCGGGATCATTGGTGCTCAGGGCGAGCAGTGCCTTGGTGATGCGTTCGCGCTGGGCGGCCGGCATGTCGGCATGCACCGTCCAGTTGTAGTTGAAGAAGGGCGGCGTCGTGTAGAACACCTCGACCCTGGACAGGTCGACTTTCTTCTCTTCGACGAACTTGCGCCAGACGGTGATGTCGAGCGCCGCCGCATCGACCCGGCCGGTGACCACCGAAGCGATCGTCGCATCATGGGCGCCGGAATAGGCCACCCGCTTGAAGTCCTTTTCCGGGTTGATGCCGGCCTCGAGCAGGAAGTTGCGCGGCATCAGGTGACCCGAGGTGCTCGACTGCGAGCCGAAGCTCACGTTCCTGCCCTTGAGGTCGGCCAGCGACTTGATGCCCGAGCCGGCCAGCGTGATGAACACCGAGCGGAACTGGGCGTCCTCTTCGCGCTGGGCAATCGGGATCACCTTGTCGCCGGAGCGGATCTTCGCCTGCACGAAGGTGAAGCCGCCGAACCAGACCAGGTCGACCTGCCGGTTGACCAGGGCCTCGACCGCGGCCGGGTAGTCGGTGACCGGCGTGAACTCGACCTTCATGCCGAGCTGGCGTTCGAGGTACTTGACCATCGGCGCGAACTTGCGCAGCTGTTCGCTGGCCGCTTCTTCGGGAATCGTGGTCACGCGCAGGACGCCCTGCGCCAGGGCCGCCGTGCTGGTGAGGGCGAGTGCGAGCAGGGCTGCACCAGCCGCGGCGAGTCCGCGGCGCAGGAACGAGGGAGTGGCCGCAGCGCGGCGTTCATTCATGGGGTTCATCGGGAACATGCAGTCACCTGTACGCAATGGCAAGGAAGGAAAACCGGCAGAATGATCGCACGAGGATAGCACTGCGCCTCTTCCCGATCGCCCGTCACACCGCTATCCTCGACTGCAAACGAATCGGGCAGCCGACCAGGTCGGAATCGTCCGGGGAGGAGCCGCAATGGCCTGGGAACTGAAGCTGGGCATCATCGTGCCATCGTGGAACACGGTGATGGAATACGAATGGCAGCGCCTTGCGGGGGACGCGATCTCGGTCCATTCGCAGCGCATACGGCACCTCGCCGATACCGAAGCCGACCTCGCCTGGCTGAGCACGCAGGCACCTGCCGCCGCGGAGCTGCTGTCGCACGCAAAGGTGCAGGCGATCTGCCACGGCTGCACCGCCAGCGGATTCCTGAAGTCGCCCGCAGGCGACGAGGCCCAGGAAGTGGAACTCACCCGCGAAACCGGCATCCCGACCGTGACCTCCTCGGCATCGATCGTGCGGGGCCTGCGCGCGCTCGGTGCCTCGCGGGTCAGCGTCGCCTCGCCCTATGAACCGTGGCTGAACGAGCGGCTGAAGGGCTACCTGGAAGCGGCAGGCTTCACCGTGGTCGCGATCAAGGGCCTTGGCACCCAGGCGCACGGAAGCATCTCGACCGAGATCGTGCGCGCGCTCGCGCTCGAGGTGGTTCGGCCGGAAACACAGGCCGTGTTCATCAGTTGCTCGAACTTCCGCACGCTCGACATCCTGGCGCAGGTCGAGCAGGAGACCGGGCTGCCGGTGGTCACCAGCAACCAGGCTGCCCTCTGGGGCACGCTGCGATCGATCGGCGACCAGCGCGCGCTGGCCGGTGGCGGCCGGCTGTTCAGCCACGCCTGATCGGGCCCGATGCAGACGAAAACAGCGGCCAGCGCCGCACCAGGAGGAGACGTGATGGAAAAGGTGTCGGCTTACCGGAGGCAACTGCATGTGCTCGCTGTGGCGTTCACCGCGGCGACAGCCAGCATCGGAAGCACCAGCGCGCAGGACTATCCAACCCGCCCGGTGCGCGTCATCGTGCCGTTCCCGGCAGGCGGCACCACCGACATCATCGGCCGCATCGTGAGCCAGCGCCTGACCAGGGACTGGAAGCAGCAGGTGCTGATCGACAATCGGCCGGGTGGCGGCGCCAACATCGGCGCCGAACTGGCGATGCGCTCGGCGCCCGACGGCTACACGCTGTTCATGGCCTCCACCGCGCACAGCATCAACGCAACGCTCTATCCGAAGCTCGGCTACGACCCGGTCAAGGATTTCTCGCCGATCTCGATGATGGCCGACACCGCGCAGGTGCTGGTGGTGCATCCGTCGATCCCGGTCAAGGACGTACGCGGGCTGATCGCGCTGCTCAGGCAGCGGCCGGATGAACTGAGCTACAGCTCAGCCGGCAATGGCAGCCAGCCGCACCTGTCGGCGGAGATGTTCCGCATGCTCACCGGCACGCGCATGACGCACATCCCGTACAAGGGCGGGCCGCAGGCGATGACCGACCTGATCGCGGGTTTCGTCGCACTGTCCTTCGCGACCGCTCCCTCCGCCGTGCCGCACGTGAAATCCGGAAAGATCCGCGCGCTGGGCGTCAGTTCGCTGGCGCGCATCCCGGCCCTGCCCGATGTGCCGACCATCGCCGAGTCGGGGCTGGCCGGCTTCGAGGCGAACAACGTGTTCGGCATGGTCGGCCCGCCGGGGCTGCCGACCGCGCTGGTGGACCGCATCAATGCGGAACTGGTGGCCGCATTGAAGGACCCGGGCATCCGGCGCGCGCTCAGCGAACAGGGGGCGGAGGCACGCCCCAGCACGCCGGCCGAGTATGCTGCGCTGATCCGCAACGAGGTCGCGAACTGGGGCAAGGTGGTGCGCCAGTCCGGCGCCCGGATCGATTGACGCGGGCAGCCTGCGGAATGCAGCGACAGTAGGCGGCGACCGTACGCAACGTCAGTACGCAACGTCAGTACGCAACGTCAGCACGCAGCGACAGCACGCAGCGACAGGCAGCAAGGATCCATGATGACCTCGGCAGTGAAGCAGAAGATGGCGCGCGGCGAAGTCGCGACGGTGATCAACCTGGCGGGCCACAATCCGGACCTGCTCGACACGCTCGCCCGGTGGGGCGCAGACGTCGCATTCGTCGATTGCGAGCGGACAGGCATCGGCCTGGACGCGGCGACCGACCTGATCCGAGCCGCCCGGGCCGCGCGCCTGCCGGCCGTGGTGCGCAGCTGGTCGCGGGCGCCCGAAGTGCTGGTTCAGTACTTCGACCGCAAGGCCGACGGCATCGTGGTGCCGCACATCGACTCGGCCGAGGAGGCCGCGTCCGTGGTCGAACTGGTCAGGTACGCCTGCGGCGAAGCCGCCGCGCGCGAGAAGCTGGTGGTGGTCCAGATCGAGACGCCGGCCGCGGTAGCCGCGGTCGATGCAATCGCCGCGGTACCCGGCATCGATGTCGTGCTGCTGGGGCCGAACGATCTGTCGTACGAGATGACCGGCGTGCGCGGCAACATGACCGCTGAGGTAGAGCGCACGATCGAACACCTGGCAGCCCGGCTGCGGTCCGCCGGCCGGGCGTTCGGCATGCCTGCACGACTCGAACAGGTGGCCCGGTTCCGCGCGATGGGTGCGACCTTCCTGTACTACCCGGTCGAATGGCTGGTGGAACGGGCGATGCAGGAACTGTTGCGGGAGACCGGACGTCCGCCCGCCTGAGGTTCGTTTCGAGTCACAACCCTCCTGCATGGAACCGTTGAAGATGAAGGCCATCACCATCGACCGCTACGGCGGCTCGGAAGTCATGCAGCTGTGCGACATCGACATCCCCGAGCCGGGGCCGGGCGAGGCGCTGGTGAAGGTCGCCTTCGCCGGCATCAACTTCATGGACATCCATACGCGCCAGGGCAAGTATCGAAACTCGCGCAGCTACCCGGTCCGCCTGCCGTGCACGCTCGGCATGGAGGGCGCGGGCGAGGTGGTGCGCACGGGAGCCGGTACACAACGCGTGCGTCCGGGCGACCGTGTCGCCTGGTGCATCTCCTGGGGCAGCTATGCAGCCTACGCCTGCGTGCCACAGTCGAAGCTGGCGAAGCTGCCCGCCGGCATCGGATTCGATGTCGCTGCTGCCAGCGTGTTCCAGGGCAGCACCGCACATTACCTGGTGCACGATGTCGCCCGCCTCGAGCCCGGCATGACCTGCCTGGTGCATGCAGCATCGGGCAGCATCGGGCAGTGGCTGGTCCAGATGGCGACCCGAAAGGGCGCTACCGTGTTTGCCACCGCCGGCAGCGAGGACAAGCGTGACATCGTGCGTGCACTGGGCGCCCGCGCCGCATTCGATTACGAGGGGGGGCGCTTCGCGGATGCCGTGCGTGCCCAGACCGGCGGCCAGGGCGTGGACGTCGTGTTCGACCCGCTGGGTGCCTCGACGCTGCGCGACAGTTTCCGTGCCACCCGCATGCGCGGCCTGGTGGTCAACTACGGCAGCGTCGCGGGCTCGATCACCGACCTGGATCCGATCGAACTCGGCGAAGCCGGTTCGTTGTTCCTGACCCGGCCGCGGCTGACCGACCACCTGGCCGACGCCGACACGGTTCAGCGGCGGGCCGATGACCTGTTCGACGCGGTCGCGGCGGGCCGATTGCAGGTGCCCATGGACCCGCGGCGCTACACACTGGAGGACGTCGCCCTGGCCCATGAGCGGCTGGAGACGCGGCAGCAGATCGGCAAGGCCCTGCTCACGCCGGTGGCCGGGCCATGACCGGGATCGTCATCCATGGCATCCGCAACTGCGACACGATGAAGAAGGCGCGTGCGTGGCTGGACGCGCACGGCAACGCCTATCGATTCCATGACTACAAGGTGGACGGACTCCCGGCGCCCATGCTCGACGCCTGGATCGCGATGGCCGGCTGGGAGCGACTGCTCAATCGTTCCGGCACCACTTTCCGCAAGATGGTGCCCGAGGCAGAGCGGGAGGCAGTGGACGGCGCACGCGCGAGGGAGCTGATGCTCGCGCATCCGTCCATGGTGCGCCGGCCGGTGCTGGCGTTCGAAGGCCGGCTGCTGGTCGGGTTCGACGCTCGGGCCTACGAACAGGCGTTCGACACGGCCGGCTGATATGGCGCGAGCGTCGGCCGTGCGTTGCTCAGCGCAGGCCGATGAACGAAAGGATCGCGAGGACGATGACGACCGCGCCGACGATGTACACGATGTTGTTCATGGTTGTTGCTCCCTGAAGGATGATGGATCTGGGCAGTGGCGCAGCGGCCACTCGCGCCTGCGCGCCGATGGGGTTCGCATCTCCTGTTCCTGCCGGGGCGGATGGCGCGGTATGCTCCGGCAACTCAAGGCAAGCAGGGCGCGCAGTGACGGATGGTCCGGCGATGGCGGCACAGGGTCCGGCGGTGTCGGACGACGACGAGCACTGGATGCGCGAGGCGCTCGTTCTCGCCGCGCAGGCCGCGGCAGTCGGCGAGGTGCCTGTCGGCGCACTGGTCATCCAGCAGGGGCGGGTAATCGGCCGCGGCTTCAACCGTCCGATCGGCAGCCATGATCCCACCGCCCATGCCGAGGTGCAGGCGCTGCGCGACGCGGCAAGCCGGACAGGCAACTATCGGCTGCCGGGATGCACGCTGGTGGTCACGCTCGAGCCCTGCGCGATGTGCGCCGGCGCCATCCAGCATGCGCGCATCGAACGGCTGGTGTTCGGCGCCTGCGATCCGAAGACCGGTGCCTGCGGCAGCGTCGTCGACCTGTTCGAAGAACCCCGGCTCAACCACCATGCCCAGGTGCGTGGCGGCGTGCTTGCTGCAGCGTGCGGCCAACTGCTGTCCGCATTCTTCGCGGCGCGCAGGCAGGCGGCCCGCGCCGCCAACGGCCCGCTGGCGCCTGCCAGGCAGCGCGACGAGGGTCCGGATGGCCTTGCCTGAACGCCGATCAGGCCGCCAACCAGACCGCCAACCGGGCGCAGGTGCACCGCCTGCCCGGGTGCCTATCCGGATCGGCATGGTCGCTCCCTCCGGGAACCTGCCTGACCTCGGGGTGGTCGATCGTGCTGCTTCCCTGTTCACGGGCCATGGCTGGCAGGTCAGCGCCGGAGACAGCGTGTTCGCCCGGGACCAGCGGTTCGCCGGCCCCGATGACCTGCGCGCCAGCGACCTGCAATGGTTCGCGACCCATCCCGCGATCGACCTCGTGCTGAGTGCACGCGGCGGCTACGGCATGGTGCGCCTGCTCGATCGCCTCGACTTCGCCGCCATCCGCGCGCGGCGCCCGGTCGTGGTCGGGTACAGCGATTTCACCGCGTTCCACCTGGCCTATCTCGCACACGGCGGCATCAGCTTCGCCGGTCCCGGCGCCAGCGATTTCGCGGCAGAGCGTCCCGACCCGTTCACCGTCGAGCAGTTCTTCGCGGTCACCACGCAAGCCTCGCATCAGATCGGGTTCGACGCCGAAGGCCCGCGGCGACTGGCGGTGGCCGGCCGCCTGTGGGGCGGCAACCTCGCCCTGGTCGCCGCGCTGGTGGGCACCCGCTGGATGCCGGCGGTGCGGGGCGGGATCCTGTTCCTGGAAGATGTCAACGAGAGTGCGTACCGGATAGAACGTCTGCTCTACCAGTTGTTCCATGCGGGCATCCTGCAGCGCCAGCGGGCGATCCTGCTGGGCAGCTTCTCGCCGGTGCCGCCGATGTCCAACGATGCGGGCTACGGGCTGGACACGGTCATCGCGCACTTCCGCGCACGGCTGGAGGTTCCGATCATCACCGGGCTGCCCTTCGGGCATGTCGCACGCAAGGCGACGCTTCCGGTCGGCGCACCGGCACGGCTGGCGATCGCGCGCGGCGTGGCTCGACTGTCTTTCGACCGTTATCCGAACCTTTCCAGGCGTCTTCCACGCCGCAGCGCACCGTAGATCAGGTCCGCTTTTGCTGCGCTTCATGCTGCACCACATGCTGCGCAGCATTGCGCCGCAGCGGAACCTGACGACTGCCAGCCTCAGGGCGGCCTGCACGCGGCGGATCAGTTGGTTGTGCGCTGCGGTAGATTCGGCTAGAGTCACAGCTGCTGGGCTCCCGTTCGCATGCCCGTGGCCGTACGCTGGCCTCGTCTTCCGGACCTGTTCCGGGGCTTTCAGCGTTCCGACGTTGCTGCGCAACACCGGGCGGCGACGGCGTACATGACCAAGGAGACTCGGGTGCGTCTTAAAGACAAGGTATCGATCATCACCGGCTCGGCGCGTGGCATCGGCCAGGCGACCGCCTTCAAGTTCGGGCGCGAAGGTTCGCGCGTCGTGGTCTGCGACCTGACGCCGGAATTGATCGAGGAAACCGTCGCGGCCATCCGCAGCGCAGGCGGCGAGGCGATCGGCTGCATCGTCGACGTCCGCGACATGCATTCCATCCGCAAGATGGTCGACGAAGTGCTGTCGACCTTCGGCCGGATCGACGTGCTGGTGAACAACGCCGGCATCGTGAAGGACGCGCAGCTCAAGAACATGACCGATGAGCAGTTCGACCTGGTGATCGACATCAACCTGAAGGGCGTCTACAACTGCACGCGCGCGGTGGTCGACACCATGCTCCAGCAGCAGTCGGGCGTGATCCTCAGTTCGTCGTCGATCGTCGGCCTGTACGGCAACTTCGGCCAGACGAACTATGCGGCCACCAAGGGCGCGGTGATCAGCATGACCAAGACCTGGGCGAAGGAACTCGGCCGCAAGGGCATCCGTGCCAACGCGGTGTGCCCGGGCTTCATCGGCACCACGATCCTGAACTCCATGCCCGAGCGCGTGCTGCGTGCGATGGAAGAGAAGGTGCCGCTGGGCCGACTGGGCAAGCCGGAGGAGATCGCCGATGCGTTCGCCTTCCTGGCCTCGGACGAGGCAAGCTACATCAACGGCATCGTGCTCGAGGTCGGCGGCGGCGTCACCCTCTGACGTTCTGACGTTCTGACGTTCTGGCGCTCTGGCCGGCCGCCGTTCACGCAGCGCCGGTAGGGATCGTGCCGGGCCATGTCGTGGCACCGGCGCGCGCGTACTGCGGGGGCAACGTGACCTGCGCGCCGAGCGCGGCCGCGGCGGCCCACGGCCAGTGCTTGTTGAACAGCATCCCGCGCGCCAGCGCAACCTGGTCGGCACGACCCTGCGCGATGATCGCTTCGGCCTGGGCTGCGCCGGTAATCATGCCCACCGCGCAGGTGACCATTCCGGTCTCGCGCCGTACCACCTCGGCCAGCGGCACCTGGTAGCCGGGGCCGACCCCGATCTTCGCAGACGAGGCCACGCCGCCGCTGGACACCGTCACGTAGTCGCAGCCGCGCGACTTCAACGCGGCTGCATAAACGACGGCATCCTCCACCGTCCAGCCGCCGTCGGTCCAGTCCGTGCCATGGATGCGTACGCCCATCGGCCGCTCGGCCGGCCACACCGCGCGCATCGCCTCGAACGTCTCGAGCGGAAAGCGCATCCGGTTCTCGAGGCTGCCGCCGTACTCGTCGCTGCGCCGGTTCGACAACGGCGACAGGAAGGTCGACAGCAGGTAGCCATGCGCCGAATGCACCTCGACCAGGTCGAAGCCGAGCGTGGCAGCCCGCTCGGTGGACCGGACGAACGCCTCGCGCACGGCCTGCAGGCCGGCACGGTCGAGCGCCTGCGGCGCCGGCCAGCCCTCTGCGAAGGGCAGGGCGGACGCACCTGCGACCGGCCAGGGATCGGCGCCGGCCTGCAGGCTGCCTCGCCCCTCCCATGGCCGTTCGCTGGAAGCCTTGCGTCCGGCGTGCCCGAGCTGCACGCCGATCGCCATCCCCGAGTGCGTCCGGCAGAACCGGAGCACGCGGGCCATGGCCGCTTCATTCTCGTCGCTGTACAGGCCGCTGCAACCATGGGTGATGCGTCCCTGAGCGGTGACATGGGTCGCCTCCATCACCAGCAATCCCGCGCCCGACAGCGCGAGGCTGCCGTAGTGCATCAGGTGCCAGTCGTTCATCGAACCGTCGATCGCACTGTACTGGCACATCGGCGATACCTGGATCCGGTTCGGCAGCTCCAGCGAGCGCAGGCGCAGCGGCGTGAACAGCAGGCTCATCGGGCGTTCCTCACGAGAAGTAACCCAGCAGCCACCACCAGGCGAAGTTCATCGGCCAGAGCAGCAGCAGGGTGAGCAGGGCCTGCACCGGGAATACGCGTGCGGCTTCGCGTATCGGGATGCCGGCGGCATACAGGCCGACGATGACCGGCGGCACCTGGTAGGGCAGCAGGATGGTGGAGAAGCCGATGCCATAGAGCAGCAGCACCGTCTTCACGTTCCACCCGGTGATCGCGGCGAGGTCGCCGGCGAGCGGACCCAGCACCGCCGGCTGCCCCGGGCTGGTCGCGACCATCGAGGTCAGCGTCGACACCAGCGACAGCATCTGGAAGTTCCAGTAGTCGGCGCCGGTGGCGAGCCCGAGCAGCGAAGGCAGCCAGGGGCCGACGACGGCCGACAGTTGCACGTGATCGATCATCGCAGCGACGCCCAGCACCGCGCCGATGTAGAAGAAGCCGGACAGCTTCACGCGGTCGTTCATCGCATGCACGTCGATGATGCCCAGTCGCGGCAGCAGGCAGGCGAGTCCTGCCCCCAGGCCGATCCAGCCGGGCCTGATGTGGTGCAGGAAATCGGTGGCCCAGAGGGCCAGCGCGCCGCCCAGGATCACCGCCATGCGCCATTCCGCGGCGGACATCGGCGGCAGCGGCGCGGCGGCATCCGGCGGCCTGACCGTGTCGCGGAACAGCCATTCGACCAGCAGCACGGTCAGCACCGCCTTGGCGAAACCCTGTACCGGGAAATGCAGCTTCAGGTACTCGAGGTAGAGGATCTGCACGCCATACATCGATTCGGCGGACCCTGCGAGCACCAGGTTCGGGATGTTCGCCGGCAGGATCGCCGCGCCCACCTGGAAGCTGCCGATCAGCATCACCAGCATGATGCCGGTAAAGCCCCTGCTGCCCGGAGCCAGCCCGAGCCGGTCGCAGAACGCGAGCAGGATGGGCACCATCAGCAGGATGCGTCCGACGGTGGCCGGCATCACGAAGCAGAGCACCGTGGTCACCAGCATGGTGCCGATCAGCGCCCGCCGGTAGGTGCCGCTGAACGCGCCGAGCAGGTGCGAGGCGAGGCGGATCCCGAGACCCGAAGCACGGACCGCCTCGGCGATGATCAGGCCGCCGAACACCAGCCAGAGCGTGCTGGTGGTGAAGCCGGAGAACACGACCTCGTTCGGCACCACCGCAGTCACCGCAGCCAGGAACAGGAAGGCCAGTGCGACCAGGTACTCGGGCACCGCCGCGGTGGCCCACAGGCCGATCGCGAACACCGCCAGTGCGAGCACCTTCAGCGTTGTCGCCTGTGCGGGGTCCGCGGCCGGCCACAGGAAAAGCGTCGTCGCGCCTGCCAGCACCATCAGCGCAAGCGCCTGGGAAACTCGATGCATCCTGAACCGATCCGGAAGTCCGTCGAAACGCGCACAGCCACCGTACCCTGCCGGTGCGGCAGGACCCGACGCAGCCATGCGTGCAGCCTACAGCAGCGGGCAGGGCGGCCGCAACCGTGGCAACGGCCGCGCAGCTATACTCCGGTTCCCTTTCAGTGGCACGCAATTGCGCAGAGGACCCCGATGAGCCAAGCCCCCCTCCTGACCGGTGTCCTGGCACCGGTGATCACGCCGTTCAAGCCCGACCTGTCGCCCGACGTCGAGCGTTATGTCCGTCACTGCAAATGGCTGCTCGCCAATGGTTGCAGCGGACTGGCGATCTTCGGCACCAACAGCGAGGCCAACTCGCTGTCGATGGACGAACGTCGCATGCTGCTCGAGGCGCTGCTCGAAGCGGGCGTGCCGGCAGCGAAGCTGATGCCGGGCACCGGCTGCTGCTCGCTCACCGACTCGGTCGCGCTGACCCGGTTCGCGGTCGAGCACGGCGTCGGTGGCGCACTGATGCTGCCGCCGTTCTTCTACAAGGGTGTCAGCGACGAAGGCCTGTACCGCAACTTCGCCGAGATCGCGCAGCGTGTCGGCGACAGCCGGCTGAAGATCTACCTGTACCACATCCCGCCGATGACCTCGGTGCCGTTTTCGCTGGGGCTGGTCGAGCGCCTGCTGAAGGACTATCCGGGCACGGTGGTCGGCATGAAGGACAGTGGCGGCGACTGGAAGAACATGGAAGCGATGCTGAAGGCCTTCCCCGGCTTCCAGTTCTTCCCGGGCAGCGAGGAGTTCCTGCTGGCCGGCATGCGGCTGGGGGCGGTCGGCACGATCACCGCCACCGCGAACATCGGCCCGGCGGCGATCGACGAGCTGTTCCGCAACTGGCAGGATCCGAAGGCCGACGCGATGCAGGAGGCGATCACCGACTTCCGCCGCGCGATCACGAAGTTCCCGCAGATCCCCGCGCTGAAGCACACCACGTCGCTCTATACGGGACATGCGCAATGGGCGGTGACCCGGCCGCCGCTGGTGCAACTGGGCGAAGAGCAGGGCAAGGCACTTGCCGCCGAGCTGCAGAAGCGCGGCTTCGACATGCCCGGCATCCGCGACTGATCGCACCGCCTTTCACGAAGCACACACCACACAGGGGGACACCATGGCCGCACTCACCATGAAGCAGGCAGGCATCATCGTCGACAAGGCGATCGAGAAGGCGCGCGAGATGAAGATCCCGGCGCTGGGCGTGATCGTGCTCGATGCCGCCGGCCACACGGTCGCCTACAAGCGTGAAGATGGCGCGACCATGTTCCGCGAGGACATCGCCCGCGGCAAGGCCTGGGGTTCGGTCGCAATGGGCTGCTCCAGCCGATCGCTCGCCAAGCGCGCGCAGAGCAATCCGAACTTCATGATCACCCTGGCCGCGACCGCGAACGGCCGTTTCCTGCCGCAGATGGGTGGCGTGCTGATCAAGGATGCGGCCGGCAACATCCTCGGCGCGGCAGGTGCAAGCGGCGCGAGCGGCGACCAGGACGAAGCCTGCTGCGTGTTCGGCATCGAGCAGGCCGGGCTGGTGGCGGACGCTGCCGAGTAACGGGCACGCAGGCAGACCAGGCCGGGGCCGCGAAGGTCCCGGCCTTCCGGAAAGTTACTCCGCCCGGATCTTCGCCTCGCGCGCGATGCGTGCGAACCGCTCGAGATCGACCGCGATGCGCTTGCGGAAGTCCTCGGGCGTGTTGCCGATCGGGACCGTGCCGTCGGCAAGCAGCCGTTCCTGCACGTCCGGCGACTTCAGCGTACCCGTGTATTCGGCGTGCATCCGCGTGACCAGCGCCGGTGCTGCCTTCGCCGGCAGCAGCAGGCCGAACCAGGTGCCTATGTCGAAGCCGGGGAAGCCGCTCTCGGCGATCGTCGGCAGGTCGGGCAGCACCGCAGACCGCTTCGCCGTGGTCATCGCGATCGGGCGCAGCTTGCCGGCCTTGATCTGGCCCATCGCGGCATTGATCGGCGAGGAGAACAGCTGGGCCTCGCCGGAGATCACCGCCGCCAGCGCCGGTCCGGCACCCTTGTACGGCAGGTGGGTGGTGCGGATGCCGGCGGCGCGATCGAGCATCTCGCCCGAGAAATGGCTGCCGGCCCCGATGCCCGAGGACGCGTAATTGAGCGATCGGGTCTTCGCCAGCGCGATCAGCTCCTTCAGGCTGGTCGCCGGAACCGTGGGGTTGACCACCAGCACATGCGGCACTTCGGCGATCAGCGACACCGGCGTGAAGTCGACCAGGGTGCGATAGGCCATCTTTTCATAGATCGCCGGGGCGATCACCGCGCTGGTGGACTGGGTCAGGATCGACGTGTAGCCGTCCGGAACCGAGCGTGCCGTGATGTCCATCGCGATGGTGCCGGCCGCGCCTGGTCGGTTGTCGATCACCACCGGCTGGCCGAAACGTTCGGTGAGACGCGTGGTCATCACGCGCGCCAGCGTGTCCGCGCCACCGCCGGGCGAGGCCGGGATGATCAGGCGCAGCGGGCGCACCGGCCAGGCATCGCCCGACTTCTGCGCAAGCACGGGTTGGGCGACGGCGAGGGCAGCCAGCGCGAGGGATACCGACACCGCGCCGCGAACCGGCTGCATGCGGGCATTGAATGCAAGGTTTTTCATCCGTGACTCCTGGAGCGATGGGATCGGCATCACCGGGCCGACTCCCTGATTTTCTTCTAGTTTACCTGTGTGTCAGGAAGCGCGGCGGCAGGGCGGTCGAGGAGACGTTGCCGTAAGGACAGTCATCGGACATCTGGGCCCGGTACTTGAGGCGCCGGCGCTCGCCTGAGCAGTTCGATCACCCGGCGCTCGGGATCCACCCGCACCCAGTCGCCGGTCTGCAGCACTGCCGACGGATCGGGCGACCAGCCTTCGGTGATCGCGATGTCCGCGAAGATCGCCCCCTGAACCATCACCGGGTTGGTCACGCCGAACACGAAAGCCTTCGGGGCGATGCCCTTGCCCTTGATGTCATGGAACGCCCAGCCGGCCGCGATGCCGCCCTTGGCGGTCGGAAAGAACAGGATCTTGTCGCGGATGCTGACGCCCTCGAGCTGGTGCCCGGGCTTGGATATCACGCCGGTCCAGCGATCGAGGTCGTAGCGCGGGCTGAACCCTTCGCTGGACATCACGGCCTCGCCCTCGACCACCGGGCCGGCGGCGCGGTCCACGGCGATGGTGAGCAGGGGTTGCAGCGGGGTGCCGGTCATTTCACGTCTCCGGTCAGTGCCGTCTCGATGCAGTCCTCGGTGCGGCGCAGGATGGTGTTGAAGCGATGCGCGGTGATCGTGTTGACCAGCTTGGCCGAGTTGGTGACCAGGCTCGACCAGCCCATGCGCTGCTTCATCGGCGTCAGGTCCTGCAGGATGTAGAAGCAGACGCCTTCGAGCACGATGCCGCCCGCCGCCTCGATCCGGCCGATGTAGCCGAGCTCGGTGGCGCTGCGCTTCATCGCGTTGCTGGTGGTGATGAACAGCTTCGAGCCGGTGGCGACCTTGCGCCCGTCGAGCAGCTCCGAGATGCGCTTGAGCTCGAACAGCGACAGCTGCGGCGCCGAGAACACGACGAGGTTGCAGCGGCCGTCCTTCACGTCGTAGCCGGCGTAGATGCGGTCGATGTCCGCGCGCGTGATGCGCATGCGGTCGGTCGGCGTGTTGCCGCCCAGGGCCGCCTCGACCGAGGGGGCCTCCGGCGTCACCCCGACCATGTGGAACATCGCATGCGAACCATAGCTGGCAAGCGATGCGCCGAGGTGCTTCAGTTCGTCCGAGGTCGGCGCACGCCGCAGCGGCGCACCGCCCGGTCCCGAGAACACCGGCACCGCATAGTAGCTCTGGTGCGGCTCACCGACCAGGCGACCGATCGCCCCCCAGTCGGCGAGATCGGTCGGATCGACGTCGAGTTCGACCGTGAAATTGCCACGCCGCACTTCATCGAGATGGAAACCATACGCTGGCGTGCGCCCGGTGATGGCACTGGCCAGCGCCGAGGGCCCGCCCTCGAAATTGGTCCGCGCACCGAACACCGAGTTGGCATAGATCACCGTGCCGGTATCCCCCCAGGCCACGTGTTCGCCCAGGTGCGGCTGGTACAGGGTCTGGTAGTTGATGCAGGTGTCGGCGGTGATCACGTTCATCTGCCGCAGGTGGGCGATGATCTGCCGCTCCTTCTCGACCTCGTCCTCGACCTGCTCGAGCGCCTTCACGTGCGCGAAATCGATGCAGCGTGCATTGGTGGTGATGCCGACAGCGCAGTGCGTGCCGGCATCGGCCATCTGCTTGAGCCGCGACAGGCCGGCATCTCCCATCACTTCGATGTCGCCCATCATGTGCGCGTTGCTGATCGGCACGAAGCGGCTCGCGCCGAAGAAGCTGCCCACCGCGATCTGGAAGTCGATCGCTTCCTTGACCGCGGCGCCACGGTCGCCGCGCTGCATGGCGAGTTCTTCGTCGTTCAACAGCATGGTCGATGGCATGGTTCGATTCCCTCAGGACAGATGCTGGCTTCTGGCCGCCTCGGCGAGCGCGAACGCCTGCGTACCCGCACTCACCGTGCCACTGTAGCGCGAGAAGAACAGGAAGCCGTCGAACGGCGCCTTGATCTCTTCCAGCACGGCATAGCTGTACAGGTCGATCACTCGGCCGAGCAGCGTGCCTGCGGCAATCGGCTGGCCGATCTGTTCGGGCCGCTCGAACAGCGATTCGAGATAGCCGCTGTTGTGCGGTCGCAGCTCTCGCCGCGCGACCAGGTCGAAATGGATCTGACTCGGAACCGGCTTCGCGGCGGGCACCGGTGCGTCGAGCAGCTTCAGGTGCGCGGCAAGCCGGTTGAGCCCGTCCATCGACTGCTGCGTGTAGGTGGCGGTGCTGTCCGGACCGAGGAAGGTGCCGCCGACCTCCGGGTTGCAGCTCGGGATGCCGCGCTTCGTCGTCACGTAGTGCGCGGACGTGCCGGTCAGGTCGTTCTCGTGGACGAATGGCTGGCCGAAGGCCCGCGCCATCTCGAAGCAACGCTGCTTCACCTCGGCCGGTGCCTTGCCGTTGTAGTCGACACGCCCCTGCAGGCGGCCGCCGGTCCCGCCGGCATGAAAGTCGCAGTGGAAGTCGATATGGTCGAGCACCTGGGCGGTGATCACCGCCGCGATCATCTGCGTGGTGTTGCCGCGGGCGTTGCCGGGAAAGGCCTCATGCAGGTCGGTGCGTCCGTGCGGCTCGGGCGTGAGCCGCTGGCAGGCAGCGGTCGCCAGCGGGTTGGCCACCGACACCACGACGATGCGTCCGCAGAGCTTCGCGGTATCCAGCCCGGCCAGCCACTGCCGGATCACCATCGTCGGCAGGAACT
>JBIITW010000305.1:0-4273 GCA_044340265.1 Burkholderiales bacterium | reverse complement strand
TCTGGCCTTGCGGCGGCGGCGCGATTGTTGCTTCCGGTGGCCGTCACCCGTGAATCCCGTTGCATCGAGGAGAGCGCCATGATCCGCATGCTGGCTGTTGCCCTGGTTGCCGCCACGTCGGCCGGCCCTGCGCTGGCGCAGTTCTGGCCGACCAAGCCGGTGCGCCTGGTGATCGGCTTTGCCGCCGGAGGCAGTGTCGACCTGGTCGGTCGGATCGTCGCCCCGCGACTGTCCGAGATGCTGGTGCAGCCGGTGGTGATCGAGACGCGCCCCGGGGCCGGCGGCAACATCGCCGGCGAACTGGTCGCCCGGGCATCGCCCGATGGCTATTCGATCCTGCTGTCCAGCGGCGGTGCGCTCGGCGGCAACCTCGCCATCTATACCCGGATGCCGTACGACCCCCTGAAGGACCTCGCGCCGATCGGCATGCTGGTCTACCAGGGCAACGTGCTGATCGTGAACCCGTCGGTCCCTGCGAAGACGGTGAAGGAGTTCATCGCGCTGGCACGCACCCGTCCCGGCGTGATGAACTACGGTTCGGGCGGCAATGGCTCGTCGCAGCACATGGCGGGCGAACTGTTCAGCAGCCTGGCAAAGGTGAGGATGGTGCATGTGCCCTACAAGGGTGGGGCGCCGGCGATGGTCGACCTGCTCGGCGGGCAGGTCGACCTCATGTTCCAGACCATCCCGGAGGCGATCCAGCAGGTGAGGGCGGGCAAGGTGCGTGCGCTCGGCGTGACCGGCAACCGGACCTCGGCAGCCCTTCCGGGGGTACCGACGATCGCGGACGCGGCGCTGCAGGGCTTCGAGTTCGAGGGCTGGATGGGCCTGGCCGCGCCACCTGCGACGCCGGCCTCGATCATCGGCCGGCTGAATGGCGACGCCAACCGATTGCTCGCGGAAAAGGACACGCGCGCGCGCCTGTCCGATGCCGGCCTCGACGTCGCCGGCGGCACCCCGGAACAGATGGCCGCGATGATGAAGGACCAGGCCGTGCGCATGGTGCGCCTGGCGAAGGAGGCCGGCATCAAGCCGGTGGACTGAACGATGGCGGCAGCGTGATGGCAGCAGAGGGCGGCTGGGACTTCATCATCATCGGTGCCGGCTCTGCCGGCTGCGTGCTCGCGAACCGCCTGTCCGAGGACAGGCATGCCAGGGTGCTGCTGCTCGAGGCGGGCGGTCCCGACCGGCACCCGCTGATCCACATCCCGCTGGGCGTGGGCAAGCTGCACGAGCACGAGCTGTTCGACTGGGGACTGCATACCGAGCCCGAGCCCGCACTCGGCGGGCGATCGCTGGAGGCGATGCGCGGCAAGGTCCTCGGCGGGTCCTCCTCAGTCAACATCATGACCTGCACCCGCGGCGATCGCGGCGATTACGACCGCTGGGCCAGCCAGGGCGCCGACGGATGGGGGTACGCCGACGTGCTGCCATGGTTCCGGCGCAGCGAACGCTGGGAAGGCGGCGCCAGCGACTACCGCGGCGGCGACGGTCCGACCGGGGTGCAGTGGTCGCGATTCATCGATCCGCTGAACGATGCCTGGCTGCAGGCCGGGCGCGATGCCGGCTACCCGGTCACCCCGGACTTCAATGGCGAGCGGCACGAAGGGTTCGGACAGGGGCAGTGCTTCATCGATCGCGGCCGGCGCTCGTCCGCTGCGGTGTCCTACCTGCGTCCGGCGCGGACCCGTCCGAACCTGAAGGTCGTCACGCGAGCCTGCGTGACACGCATCCTGATCGAAGGTGGCGCGGCGACCGGCGTCGAGTACCGTGCCGGCGGCCGGCTGGTGCGCGCGTCGGCTGCGCGCGAGGTGATCGTGTCGGCCGGTACCTTCAACTCGCCGCAGGTGCTGATGCTCTCCGGCATCGGACCCGCTGCCCAGCTCGAGCGACTGGGCATTCCGGTGGTGGCCGACCTGCCGGTGGGCCGCAACCTGCAGGATCACGTGGCGGTCGCGCTCACCTTCGCGCGAAGCGCGCCCGGGCCGTTCCATGCCGAAATGCGCGCCGACCGGATGGCCTTCAGCATGCTGCGCGCATGGCTGGCGGGGAGCGGCCCTGCGACCATGCTGCCCAGTGCGCTGTACGCGTTCGTGAAGTCACGGCCCGGGCTCGACGTGCCCGACCTCGAGTTCATGTTCCGCTGCGCGCCACAGAAGCCGCGCCTGTGGTTTCCGATGCTGCGGCCTGCAGGCGAGGATGGCTACGGCATCCGGCCCGCGCTGCTGCATCCGAAGAGCCGGGGCGAGGTCACGCTGCGATCCGCCGACCCGGCGGATCGGGTGCGCATCCTGTTCAACCTGCTGTCCGATCCGCACGACATGGCGACGCTGCTCGAGGGCTGCGAGCGCGCGCGCGAACTGGCGCTGTCCGGCCCGCTCGCGCCGTTTCGTGGACGGCAGCTCGCGCCCGGTCCGGACGTACGCACGCGAGCAGAGGTGGAGGCGTGGATCCGGCGCACGGCGGTGACCGTGCATCATCCGGCCGGGACGTGCAGAATCGGACATGGGTCGGGTGCGGTGGTCGATCCCGCATTGCGGGTGCACGGCATCTCGCGCCTTCGGGTGGCGGATGCGTCGGTGATGCCCGACCTGGTATCCGCCCACATCAACGCATGCGTGCTGATGATCGCCGAGCGCGCAGCCGACCTGGTCCGCGGGCACGCCTTGCCGGCGGCGACAACGATTTGAACTGGAGGCCAAGCATGAACAAGCGTCTGATCATCGGCGGCATCGTCGCCGGCCTGCTCGCGAGCAGCGTGGTGTCGGCCCAGGGCTGGCCGAACCGGCCGATCCGCCTGATCGTGCCGTTTGCTGCCGGAGGCCCGTCCGATGTCGTCGGGCGCGAGGTCGCAGCACGGCTGCAGGAGAACCTCGGCCAGCCGATCGTGGTCGACATCCGGGCCGGCGCGAACAGCACCATCGGCGCGACGATGGCCGCCAAGGCCAACCCCGATGGCAACACGCTGCTCATCGGTTCGGTCGGGACGTTCGCGATCAACATGGTCAACTACAAGGACCCCGGCTACGACTCGCTGCGTGACTTCGACCTGCTCAGCCTGTCTGCCAACACGCCCAACGTGCTGGTGGCCAGCAGCAAGGTGCCGGCGACCAACGTGAAGGAAGTGCTCGGGCTGCTGCGGGCGAACCCGGGCAAGCATACCTATGGCGTTGCCGGCCTCGGCTCGTCCGGCCACATGACCTCCGAGCTGCTGATGCTGCGCACCAAGACCAGCGCGATCATCGTGCCGTTCAAGGGCGCGGGCGCGACGATGGCGGCGATGATCGGCGGCGAGGTCGACCTCACCTTCACCAGCCTGGGCAGCGCCGCGAACCACATCCGCAGCGGCCGGCTGCGGGCGATGGCGGTCACCAGCGGCAAGCGCATCGCGCAGTTCCCCGACGTGCCGACGCTGACCGAGCTCGGATACAAGGACATGGAGATCCTGTCCTGGCAGGGCTTCGCCGCCCCGCGCGGCCTGCCGCCGGAAATCTTCAGGCGGCTCGAGTCGGCGCTGATCGCGGTGGTGAGCAGCGGGCAGGGACGTACCAACCTGGAAAACCTGGGCTGGGACATCGATGGCACCACCGGTGCCGTGTTCCGCGAGAAGCTGGCGCGCGAGATAAAGCTGTGGCGCGAGGTAGTGACCACGGCGAAGATCAAGATCGACTGATCCGGCCGGGCAGGCCGGAAATACGGGAGGAAGGCAATGGCACTGGATAACGACGCGGCAAAGCGCGTCCTGGCACACATCGACCGCGACGAGCTGGCACAGCTGGGCTGCGATCTCACCGACATCCCCAGCCCGACCGGCCAGGAAAAGCAGGTCGCCGAGTTCATCGTCGACTGGTTCCGCCGCCAGGGGCTGAAGGCGATCACGCAGGAGGTCGAGGCGGGCCGCCCGAATGCGGTGGGCATCCTGAAGGGTACCGGCAGCGGCCTGAGTCTCGGCTTCAACGGCCATACCGACACCAGCTTCACCGGCACCGACGAAGACCTGCGCATGGTGCGCTCGGTCGAGCCGCAGTCCGAGCTTCGCGGTTCCATCGTGGATGGACGCGTGGTGCGCGGCCTGGGCATCTCCAACATGAAGGGCGGCGTCGCCTCGTTCATGATGGCGGCGAAGGCCTTGAAGGCCAGTGGCGTAGCGCTCAAGGGCGACGTCGTGTTCGCCGCGGTGGTGGGCGAGATATCGCGTACCCCGGTCGGGCCCTGGCAGACCAAGGAGTACCGCGGCGAAGGCGCGGGCACCCGGCACCTGCTCACCCATGGC
>JBIITW010000112.1:0-15896 GCA_044340265.1 Burkholderiales bacterium | reverse complement strand
CGATCTCCCTGCTCGACGCGCTGCTGGCCGACCGGCCGGACTATGTCGAGGCCTGGAACAAGCGGGCGACGCTCTATTTCCTGATGGGCCGCGACCGCGACAGCGTGGCCGACATCGTGCGCACCCTAGAGCTCGAGCCGCGCCACTTCGGCGCGATCTGTGGCTTTGCGCAGATATGCCTGCGCAATGGCCTGCGGGCCGAGGCGCTGGCAGCGTTCGAGTCGGCGCTCGCGATCAATCCGCACATGCCCGGTCCGCGCGGGGCGGTCGACACGTTGAACGCGGAGTTCCGTTCCACCGCGCACTGAGGCGCGTGTCGCCGCTCAGGCGCCAGCCAGCAGTGAACGCACCCGCAAGGCGACCTCGGAGGCGGTGAGCCCTGGCAGGCCCGACGGCATCCCGGCCGCGGCCGATATCGCGTCGGCGGCCGCGCCATGCACGGTGACACCGCCGGTGAGCGCGTCCTGCAGCGGCATCCCTTGCGCCAGCAGGGCCGCGATGATGCCGGTCAGCACGTCGCCCATGCCGGCCGAAGCCATGCCCGGGTTGCCGGTCCGATGGATGAACCATGTCCGGCCGTCGGGCAGGGCGCTGATGCTGCCGGCGCCCTTGAGCACCACGCCGGCACCGAAGGTGGCGGCCAGCCGGCAGGCGCTGCCGATCCGGTCGGCCTGCACGCGCCGGGTGTCGGTGCCGAGCAGCCGCGCGGCTTCGGCCGGATGCGGCGTGATGATCGACGGCGCGTCGCGGCCGGACAGGGTGCTGCGAAGGCCGTCGTCACGGGCGATCAGGTTCAGGCCGTCGGCATCGATCACCAGCGGATGCGGCGAGGCGAGGGCCCAGCGCAGGGCGGCATGCGACTCCGGGAAATCGCCGAGCCCGGGGCCGACCGCCAGCGTGTCGAGCGCGTCGAGACGCGGCAGTTCATGCCAGCGGCGCAGCATCAGTTCCGGCTGCAGCGGGTCGAAGGCCGGGCCCTGCTCATCGACCAGTCCGAGGGTGACTCGTCCCGCCCCGGCCAGCAGCGCGGCGCGTCCGGCGAGCAGCACTGCGCCGACCATGCCCGGTGCTCCGCCCAGGATGCCGACGCTGCCATAGGTGCCCTTGTGGCTGTTGCGTCGGCGCGGCGGGCGCAGCCCCGGCAGCAGGCTCGCATCGAGCGCATGGCCCGACGGCGGCACGAGCGCAGGGGCATCGATGCTCAGGTCGGCCAGGTGGATCTCGCCGCAGCAGTCGGGGCCGTCGCCCGTGAACAGGCCGGGCTTCAAGGCGAGGAAGGTCAGCGTGCGGGTCGCGCTGACCGCGAGGCCGTGCATCTCGCCCGTATCGGCGTCCAGGCCGCTCGGGATGTCGAGTGCCAGCACGGGTACGCCGTTGCAGCCAAGGCTGGCCATCGCCTCGATATGCGCTGCGAACATTCCTTCCGGTGCGCGATGCAGGCCGATGCCGAACAGGCCATCGATCACCAGCCCGAAGGACGCGGCCTGGGGGGGCGCGTCGAGCAGGCTGCCGCCTGCCGCGCGCCAGTCGACGAGCGCCCCGGCTGCGTCCGGTGGCAATCGTGCCGGATCGCCGGCGAAGACCAGGTCCACCGGGAAGAAGGCTTCGCGCAGCAGGCGTGCCGCCACCAGCGCGTCGCCGCCATTGTTTCCCGGCCCGGCGAACACGAGCACCCGGCCTTGGCGGTCAGCGAGCATCTCGACCGCCAGGTCGGCGGCCGCCCGGCCGGCGCGTTCCATCAGCGGCAGCGTGCCGTCGCCGGCAATCGCCTCGGCTGCCAGGCGCTCGACCTGGCGCAGGTCGGCCGAGGCATAGAGGGCGGCCGGGCGGGTCGGGCGGGTCGGGCGTGTCGGGGCAGGTTGCGGGCGCATCGTACGCATCGGGGTTCCAGTCGGCAGACGGCCGGATTGTAGTCCGTCACCTGCCGCTATAATCGGGGTTTGCAAAGGGCGCTCGGCGCCGAACGAATCCCGATGACGCAGATTCTCCGGTTGCGCGGCAGCCAAGCCGTTTCCGGATTCCGGTTGCAGAAGCTGCTGGAGTCCCTGCGGACCGACGCCCCGGCGATCCGCTCGCTGGCCGCGACGTTCTGGCATTTCGTGCATGTCGAACGCGCGCTGTCGGCCGACGAAGCGCGGCGACTGGACGCCGTGCTCGAAGGCCCCGGCGGCATCCCGCCCGCCGACCCGTCGGCGCGCATCGACCTGCTGGTGGTGCCCCGGCTCGGCACGTTGTCGCCCTGGGCGTCGAAGGCCACCGACATCCTTCGCCACTGCGGGCTGCCTGCGGTGCTGCGCATCGAACGCGGCTGCGCGTGGCAGGTGCAGCGCGAAGACGGCGCGCCGCCGACTGCGGCGGAACGGCTGGCGGTGGTCGCCAGGGTGCATGACCGGATGACCGAATCGGTGCTCGACACGCTGGCATCGGCCGATCGGCTGTTCGATGATCTTCCCGATGCGCCTCTGGCCACGATCGACCTCGCCGGTGGCGGCCCGGCCGCGCTCGAATCGGCGAATCGCGAACTCGGCCTGGCCTTGTCGGCCGACGAGATCGACTACCTGGTCGATGCCTTCGGCCGCCTTGGCCGCAACCCGAGCGATGTCGAACTCATGATGTTCGCGCAGGCGAACTCGGAGCATTGCCGGCACAAGATCTTCAACGCCAACTGGATCGTCGACGGCCAGCCGCGCAGCGAGACGCTGTTCGGGATGATCCGCCACACGCATGCAACGAGTCCTGCAGGCACCGTGGTTGCCTATGTCGACAACGCATCGGTGATCGAGGGTTTCGACACGGCGCGGCTGCTCCCGGTGCCACCGGCCGGTGCTGCTGTCGGTGCTGCTGCCGGCGGTGCGGACATGCTGCCGAACACCTATGTCTGGCGCACCGAGCCCACGCACATCCTGATGAAGGTCGAGACGCACAACCATCCGACCGCGATCTCGCCGTTCGCCGGTGCAGCGACCGGTGCTGGCGGCGAGATCCGCGACGAAGCGGCGACCGGGCGCGGGGCGCGCGCCAAGGCCGGTCTGTGCGGCTTCAGCGTGTCGAACCTGAACCTGCCTGGACACCCGCGTCCCTGGGAGCTCCAGCCTGACGGCACCCTGTACGGCAAGCCGGCGCGCATCGACGATGCCTGCGGGATCATGCTCGACGGCCCGATCGGCGCGGCCGCGTTCAACAACGAGTTCGGCCGGCCGAACCTGTGCGGCTACTTCCGCTCATTCGAGGTGACCTTCGACGGTGAACGGCGCGGTTACCACAAGCCCATCATGCTCGCGGGCGGCCTGGGCAGCATCCCGGCCGGCGGCACGCAGAAGGCGACGGTGCCGGCGGGGGCACCGCTGGTGCAGCTCGGCGGCCCGGGCATGCTGATCGGCGTGGGTGGCGGCGCAGCGTCGAGCATGGATACCGGCCACAACACGGCCGACCTCGATTTCGATTCGGTGCAGCGCGGCAACCCGGAGATGCAACGCCGTGCACAGGAAGTCATCGACCGGTGCTGGGCGCTCGGCGACGCCAACCCGATCCTTTCGATACACGACGTGGGTGCCGGCGGCCTGTCCAACGCCTTGCCCGAGCTCGCACACGGGGCCGGCCTGGGCGCGCGCTTCGACCTGCGGGCCGTGCCGGTCGAGACGCGCGGCATGTCACCGATGCAGATATGGAGCAACGAGTCGCAGGAGCGCTACGTTCTCGCGCTCGATCCGGCACGGCTCGAACGATTCCGTACGATCGCCGAGCGTGAACGCTGCCCGTTCGCGGTGGTAGGCGTGGCGACTGCCGAAGGCCAGCTGGTGCTCGACGATCCACTGTTCGGCAATCGTCCCGTGGACATGCCGATGGACGTGCTGCTCGGCAAGCCGCCGAAGATGCAGCGCGACGTGAAGCGCATCGCACGCAGCACGCCACCGCTGGACCTGTCCGGGCTCGACCTGCGCGAGTCGGTGCACCGCGTGCTGACGTTGCCGGCCGTTGCCGACAAGACCTTCCTGGTCACCATCGGCGATCGCAGCGTCGGTGGCCTCACCGCGCGCGACCAGATGGTCGGGCCCTGGCAGGTGCCGGTCGCGGACTGCGCGATCACGCTGTCCGGTTTCACCGGCTACACCGGCGAGGCGATGGCGATCGGCGAGCGCGCGCCGCTCGCGCTGGTCGACGCACCGGCCTCCGGCCGGATGGCGGTCGGAGAGGCGATCACCAACATCGCCGCGGCGCCGATCGCCGAACTCGGGTCGGTGAAGCTTTCCGGCAACTGGATGGCCGCCGCCGGCCATCCGGGCGAGGACGCCGCGCTGTTCGATACCGTCCATGCCGTGGCGATGGAGCTGTGCCCGTCGCTCGGGCTGTCGATCCCGGTGGGCAAGGATTCGCTGTCGATGAAGACGGTCTGGCGCGATCCGTCGGCCGGCGGCGCCGAGCGCTCGGTCACTTCGCCGGTGTCGCTGGTGGTGTCCGCGTTCGCGCCGGTGCACGATGTGCGCACCGCGTCCACGCCGGAACTGCGCACCGATGTCGGCGACACGCGACTGCTGCTGGTCGACCTCGGCCGCGGCCGTGCCCGCCTGGGCGGATCGGCGCTTGCGCAGGTGCACGGGCTGTTCGGCGACGAGGTGCCCGACCTCGACCAGGCCCAGGACCTCGCGGGTTTCTTCAACGCGATCCAGGCGCTGCGGCGGGAGTCGATGCTGCTGGCCTACCACGACCGCTCCGATGGCGGCCTGCTGGCGACGATCGCCGAGATGATGTTCGCTGCCGGTGTCGGCGTCGATCTCGATGCTGGTGCGTCGCCGGCCGCAGGCCCTGCGGCCTCCGCCGTGATGGCATGGCTGTTCAACGAGGAACTCGGCGCGGTGGTGCAGGTCAGGGCCGCGGACCTGCCCCGCGCGATCGCGCTGTTCGAGGCCTGTGGCCTCGGCGGTTGCGTGTCGCCGATCGGCCGCCCCAACGACAGCGATCGCCTGCGCCTGGTGGCAGGCGGCCGGCTGCTGCTCGACGAGCCGCGCGGCGCGCTGCGCCGCTCGTGGTCCGAGACCAGCTATCTGCTGGCGCGCCTGCGCGACAATCCGGACTGCGTCGACCAGGCCCATGCCAGCGCCTGTGACCCGACCGAACCGGGCCTGCATGCCCAGCTTGCATTCGACCCGCAGGACACGTTGCCGGGTCCCTGGGTGCATGCGGGCGCACGGCCGCGCGTGGCGATCCTGCGCGAGCAGGGCGTCAACGGACAGAACGAGATGGCGGCTGCATTCGACCGCGCCGGCTTTGCAGCCGTCGATGTCCACATGAGCGACCTCCTCGAGGGCCGGGTCACGCTCGAATCGTTCAAGGGCATTGCCGCCTGTGGTGGCTTCTCCTACGGTGACGTGCTCGGGGCGGGCGAGGGCTGGGCCAAGTCGATCCGTTTCAACGCGCGGGCGCTCGATGCGTTCAGCGGCTTCTTCGCGCGCAGCGACAGCTTCGGCCTCGGCGTATGCAATGGCTGCCAGATGATGAGCGGCCTGGCCGACCTGATTCCGGGCGCTGCGCACTGGCCGCGTTTCGTGCGCAACCGGTCCGAGCAGTTCGAGGCAAGGCTGGTGATGGTCGAAGTGCTGCCGACCCGATCGCTGTTCTTCGACGGCATGGCCGGCAGCCGGCTGCCGGTGGTGGTGTCCCATGGCGAGGGGCAGCCACTGTTCTCGTCCGCCGCGGCCGTGCAGGCCGCATCGCCGCTGGTGACGTTGCGCTATGTCGATCCGTCGGGCGCGACGACCGAAAGGTATCCGCACAACCCGAACGGGGCGCCGGCCGGCATCACCGGCCTGACCAGCGCCGACGGGCGCTTCAGCATCCTGATGCCGCATCCGGAGCGGGTGTTCCGCACCGTGCAGATGTCTTGGCATCCGCGCGCCTGGGGCGAGGACAGCCCCTGGCTGCGGATGTTCCGCAACGCCCGCCGCTGGGTCGGCTGACCGGCCGACCCGGAGTCCTGCGTCCTACTTTGCCGCGGGAGCGGGGGCAGGGGCGGTGCCGCCGGGCGGCGGCAGGGCGCCCGGCGCGGGCAGCTGCACCGGGGCCGCGGACGGGTTGATCGTGATGCCGCGCTTGCGCAGCTCCTCGACGACCAGTCGTGCGTTCTGGTTGCCCTGGTCGGCCAGGCGCTGCGTGCCGGAGGCGACCGCGTCGAGCTGCACGCGCAGCTTCTGCGAGGCCGCGTAGGGCGCCGCCTGGTTGGACAGCAGCGTCTTGAGCGTCGAGCGCTCGTTGAGCAGCTGGAACATCTGCGCGCCCGACCAGATCAGCAGGCCGATCAGCAGCAGCAGCAGCGGGACGAACGGGGTGGCGGTGCGGTTCGAATCGATCATCGTGTCCTCGCTCAGCGCTTGGCCGGAGCAGGCTTCTGCTCGACGGTGAAGGTGATGCCGTTGGCACTGAGCAGGCTGCGGATCTGCTCATCGTTGTTGCGGGCGGCGAGCTCGGCGAGTGCGCGGATGAGTTCGCGGTTGAGCACCTCGAGCTGCGCAGTGGTTGCGATGAACTGCTGCTGTTCGGTGAGCTGTGTCTGCAGCACGCGCGAGGCACGCGACATGGACACGTTCGCGATCACGATCACGAGGAAGGCGGCCGCCGCCAGTGTGAGGATGGTGAATTCGATGCGCTTGAGCATTGGGTGCGACTCGTCCGGTTCGTCCAGTTCGTCCAGGCCCGCTTCCGACGTCGCCGACGGGCGGGAGCCATAGTGACTGCTGCGGACGCAGTGTACCGAAACGCAGGCCGCGATGGCAGGCAGGGCTGCTCACTGCCACCGGGCAGGAATCGTCGGAGCGGGCATCGGCGGCGGGCCGTGGCGCCCGGGATTCGCCCCGACGGGTGGCTGCGCTACTCGATCTTCGCCTTGGCGCGCACTTCGCTGATCGCCTTCTCGATCGCCTGCTGCTGGAAACGCTGTTGCAGCTGCTGCTTGACCTCCTCGTAGGGCGGGGCGGTCAGCGGGCGCTCGTCATCGAGGCGGATGATGTGCCAGCCGAACTGCGACTGCACCGGCGCGGGGGCCGTCTGGCCCTTCTTAAGCTTGACCATGG
Source organism: Burkholderiales bacterium (assembly GCA_044340265.1). Lineage (GTDB taxonomy): Bacteria > Pseudomonadota > Gammaproteobacteria > Burkholderiales > CAIKXV01 > CAIKXV01. The sequence continues at coordinate 8,832 of JBIITW010000112.1, read as the reverse complement.
CGTCGGCGAAAGGCTTGACCAGGTTGGCCGGCGGGGTCCAGTCGAGTTCACCGCCGCGGCCCTTGGAGCCGGCATCTTCCGACCGCTCGGCTGCAGCCTTCTCGAAGGTGGTCTTCTTGGCCGCGATCGCAGCCATGATCTCCTTCGCTTCGGCTTCGGTCTTGACCAGGATATGGCGCACCCGGTATTCGCGGTCGCCGAGCGTCGAGCGGATCTTGTCGTATTCGGCCTTCATCGTCGCGTCGCTGATCGGATTCTTGGCGATGTAGTCGGCGATGTAGGCCTGGGCCAGGATGTTCTGGCGAGCGAGTTCGAGCTGGATCATCACGTCCGGGTTCTTTTCGAAGCCGCGCTTGGCCGCCTCCTGGCTCACCGCCTCCATGCTGATGAGTTCCTCGCGTACCCGCGCGCGCATCTCGGGCGTATCGGGGGCGCCACGCTGGGCCTGCTGCTTCATCAGCATGTCGATGCGGCTTTGCGGGACGGTGACGCCGTTCACGCGCGCGGTGGAACCCGGCCCCTTGGCCTGGGCGAAGGTGCCGGTGTTGAACATCAGCGCCGCTGCGGCAAACATCGCCAGCGGGACCGAACGATTCAGGGCGAGGCGATTCATGCGATTGCTCCCTTGGATTGGATGATCATGTTTTTCTGGCGCGACCCATGCAGGCTTCACGGCTGCTCCGGCTCACCGGGGGCCCGGGCATGTATCGCCAATGCGTGGATGCGTCCACGCATCAGGTCACCGAGCGCGGCGTAGACCAGGCGATGGCGGGCGACCTTTCCGTGCCCGGCGAAGGCTGCACTCGTGATGCTGAGCCGGAAGTGGCCGCCCCCCGAGGCCGCGCCGGCATGGCCCGCATGCAGCGCGCTTTCGTCATCGATGGCGATGGCTTCCGGGTCGAGGGACCGCAGTCTCGCCCGGATGTCGTCGGCGAGGCTGTCGCGGCTCATGGCGCTTCCTTGTCCGGCGTCTCGGACGCTTCGGCATGGCGCGACAGCACCAGCGCCTGGCCGAACACGAACAGGATCATCAGCGCGGTGACCCCGAACAGCTTAAAATTGACCCATGCATCGGTGGAGAAGTTCTTTGCCACGAGTATGTTCACCACGGCGAGCAGCGCGAAAAAGGCGCCCCAGGCGTAGGTGAGGCCTTTCCAGATCGGATCGGGGAGGGTGATCTGCTTGCCCATCACGGCGCGCATCGGATTGCGCTTGAACACGTCCTGGGCGACGACCAGGACGACGGCGAACAGCAGGTAGAGCACGGTCGGCTTCCACTTGATGAACACTTCGTCATGCAGCAGCAGCGTGGCGCCGCCGAACACGACGATCACGCCCAGGCTCACCCATAGCGCCGTTTCGACCTTTCGGCCGCGCAGCCGCAACCAGCCGATCTGCACGAAGGTGGCCGCGATGGCGACCGCCGTGGCGACATACAGACCGGCCAGCTTGTAGGCGACGAAGAAAAGGATGACCGGGAAAAGGTCGAACAGCCACTTCATTACCCGATTATCTAGGCTCGGCTGCGCGATGTCCATTTGGCGTTTCGTGACCGCACCAGCGCGCGGGCCTCGGGCGAGAAGCCGAGGCCGGCCACCTGGTGCGCCGCCTGCTGGAAAAACGCGGGACATTCGGACGGCAGGTGGGTCTCGAGCCTGCGGTAGGCGCGCTCCATCTTGCGCAGGTCGCGCGACCGGGTGGACACGATGGCCGCGTTGATCAGCAGCTGGCGCCACGGACGCAGGGGGTCGGTTGACGTATGGTCTGCCTGCAGCCGGGTGGCGACGTTGGCGATCACCGCCTCGTAGGCATCCGACAGGGCGATGCAGGCGTCGAGGCTGCCGGCCATGTTGGCCCGGTTGGCGAGGGCGGCCACCACCGGGCCGATCTGGCGCAGCTGGCCGCGGTGGCGCATGCACCACTGCGCCGCCTCGAGCGAGATATCGATCACCGAGATGCGCGCCTGGCGGAGCTTGAACTTCTCGGCCCAGTTGCCCAGGTCGTGCAGGCATTCGAAGATCTGGTCGGCAATGCCATTGACGTCTTCGGCCAGGACCTCGGCAGTCGGGCCGTAGTCGCTGTCGATCCGTTCGCAGTCGTCGAAGAACACGTCGAGTGCATCGACGAGCATGGCGGGGGTGATGCGGTTGCCGGGTGGCATGCCGGAGAGTTCGAACGCGGCGATGATCTCGCGCGCTGCAGCCTTCAGGCGCGCTCGCATCATTCCTGTCCGGCCCCGTCCAGCCTGAGCGCGGCGGAATTCATGCAGTAGCGCAGCCCGGTCGGCTGCGGGCCGTCCTCGAAGACATGGCCGAGGTGGGCGTCGCAGCGCGCGCAGAGCACCTCGGTGCGACGGCTGAACCAGCTGTTGTCGTCGGCGGTGGCGACCGAGGTCGTTTCCAGTGGCTGCCAGAAGCTGGGCCAGCCGGTGCCGGAGTCGTACTTGGTGGCGGCATCGAACAGCGGGTTGTCGCAGCAGATGCAGCGGTAGATGCCGGCGTCCTTGCTGTCCCAGTAGGCGCCGGTGAACGCGCGCTCGGTGCCGTGCCGGCGGGTCACCTCGTACTGCTCGGCGCTCAACTGGGCGCGCCATTCCTCGTCGGACTTGCGGATTTTGTCTGTCATGATCGCGGTCTGGCTCGATCGCCTGCCTCGGCGCAACGGAAAGGAATGATTCGGTGACCCTTGCCTACTGGATGGTCCTCGTGTGCGGAATGTTGCCCTATCTGACGGTGGCAGTGGCGAAGTACCGATCGGACTACGACAATTCAGCCCCGCGTACCCAGCTCGCGGCCGCCGAAGGCGCGCGACTTCGCGCCTGGTGGGCGCATCTGAACCACTTCGAGGCATTCCCACCCTTTGCAGCCGGGGTGATTATCGCCCACCTTGCGGGCGTGGCACAGGCACGAATCGACGCACTGGCTGTTGCATTTGTAATGTTGCGGCTGGTCTACACGGGGCTCTACATCGCCGACCGGCCTTCCGCGAGGTCCGCGGTCTGGATCGCGGCCTTCGGCTGCATGGTCGGCCTGTTCGTCGCGGCGGGCCTCGCCTGAGCCGGAAGCCCGGGGAGGCCGTGACGCCGGGCGGGGGGGGCGCGGGGCGGCGGGGCGGGGGGCTCGCGGGCGCAGCTGGCGGCACGCACGGCCGCGAAATGTGCAAAAATCAACGGCTGTCCAATGGGTGCCGCTCGTTCCTGATCGAAGCGGCCCGTCGACCGCGGCGCCGGGCGCCGGTTTCCTGCCCCCCGCAGGACCGCCGTTCCACGCGCGCCCGGGTCATCCCGGGACTATCCCCTACGCACAAGCCTCTGAGAGGAAGCCAGCATGGCACACGATCCACTGAACACCCTGCGCGAATTCAAGCTGAAGTCCGGCAAGACCGGTCGGATGTACTCACTGAAGGCGCTGGAAGAGCAGGGGTTGGGCAAGACCTCGCGCCTGCCGGTGAGCCTGCGCGTGGTGCTGGAGTCCGTGCTGCGCAACTGTGACGGCCAGCGCATCAGCGCCGACGCGGTCAAGGCCCTGGCCGCCTGGAAGCCCAACGGCGAGCGCACCAACGAACTGCCGTTCGTGCTCGCTCGGATCATGCTGCAGGACATGGCGGGCTTTCCCGCGCTCAACGACTTCGCTGCGATGCGCGCCGAGGCCAAGCGCCAGAATTTCGACCCGGCCCGGATCGAGCCGCTGGTCCCGGTCGACCTGGTGGTCGACCATTCGATCGTGGTGGACGTCCACAACTCGACCGATGCGCTGCGCCGGAACATGGAGATCGAGTTCGAGCGCAACGGCGAACGCTACACCTTCCTGAAATGGGCCAAGCAGGCGTTTTCGGGCATCCGCGTCGTTCCCCCGGGCAACGGCATCTGCCACCAGGTCAACCTCGAGTACCTGTCGCGTGGCGTCTGGGAAAAGGACGGCATCTACTATCCTGACTCCGCCGTCGGCACCGACTCGCACACCACGATGGTCAACGCGATCGGCGTGCTCGCCTGGGGCGTGGGTGGCATCGAGGCCGAAGCCGCGATGCTCGGCCAGCCGTACTACTTCCTGGAACCCGACGTGGTCGGCGTGCACATGACCGGCAAGCTCAACCCCGGGGTGACCGCCACCGACCTGGTGCTGACCGTCACCGAGCTGCTGCGCAAGACCAAGGTGGTCAACAAGTTCGTCGAGTACTTCGGCGAGGGCGCTGCCTCGCTCACCGCCACCGACCGCGCGACCGTCGCCAACATGGCGCCCGACTACGGCGCGACCTGCGGCTTCTTCGCGATCGACGACAAGACGCTCGAGTACTACCGGATGACCGGCCGTGAAGAGCATTGCGACGCGATCGAGTCGTACCTGAAGGCGCAGGGCATGTTCGGCATCCCGCGCAAGGGCGAGATCGACTACTCGCAGGTCGTCGAGATGGACCTGTCCACCGTGCGGCCCAGCGTGTCCGGTCCGAAGCAGCCGGAAGAGCGCCTGAACCTCGAGGCGATCAAGGACCGGTTCAACGAACTGTTCTCGAAGCCGGTTGCCGAGAGCGGCTACAACAAGCCGGCGGCCGACCTCGACAAGCGGTTCCCGGTCGCCAACCCTGCCGTGGGCGATGTCGGCCATGGCGACATCGGCATCGCGGCGATCACCTCCTGCACCAATACGTCCAACCCCTGGGTGCTGCTGGCCGCCGGCCTGCTGGCCAAGAAGGCGGTCGAGAAGGGCATGAAGCCGCATCCGCGCGTGAAGACCTCGCTCGCGCCCGGCTCCAAGGTGGTCACGGCCTACCTGAAGGACGCGGGCCTGATGCCCTACCTGGAACAGCTCGGCTACCACGTGGTCGCCTACGGCTGCACCACCTGCATGGGGCTGGCCGGACCGCTCGACAAGGACCTGGAAGAGTCGATCGTCAAGAACGACGTGATCTGCGCGGCCGTGCTCTCCGGCAACCGCAACTTCGAAGCGCGGGTGCACCAGTCGCTGAAGGCCAACTTCCTGATGAGCCCGCCGCTGGTGATCGCGTTCGCGCTTGCCGGCACCGTGCGCATCGACATGGACAAGGACCCGATCGGCAACGACAAGGACGGCAAGCCGGTCTACCTGAAGGACCTGTGGCCGACGCCGGCCGAAGTCGAGGCGGTGATGAAGTTCGCGCTCAACCCCGAGAGCTTCCGGCGCGAATACGGCGACCTTTCCGGTGCGAAGGACCTGTGGGACGGCATCCCGGAAGCCCGTGGTGCGCTGTTCGACTGGGACGACAAGTCCACCTACCTGCTCGAGCCGCCGCTGTTCGACGGCTTCAGCCGTGACCTGCCCAAGGTCACCGACGTGCGCGGCGGCCGCGCGCTGGGCATCTTCGGCAACAAGCTGACCACCGACCACATCAGCCCGGTGGCGCCGATCCGCAAGGGCACGCTCGCTGGCGACTGGCTGGTCGCCGCCGGCAGTACCGATCTTTCCAGCTTCGGCTCGCGGCGCACGAACCACGAGGTGATGGTGCGCGGCGCGTTCGCCAACCCGCGCATCAAGAACCTGATGGTTCCCGGCTCCGAGGGCGGCGTGACCTTCCACCAGCCCGGCGGCGCGAAGATGCAGATCTTCGACGCGTCGATGCAGTACCAGAAGGACAAGGTCCCGCTGTTCGTGTTCGGCGGCGAGGAGTACGGCACCGGGTCGTCGCGCGACTGGGCGGCCAAGGGCACCCAGATGCTCGGCATCCGGGTGGTGGTGGCGCGCGGCTATGAGCGCATCCACCGTTCGAACCTGGTCGGCATGGGCGTCCTGCCCTGCCAGTTCAAGGGCACGGACAGCGTGCAGTCGCTCGGCATCACCGGCGAGGAGAGCTACGACCTGATCGGCGTCGAGGGCGGCAACATCAAGCCGCTGCAGGACGTCACGCTGGTCATCCACCGCAAGGATGGCAGCACGCAGAACGTCGCGGTCACGCTGCGCGTCGACTCGCCGATCGAGGTCGAGTACCTCAAGAACGGCGGCATCCTGCCGTTCGTGTTGCGTGAGCTGATGGCTTCCTGACCCGTACCTTCACTGCCCCCATTCGATCCCGGAACCTTGTCATGACCCAAGACGTCTTCAACACCCTGCGCGACTTCACGCCCTCGGCCGGCCGATCCGGCAAGTACCATTCGCTGGCCGCGCTGGAGGCGGCGGGGCTGGGCAAGGTGTCCCGGCTGCCGCGTTCGATCCGCGTGGTGCTCGAGGCGCTGGTGCGCCACTGCGACGGCAGGAAGGTCACCGAGGAGCACATCCGGGCGCTGGCAGCCTGGCAGGCCAAGGGCGCGCGAACCACAGAGATCCCGTTCATCGTGGTGCGCATCGTGCTGCAGGACCTGATCGGGTTCGGCACGCTCAACGACCTGTCCGCCATGCGCAACGCGGCCAGCAAGCTGGGCATGGCGCCAGGCAAGATCGAGCCGCTGGTGCCGGTGGACGTGGTGGTCGACCACTCGGTCGAGATCGACGTGTTCAACCGGCCCGACGCGGTGCAGGTCAACCAGGAAATCGAATTCAAGCGAAATGCCGAGCGCTACCTGTTCGTGAAATGGGCGCAGGGTGCGTTCAAGACCGTTCGCGTGGTGCCGCCGGGCAACGGCATCATCCACCAGATCAACATGGAATACCTGTCGCGCGGCGTCTGGGAGAAGGACGGCGTCTGGTTCCCCGACACCGTGTTCGGCACCGACTCGCACACGACCATGGTCAACGGCATCGGCGTGGTCGCCTGGGGCGTGGGCGGCATCGAGGCCGAGGCCGGCATGCTCGGCCAGCCCAATGCCTTCCTCACCCCGGACGTGGTCGGCTGCCACCTGACCGGCCGCCTGCGCGAGGGCGTCACCGCCACCGACCTGGCGCTGACCGTCACCGAGCTGATGCGCAAGGCCAAGGTGGTCGGCAAGTTCGTCGAGTTCTTCGGCGAAGGCGCCACCAACCTCACTGCCGCCGATCGCTGCACGGTGGCGAATATGGCGCCCGAGTACGGTGCCACGATGGGTTACTTCCCGGTCGACGACAAGACGATCGACTACTTCCGCACCACCGGGCGCGAGCCGGAGCAGGTCGCGGCGATCGAAGCCTACTTCAAGGCGCAGGACATGTTCGGCATGCCCGCGCCGGGCGAGATCGACTACACGCAGGTGATCGATCTGGATCTCGGCAGCATCGTGCCGAGCCTGTCCGGTCCGAAGCGGCCGCAGGATCGCGTGAACCTGCCCGAACTGGGCCGTGATTTCGACCGGCTGTTCTCCGCGCCGACCGACAACAACGGCTATGCGCGCGCAGCCGACGACCTCGTGCGCCGGGAGGCCACCGGCCACGGCTTCGATGTCGGCCATGGCGACGTGCTGATTGCATCGATCACCTCCTGCACCAACACCTCCAACCCGGCGCTGCTGCTGGCCGCAGGACTGCTCGCCAAGCGCGCGGTGGAGAAGGGCCTGACCACGCATCCGCGGATCAAGACCTCCCTCGCACCGGGCTCGCGCGTGGCCACCAAGTACCTGCAGGACGCTGGCCTGCTGCCGTTCCTCGAGAAGCTCGGCTTCGGCGTGGTGGCCTATGGCTGCACCACCTGCATGGGCGCGGCCGGACCGCTGGACGCGAAGATCGAGGAAGCGGTGGTCTCCAAGGACCTGGTCACCTGCGCAGTGCTTTCCGGCAACCGCAATTTCGAAGCGCGGGTGCATCCCAACCTGCGTGCGAACTACCTTGCCAGCCCCGCGCTGGTGGTCGCCTATGCGCTCGCCGGCACCGTACGCACCGACCTGACCACCGATCCGCTGGGCGTCGACAAGGACGGCAAGCCGGTGTTCCTGCGCGACCTGTGGCCGACGGACGCGGACGTGGCTGAACAACTGCGTTTCGCCGCCAACCCGGAACACTTCCGTCGCGAGTACAGCGACCTGTCCGGCAACAAGAAGCTCTGGGAAGCGATCCCGACGGTCGAGGGCGCGGTGTACCAGTGGGATCCGCAGTCGACGTTCATCCGCGAACCACCGTTCTTCGAAGGCGTCACCGGCACGCCGGGCAAGGTCAGCAACATCGTCGGTGCGCGGGCACTCGCCATCCTCGGCGACTCGATCACCACCGACCATATCAGCCCGTCCACCAAGATCAAGCCGGGCACCCCGGCCGGCAAGTGGCTCGAGCCGTTCCAGGAAAACCACCCGCCCGCGGAATGGGGCCACTTCGGCGTGCGCCGCTGCAACCATGAGCTTATGGTGCGTGGCACCTTCGCCAACGTGCGCCTGCGCAACGCGGTCGCCCCGGGCACCGAAGGGCCGATCACGAAGCACCAGCCCGACGGCGCACAGATGACGATCTTCGATGCCTCCGAGCTTTACCGGAAGGCTGGCACGCCGCTGGTGATCTTCGGTGGCGAGGACTACGGCATGGGTTCATCGCGCGACTGGGCAGCCAAGGGCGTGCAGCTGCTGGGCGTGAATGCGGTGATCGTCAAGAGCTTCGAGCGTATCCACCGCGCCAACCTGATCGGCATGGGCGTGGTGCCCCTGCAGTTCAAGCCCGGCGAGGACGTGAACACGCTGAAGATCGATGGCACCGAGACGTTCACCATCGAGGGGATCGAAGGCGGCAACGTGAAGCCGATGCAGGACGTGACGATGACCATCACGCGTGCGGACGGCTCGACGCAGAAGGTCACGCTGACGCTGCGCATCGACACCGGCATCGAAGTCGAGTACCTGCGCCACGGCGGCATCCTGCCCTACGTGCTGCGCGAACTGGTCGCCGCCGAAGCAGCCTGATCGGCCAGGTGGGGAGGGGAAGATGGGGGTCAGGTCTTGAGTTTTGGCGGCCGCGCCGCGCGGGGGGGGCA
>JBIITW010000105.1:0-16354 GCA_044340265.1 Burkholderiales bacterium | reverse complement strand
TCCTCGTCCGGCAGCCGCGGCGGGTAGCGATGGAACCAGGTGTTCGGCTCCAGCGTGAGCTGGTAGGCGGATATGTGCCGCGCGCCCAGGTCGAGCGCGATCGACACGTCGGCCAGCGCCTGTTCCGGCGTCTGCGCGGGCAGCGCATACATGAGGTCGACATTGACCCGGTCGAAAAGCGACAGCGCACCTTCGACCGCCGCCCTCGCCTCGTTTGCGTCATGCACCCGCCCGAGCGACTGCAGCGCCTGCGCATCGAACGACTGCACCCCGATCGACAGCCGGTTCACCCCGGCATCGCGGAAGGCGCGGAACTTCGCCTGCTCGAAGGTGCCCGGATTCGCCTCGAGGGTGACCTCGGCCTCGGAATCCAGGGGCAGCCTCGCGCGCACGGCATCGAGCAGGCGCGCGATCGACGCCGCGGGAAACAGGCTCGGCGTGCCGCCACCGATGAACACGGTGTACACCCTGCGGCCCCAGACCAGCGGCAGCGCGGCTTCCAGGTCGGCAACCAGCGCGTCGACATAGCGCTCGAACGGCGTGTCACCGCGCGCCTCGTGCGAGTTGAAGTCGCAGTAAGGACACTTGCGGATGCACCACGGCAGGTGGATGTACAGCGACAACGGCGGCAGGCTGGTCAGCCGCCGCCCCGGCGGCGCGACCGCCAGGGGTCTGGGCGGGTTCATCGCACGAGCTTAACGCGGGCGGCGGCCGGGGCCTATGATTGCGTTCCCTGCCCCCCGGAGAACCGACCTTCATGTCCACCTATGTCGAACAGGCCCTGACCCGCGGCGAGTCGGTGCTCCATCTCGGACGCACCAGCTGGTGGTCGCTGTCCGGGCACCTCTTCTTCGGCGCCATCCTCGCGCCGCTGGGCATCGGGCTGATCCTGCTGGTAATGGCCTGGGTCAAGCAGCGCAGCACCGAACTGGCGGTAACCAACAAGCGCGTGATAACCAAGTTCGGCTTCATCCAGCGCGACACCGTCGAGCTGAACATCCAGAAGGTCGAGAGCGTCCAGGTGCAGCAGGGCATCCTCGGCCGCATGCTCGACTTCGGCACCATCGTCATCGCCGGCGGCGGCAACCCCCAGGCGCCGGTTCCCGGCATCCGCGATCCGATGGGCTTCCGCCGTGCCTTCCTCGAAGCGCAGGAGATGGCATTGAAGGACCGCCCGGCGATGAATCCCCCGCCCTGAAATCGCAGCCAAGGAGCCGCACCGATGGAGAACCCCGACGCCTACTACGAGGCGCAGTACAACAACCGGCTGTCGATTCCCGACGCAGCCACCTACAACGCGCGCGGGGTGGAGCGGTCGACAGCCGCGCGCGCGCGGCTGCTGTCCCGGCTCGACCTCCCTTACGGCCCGTCTGCACGCCAGCGCATCGACATCTATCCGGCGGCCACGCCCGGCGCACCGATCCTGTCCTTCATCCATGGCGGCTACTGGCGCTCGCGGGACAAGTCCGAATTCGCGTTCATCGCCGAGCCCTTCGTCGCGGCCGGCATCACCGTCGCGATGCCGGAGTACGACCTCGCCCCCTCGGTGACGGTGGCGACGATCGTCGAGCAGATGGTGGCGGCGCATGCATGGCTGTACCGGAATGCCGCCGATCACGGTGCCGACCCGTCGCGCCTGTCCATCGCCGGCCACTCCGCCGGGGGCCACCTGGCAGCGATGATGGCTGCCACGCGCTGGAACGAGGTCGACCCCGCGCTGCCTGCAGACATGGTCAAGGGCGCCTATGCCGTGAGCGGCCTGTTCGACCTGATGCCGATGCTGCATTTCTCGTTCAATGCGGACATCCGGCTCGACGCCGCGAGCGCGAAGGCGATGAGTCCGGTCGAACACCTGCCCGGATGGCCGGTACCGGTACGCACCGCGGCCGGTGCGCTGGAGAGCGACGAGTTCCGCCGCCAGTGCCGGGTGCTTGCGCAACGCTGGCCCGCCTCGGTCCGCGGACACATCGACGTGCCCGGATGCCATCACCTGTCGGTGGCCGAAGCCCTTGCCGATCCGCGCAACATGCTGTTCGCCTCGGTACGCGACTTCGTGCTCGGCCTGCCGGCATCTCAGGCAATATAGCCTCCGATCGAAAGCCCACCTGATCCAACGAACGCACGAAGGAGACTGACCCATGGGAGCCGCCCGCCACCCGATGCCGCCCGAAGTGAAGGACCTCTCGCTCGAGCAGGTGATGGACCAGTACGTCGCGCTCTATTCCGAGCGGGTACCCGACTGGTATGCCTTCGAGGACGCGAAGATCGAAGGCTGGAAACGCGCGCAGCACCGCTTCATCGGCGCCGGCGCGTCGGGCAAGCATGGCGATCCTGACGTGATCCCGGCGCGCGGCTTCACGCTGACCATCATGTTCGTCAACCCCGGTCAGGGCAATGCCGCGCATACCCACGAATCCGAAGAGTGCTTCTTCGTGCTCAAGGGCTTCCTCGACGTGTTCCTCGAAGACGAGTCGGGCCGGCAGGTCTGGAAACGGCTCGGCCCGTGGGACTGCATCTCCTGCCCGCCGGGCGTGATCCACGGCTACGAGAACCGCAGCCTCGAGCCGGTGTATTTCCAGGTCATGCATGGCCGCGGCAAGCCCCAGACCATGGGCTACGCCGACGCCTCGCTGTACGAAAACCGCGACGAACACCTCAAGGCCGCACCCACGTCAGCGGTCGACAAGCCGATCTGACCGGCCACGAGCGGCCCCCGCCGCGGGCATACCCCCTTGCAACACCCCCCCTTCATCGACTACATTCCGGGTATGTTCCCGCGCACCGCACACTTTTTCTTTTTCGGTTTCTTTCTGCCCCTGGCGGAAGGAATCGATCGGCGCTGCTGAAACGGACCGAACCCGATACCAACCGCCAGGCGAAACACCTGGCGGTTTTTTTTCGCCGGGTCGAAGGCTGGCCCCGCCCGATGGAGAAGCAGCATGCCGCACAAGACCGATGACGTACGCATCAAGGAGATCAAGGAACTCGCGCCCCCGGCCCACGTGGTGCGCGAGTTTCCGATCGACGAGAAGGTGTCCGACCTGGTGTACGAGACGCGCGGGAAGATCCACCGCATCGTGCACGGCATGGACGACAGGCTGGTGGTGATCATCGGGCCGTGCTCGATCCATGATCCGCGCGCGGCGATCGAATACGTCGAGCGCCTTGCAGCCGAGCGCAAGCGGCTTGCCGGCGAACTCGAGATCGTGATGCGCGTGTACTTCGAGAAGCCACGCACCACGGTCGGCTGGAAGGGGCTGATCAACGATCCGAAGCTCGACGGCAGCTTCCAGATCAACGAGGGCCTGCGCATGGCGCGAGAGGTGCTGCTCGAGATCAACCGGCGCGGCGTGCCTGCCGGCTGTGAATTCCTCGACATGATCACGCCGCAGTACATCGCGGACACGGTGAGCTGGGGCGCGATCGGCGCGCGCACGACCGAGAGCCAGTCGCATCGCGAACTGGCCTCGGGGCTGTCCTGCCCGGTCGGCTTCAAGAACGGTACCGACGGCACGGTGAAGATCGCGGTGGACGCGATCAAGGCAGCCGAGCGGCCGCACCACTTCCTGTCGGTGACCAAGGCCGGCCACTCGGCGATCGTGTCGACCACCGGCAACGAGGACTGCCACATCATCCTGCGCGGCGGCAAGGCGCCGAACTTCGATGCGGCGAGCGTGGATGCCGCCTGCGTCGAACTCGCGAAGGCCGGGCTCGCACAACGGCTGATGATCGACACCAGCCACAGCAACAGTTCGAAGAAGCACGAGAACCAGATCCTGGTCGCGCAGGACATCGCCGGACAGGTCGCCGGCGGCAGCGACCGCATCATCGGCGTGATGATCGAGAGCCATCTGGTGGCGGGTCGGCAGGACCTGGTACCGGGCAAGCCGCTCACCTACGGCCAGTCGATCACCGACGCCTGCATCGCCTGGGAAGAGAGCGTGCCGGTGCTCGACGCCCTGGCCGAGGCGGTGCGCGAACGGCGGTCGAAGGCGGCGAACTACACCGGGAAGTAGGCCGCCGGGGCGCAGCGCCGTTGCGGCGGCGCTGCGCGGGTCATCACTCGGGCTTGATGTTGTTCTCGCGGATCAGCCGCGTCCAGCGGGCGAGTTCGCTCTTGAGCAGGGCCGTCACCTGATCTGGCGGCGTGCCGAGGGCCTCGGCCCCTTCCTTGGTCAGCCGGTCGCGCATCTCGGCCGACTGCATCGCCTTCACCGCCAGCTGGTTGATCGGGGTGACGACCGACGCAGGTGTACTGGCAGGCGCCATCAGCACGAACCAGCCGCTGAACTCGAAGCCGGGCAGGGTCTCGGCCATCGTCGGCACCTCGGGTGCCAGTGGCACCCGCTTGAGGCTGGTCACCGCGATCGAACGCAGGCGTTTCGATTCGATGTGCGGCAGCACCGCGACCAGGCTGATGAAGCTCATGTCGACCTCGCCGCCGAGCACCGCGGTCAGCGCCGGGCCACCGCCCTTGTAGGGCACGTGCACGATGTCGGTCTTGGTGATCTGCTTCATGAACTCGGCCGGGATATGCGGGTTGGAGCCGCTGCCCGATGAAGAGAAGGTCATGCGGCCGGGCTTCGCCTTCGCCAGCGCGACCAGCTCCTTCAGGTTGCGCGACGGCACCGACGGGTGCACGACCAGCATCGCCGGCGAGGTCGCCACCAGCGAGATCGGTGTGAAGTCACGGATCGGGTCGTACGGCACCTTGCCCATCAGCGGCACGTTGACCACGAACGGCAGGGTGTTGAGCAGCAGCGTCGCGCCATCGGGGGCCGAGCGGGCGACATACTCGGTGCCGATCACGCCGGTCGCCCCGGAGCGGTTCTCGACCAGGAAGTTCTGGCCGGACATCTCGGTCATGCGCGCCGCCAGCAGGCGGGCGATCACGTCGACGCTGCCGCCCGGCGGGAACGGCACGACGATGCGGATCGACTTGCCGCCGGCGATCGGCTGGGCGAGCGCGGGCGCCGATGACAGCAGGCCGAGGGCGACGATCGCCGATGCAGCAGCGGCGCCGGCGGTGGCACGGATCAGGCAGCCCGCGCGCGGGCACGCTGCGGACGTTGGCTCGTTGGATGGGGTCATTTCGCCTCCTGGATCGCAGGACGCGGTCGCTGCCGGTACCGATGGCCGGTACCCATGACTGGCAGGTCCACGTCGTCGCATGGTTCGGGAAGACGGAGCTTACCCCGAAGCCTGCCCCGGTCCGCGCACGTGCGTCCTTGCCGGGACCGCCGCGCTCAGGCCTCGGTCACTCCCACCAGGCGCATCACCTCCTGCGCCGCGGCCGCCGTGTCGTCGCGGATCACCTGCTCGGCCACCAGCGCGTCGCCTGCGCGGATCGCGGCGACCAGTTCGCGCAGCCCGCGTATCGCCTGGGTCGATCGCGCCCGGGACCGGTCGGCATGCGACAGCCCGACCGCACGCCAGCGCCAGATGCGCGCATGCAGCCCGCCCAGCATCGAGGACAGCACGTCGCTGCGCGCCCCGTCGAACAGCACGGCATAGAAGCGGTTCTTGGCGGCGAGGATGCCGTCGGCTGCACCCGCCTTGTAGGCAGCCTCGACCGCGCGCAGGGCAGCGGCCAGGCGGTCCAGCGAGTCGGCCGGCGCGCGCTCGATGAACAGGCGTGCTGCCAGCGCCTCGAGCGAGGCACGGATGCGATAGAGGTCGACCGCCTCTGACCGCGACAAGGCGCGCACCGCCGGCCCCTTGTTGGGCACCGTCTCGACCAGCCCTTCCGATTCGAGCTGGCGCAGGGCCTCGCGGATGACCGTACGCGAGACGCCGACGCGGTCGATCAGCTCGCGCTCGGTGAGTCGCTGGCCGGGCGCGAGGTCGCCGGCGATCACCGCCGCGCGCAGCCGGTCGACCACCTGCTGGCGCAACGGTGCGGCAAGCGCGCGCACCGCCAGCGGGGCGGGCGGAACGGGTGTGTCGGCGGTGTCGGGCGGCTGGTCCATCGGCGTTCAGGGAAGTGTAAGGCAAGGACGCCCGGTCGGTCAGACCGTATTACGGTAATATGGCCCCACTGGAACAGATCAACCCGAAGGAGCGTTTCAAGATGAGCGAACCCATCAACGTCGGCATCGTCGGCCTCGGCCGCTGGGCCAAGGTACTCACCCGCGCCGCGCGCGCCTCGACAGCCATCCGCATCGTGACCGGCTTCAGCCGCTCGCAGGAAAAGCGCGACGCCTTCCAGGCCGAATTCGCCGACACCGGGTTCAAGTCAGCTTCCTCGATGGAAGCGATGCTCGCCGATCCGTCGATCAAGGGCGTGATCATCACCGTGCCGAACGAACAGCACCTGCCGGTGGCCGAGCAGATCGCCCGGGCCGGCAAGCACATCTACACCGAGAAACCGATCGCCGCCGAACTGTCGGACGGACTGAAGATCGAGGCGCTGCAGAAGCAGTACGGCGTCACCGTGACCGTCGGCCACTCCGCGCGCCTGCTCGCCGGGGTGCGCATGATGAAGGAGAAGATCGATGCCGGCGAACTCGGCCGCGTCGGCTTCATCGAGGCCAACTTCTCGAACGAGCGCGCACTCGAACTGACCCCGCAGACATGGCGCTGGTACAAGGACAAGGCCCCCGGCGGCCCGCTGTCGCAACTCGCGGTGCACATGTTCGACATCGTCCACCTGCTCGGCGGCGACGTCTCGCAGGTCTCGTCGATCGCCTCCAAGCTGTCCCCGGTCGGCGCCGAGGTCGACGACCAGTCGATGTCGCTGGTCAAGTTCGGCAACGGCACCGTCGCCTATGTCGGCACCTGCTGGACCTCGCCCGGCATCTTCTCGGTGCGCGTGTTCGGCTCCAAGGGACTGATGCACTATGAAGTCGACTTCGGCACCTGGGACACGCCGTCGAACCTGCACAAGACCTCCGCGCTGTACATCCAGCGCGGCAAGGACTGCTACGGCAAGCGCGAAGACCTGGCGATCCCGGCAAGCGACATGTTCCGCGACGAGCTCGAGCAGTTCGCGCAGAGCTGCGTCACCGGCACCGTGCCGATGCTGTCCGCCCACAACGGAAACGTCGCGATCGCGATGATGAACGCAGCGCTGAAATCGATCGACCGCAACGGTGCGCTGGTGGCGATCGACGAAGTGATGGAAGCAGCCCGCAAGGCCTGACCCGAGAAAGGACACAGACATGCTCCCGACCCGTTACTTCATCGACCTGACCCAGCCCGAGATCGCCGCCCAGCTCAAGCACAACCCGCTGGTGATCCTGCCCGCAGGCAGCGTCGAGCAGCATGGCCCGCACCTGCCCACCGGCACCGACATCTATGCATCGAACGTGATCGGCAACGCCGTCGCCGAACGCATGGACGGGCTGGTGCTGCCCGGCGGGCCGCTCGGCGTGACGCCGATGCACATGCCCTTCGAGGGCACGATCACCCTGTCGCCCGAGACCTACCAGCGCGTCGTGGTCGAGACCTGCGAATCGACCGCACGCCACGGCGCGCGCGACCTGCTGATCCTCAACTGGCATGAAGGCAACATCCCGTCGCTCGCGCTCGCGTCCGAGAAGCTGCATCGCGAGCACCACATGAACGTGGTGGTGGTGCAGGCCTGCTATGTCGCCGCCGAGCTGTACGGCCACGACTGCGGCGGACTGACCCACGGCGGCGAGATCGAGGCGCTGGCGGTGCTCGCCTATCGCCCCGACCTCGTGCACCTCGACCGCATCGATTATTCGTCCGACCATTCGCAGGGCCGCAAGTGGGACAAGCTGCGCCGCACCCATGCGTTCCAGCCGGTGCTGCGCGACATCAAGACCATCGCCCCCACCGGCTGGTACGGCGCGCCCGAGCACGCCACCGTCGACAAGGGCCTCAAGATGCTGTCCGACATCGCCGATGCGATCGCGAAGGAAGCCGGCGAGCTGTTCGGCATGCTGGCCGAGGCGCAGGGCGGCATCGCCGAGATCAAGCAGCTCAAGCTCGCAAGCTGATCGACGGAGCCCACGACATGGCACGCGTATTCACCCAGGCCGGCGCGAAGTCGATGGGCCTTCCCGGCCGCAAGTCGATCGAGATCGCCTCGCAGACGATGGGCACCGACAACGTCACCCTTCGCTACGTCGAGATCCCGGTCGCGCAACCCGGCGACGGCCCGCGCAAGCCGCACCGGCACGACGGCTTCGAGGAGGTGATCCATGTCCTCGAAGGCAGCGGCTGCACCGAGGCCGACAGCGGAAGCTACCCGCTCGCCGCCGGGGACACGATCGTGCTTCCGTCGGGTGAATGGCATGCCACGCGCAACACTGGCGACACCACCCTGAAGCTGCTCTGCTTCTTCCCGGTCGGCGACATCACCGCCCGCACTTCCAACGGCTGAACGAATCCCGATGCCCACCGACATCCTCTGCCTTCGCCCCGAGTCCGACTTCACCCGTGTCGGCGTCGCCATCCCTGCCGGCCCGTCGATCGCCTTCCGCGCATCGGATGCCGCCGACGTGCCCGAACTGATGAAGGAAGCGCGCGTGCTGGTGATCCCGGCAGTCGGTCCGAAGCTGGCACCTGCACTGTTCGAATCCGCCGGGTCGCTCAAGCTGGTGCAGATCACCGGCGCAGGCGTCGACCGGCTGGACCAGCCGACCCTGGCCCGGCTCGGCATCCCGGTCTGCAACGTGCCGGGCGGCAGCAACGGCGCCCTGGCCGAGTATGCGGTCGGCCATGCACTCGCACTGCTGCGCCGCTTTTCCTGGGCCGACGCCGAAGTGAAGCAGGGCAACTATGTCGCGTTCCGCAACCGGATGGTCGCCGACAACCTGTCGGGCCTCGACGGGATGCAGGTCGGCATCGTCGGCATGGGAACCATCGGCATCGCTGTCGCACGCGCGTTCGCGGCCTTCGGATCGCGCATCGCCTTCTTCGATCCTGCGCCGCGCGATCCGGCGGCAGTCGCCCAGCTTGGCGCCACCTCGATGCCGCTGGATGCCCTGCTGGCATCGAGCGACGTGGTGTCGCTGCATGTCCCGCTGCTGCCGCAGACGACCAACCTGATCTCGGCAGCGCAGCTCGCGCTGATGAAGCCGACGGCCGTGCTGCTGAACGCATCGCGCGGCGGCATCGTGGACGAGGCCGCGCTGGCGCAGTCCCTGTCCGAGGGGCGGCTGTTCGGTGCGGCGGTCGATGTCTACTCGACCGAGCCCGCTCCGAAAGAAAACCCGCTGCTCTCGCTCACGGGTGAAGGTGCGTCGCGCCTGCTGCTGACGCCGCACATCGCGGGCGTGAGCCGGCAGGCGTCGGCCACGCTGTTCAAGGTCGCGCTCGAGAACGCGATGCGGGCGCTGGCCGGAGAAACCGCGCTGCACCGGGTGTACTGAACGGCGCTTGCGCTGGATCAACATCGGCGCCGCCACCGCGCGGCACGATGTCCCTGGGGGTGCAATGCAACGCGCCCGAATCCAGGGAGGCACCATGATCAAGGAAGTGAGCGGAGACATCCTGCTGTCGGGTGCGCAGGCCATCGCGCACGGCGTCGCACCGAACGATCATTTCGCAAGCGGCCTGGCGCTGGCGCTGCGCGAGCGCTGGCCCGCGATGTACAAGGACTTCCGGCACTACTGCCAGAACCATCATGTCGAACCCGGTGGGCTGTGGACGTGGGGCGGTGCCGGTGGCGTGCGCATCGTCTCGCTGTTCACCCAGGAGCCGGCGAAACACGAACACGCGAACCCGGGCAAGGCCCATGTCGAACATGTGAACCACGCGCTGCGCGAACTGCACAAGCTCGTGCTCAAGGAGAAGTTCACCAGCCTCGCGCTGCCGCGCCTGGCCACCGGCGTCGGCGGGCTGGAATGGCAGGCGGTCAGCCCGCTGATCGACACCCACCTGGGCAGCCTCGACATACCGGTGATCGTCTACCGTACCTACCAGCCCGGCGTGAAGGCGGCGGAATAGCCGGCGACCGGCACGCATGATCCGGCGTGTGCTGCGCCGGATTCAGCCAGCCAGGCCCCGGGTCGGCGGCCCCTTCAGTTCGACCCGGTTGCCCTGCGGATCGCGGATGTACATCGAAGGACCGAAACCGTCCTCGCCATAGCGTTCGCGCACCTCCCCCGGCTCCACGCCGTGCGCGAGCAGCCAGGCGCGAAGGCCGGCCTCGTCCCAGCCGTCGATCCGGAAACAGAAATGATCGACGTTGCGGCCTTCGGCACCGGGGGCAGCCCCCCCCTCGCGTCCGATCGGTCCGTCGATCGGCACCAGGTCGATCAGCGCCCCGCCGGTCCTCAGCTGCGTCAGCCCCATCGCGGGATTCACGCGCTCGACCGTGCCGCCAAGCACGTCGCAGTAGAACGCGACCATCGGGGCGATGTCCGCCACCCTGAGCACGACATGGTCCAGGTGCATGATGCGCACCGGGTTCGGGTTCGGGTTCGGGTTCGGGTTCGGGTTCGCGCCCGCCGTCACCGTCACCGTCACCGTCTCGTCCGTTCCGGCCATCGTGTCCTCCCCGTGCGGCCCCGCACGCGCAACCCGTGCCGGTACGCGCCTATTGTGCCTGTGCGCCGGACGCGCGTACCACCTCGCCCAGGCGGGCGATCTCGGTGCGCAGGTGCGCGGAGAACCGTGACGGCGTGCTGGCCGCGGGCTGCGCGCCCAGTTCGGCCAGCGTGTCGCGCACCTGCCGGGTCTCGACGG
Organism: Burkholderiales bacterium; assembly: GCA_044340265.1. Taxonomy (GTDB): domain Bacteria; phylum Pseudomonadota; class Gammaproteobacteria; order Burkholderiales; family CAIKXV01; genus CAIKXV01. Next base: position 5,695 of record JBIITW010000105.1, on the reverse strand, counting down.
CGCGCATGAGCTCTGCGGACAGACGGTCGAGCACCGCCGGCTGCAGGCCGGCGGGACCGAGCACGCCGCTGTAGATCATGATCTCGAACCCGGGCAGGCCGCCCTCGGCGATCGTCGGCACCTCCAGGCCCGGCACCCGCGCCTTAGAGGTGAGGCCGAGCGCGCGCATGCGCCCGGACTTCACCTGCGACAGCAGCGCAGGGGTGGTGCTCAACGTGAGTTCGATGTCCCCGCCAAGCACGGCGGTGACGGCGGGCGCCGAGCCCTTGTAGCCGATGAGCTGGATGCGGGTGCCTGCCGCACGGTTGATCATCGCCGCACCGACATGCGCGGTGGTACCGACGCCGCCGGTGCCGAGGGTCAGCGCATCCGGCTTCGACTTCGCGAGCGCGATCAGTTCGCGCAGCGAACGCGCGGGCACCGACGGATGCACCGCGAGCATCAGCGGCGACGCGGCGACCAGTCCGATCGGGGTGAAGTCCTTCTCGCTGTCGTATGGCAGCTTGCGATAGAAGGTGGCGTTGATCGAATGCGTGGTCACGTCCTGGAACAGCAGCGTGTAGCCATCCGCAGGCGCGCGTGCGACCAGCTCGCAGGCGATCAGCGTGCCGGCCCCGGGCCGGTTCTCGACGTTCACCGCCTGCCCGAGTCCCTCGGACATCCGGGCCGCGACAGCCCTGGCCAGCACGTCGGTGATGCCTCCCGGAGCAAACCCCGCCACCAGGCGCAGCGGCCGGGACGGATAATCCTGGGCCGACGCCGTACAGGGCGAAAGGCCCAGGCCCAGGGCCAGGGCCAGGGCCAGGGCCAGCGTCAGTGTCGGCGCGATCGCGGCGACACGGGGAGATTCAGCAGCGCTTGACCTTGGCATCGCGACTCCGGGCGGTGGAATACCCCACTGCCCGAAGCAAGAAAGGTACCGGCGCCCTGGCCGGCCGCCGCGCGTGCTGCGGGTCAGCCAGTGGCGCGGTTCAGTGCGACGCCGATCAGCTTGTCGAACCCCACCAGCGACTGGGCACGGGCAAGGTCGCGGCGGTGCGTCCTGCCCTGTGCAGCCACCATCAGGATGCCGTCGACATGCTTCGACAGCGCAAGGGCATCGGTCGCCTGCAGCACCGGCGGCAGGTCGAACACCACGACCCGGCGCGGGTAGCGCGTCTTGAACTCGGCCACCAGGTCCGCCATCGCACGCGAACCGAGCATCTCGGCGGAATTGAGCACCGGCGACCCGGCGGGCAGCACCACCAGGCGGCCGATCTGCGGATGCAGCAGCAATTCCTCGAGCGGGGCGTTCACCGCCAGATGGTCGGACAGCCCGCGTACACTGCCCCAGCCGAGGTACTCGTGCACGGCCGGTGCACGCAGGTTGGCATCGACCAGCAGCACCGTGTAGTCGACTTCGGCGGCCAGATGGATGGCCAGGTTGACTGCCGTCGTCGTCTTGCCCTCGCCGCGCCCGGGGCTGGTGACCGCGATGCACGACCCGCCGCGTTCGGCGAGCCAGAACATCACCTGGGTGCGCAGCATCTTGAACGAGATCGCGGCCGGGTCGTCCGCGCCGTCCACCACCTTGCGCTGCTCGCGCAGGGCATCGATGTCGACCGGCATCACCCGCGTGCGGGTGTAGCGGATCGGCTCCGGCACACCCATCGTCGGACGATTCATCGCGCGGTGCGTGACGAACTCGGTGACGGTATGGCCTGCGTCGTTCAGAACCCGGTTGTCGAGCAGCATGATCGTGGCCTGTGGAGTTGGATGACGGGGAGGCGGAAGGCGGTCAGAGGAAGAAGCCGGGCAATGTCTCGACTCTGCGCAGCATGACCAGCCAGAGCACGCCCAGCGGTATCACCGCGAAGTGCACGGCGATCACGAGCAGCAAAACGCCGGCGACGCCGCCAGCGGCGAGGTAACGAAGGCGGGTCCGGCCGGCTGCGATCTGTGCCGAGGAACGCAGCACCGGGATCGCGGCGAGGATGGGCACCGCACTCGCGAGTTCGGCGTCGTACACGCTCTTCACCGTGGGATCGAGCAGTTCGCGCAGCAGGCCCAGGCCGAGCCCAGCGCCTGCCGCCAGAATCAGGCCCATCAGCGCGATCACCGCGCGATTGGGCTTGATCGGCGCCTCCGGCAGCAGGGCCGGCTCGATCAGCGAGAAGCGTTCCGCCTTGCGGTCGCGTTCCAGTTCCTGGGCGATCTCGGCCTCGGTCACCTTGCCCTGCAGTTCACGATACTTGGCCAGGGCATTCGTATGGTCCCGGGTCAGCGTCACGTACTCGCGCTCGACGGCCGGCGCGACGGTGAGCCTGCGCTCGAAGTCGGCCAGCCTGGCACGCAGGTCCTTGCGCTCGGACTCGAGCGCGCGCATCTGCGAAGACAGGCTGTCCAGCTGGGCCTGCATGTTCAGCAGCGCGGTGTTGCGCGGCGCATCGGGGCGGCCCCTGGCAGGCAATGCGCCGCCGCCGGCCGTTGCGCCAGGCGACGTGCCACCTGCGGTACCGGCCCTTGCAGCACCGTCGCTGCCCGTGCCGCCTGCCTCGACAGTGCGCTCAAGTGCAGCCACGCGACGACGCAATTCGCGCACGTCCGGATGGTCGGGCGAGTAGCGCTCGCTGGCACGCGCCAGCGCGATGCGCGCCTCGTCGAGCTGGCGCAGGCCCTCGCTGCTGCCACCGGCGGCAGAGCGGTCGACCAGCTTCTCGAGTCCTTCGATCTCGCGGCGCAGCCGCACCTGGTCCGGGTGGTTCTCCGAATAGATGCTGGAGATCACCGCCAGCTGGGTACGCGCCGCGCGCAGCCGTTCCGCCGGATTGTTCGCCGCTTCCGGGCCGGCGAGCGGCGTGCCATCGACGAAGTTCGCCATCTGCGCCTCGATGAAGCTGCGCCGATCCGCCAGCGCGATCAGCTCGCGCGACAGCCGGTCGATCTCGCCCTGGGTACGCTCGACCATCTGGGCGTTGAGTTCGACCTGCTCCGGCAGGCGGCCGGCATGGCGGGTCTTGAACGCCTCGATCTGCTGCTCGATCTCGTTCACGCGCTCCGCGTAGCGGCGCGACTCCTCGGTCAGGAAGGTGGATGTCTCGGCGGTCGAGCGCTGCCGAGACTTCACGTTCTCGTCGAGGTAGAGCGTGGTCAGGTCACCCACCACCAGCTGCGCGGCTTCCGGATCCTCGTATTCGAACGCCACCTTGAACGCGATCGTTGCGCGGCCGTTGCCGCGGGCCATGTCGGCGGTGACCGTCTCGATGCTGATGCTCGCCCGGAAGCGATCGACGATCTCGTCGGTCGTCTGGTAGGGCCGCAGGCGGGGGTAGAGGCGGTAGCGTTCGACCAGGTCGGCGAGGTTGGCGCGGGTCAGCGCCCGCTGCGAGATCACCTGGATCCGCTGGTCGGCGAACGAGGTGATGGTGGAGCGCACCAGGTCGGCCGGGATCTGCTGTTCCTCGATCAGGATGGTCGCCGAGGAACGATAGGTCGGCGGCCAGAACGCAGCCACGGCGAGGGCCAGCGCGAGCACCACGGCGAATACCCCTGCCACCAGCCAGCGCTGGCGCCTGAGCATGTCCAGATAGGGCCTGATATCGAACGGCTGGTCTTCCATGTTTCCTCGTCTGTTCCCGCGTCTGCTCCCGAGTGCAGGGTGGGCGCGGACAGCGCCCCCTTCCCGCGCCTCGGTCCGTCTCAGCTTTCCTGCAATGCCTTGCGCGCTTCCTCGATGCCGTTGAACTCGACCTTGGACGAAACCGCCTCGCGCAGGTGCACCCTCGCGGCCGTGGCGTCGCCCGACCTGAGCAGCGCCATGCCCAGGTGGTAGCGCAGCACCGGCGAGCGCGGCGCCAGCTTCACCGCCTTCGCAAGCAGCGGCAGCGATTCGGCGATCCTGCCCTGCAGGAAGTAGATGCGGCCCAGGGTATCGAGGAAGGATGCATTGTCCGAATTGGCGAACCGCTGGGCGATCTTCTCGGCGCGCGCCAGCCGGGCCGCATCGGCGCCGGGCAGGCTCGACAGCAGCGCCGCGAGGTTGTTCGCCGCCAGGTCGTTCGACGGCTCCTGCCGGTGGATCGCCTCCAGCGTGGCGATCGCCGCCTCCAGCCTGCCGCCGGCGATCTGCGCCTCGGACAGCATGACCATCATGCCGACGTCGCCGGGCAGCACGCGCATCGCGGCCTCCAGCACCTCGATCGCCGCCGGCAGCCGGCCCTTCATCGCCTCGATGCGGGCCAGGTTCACATGGGCCGTGGCGAATCGCGGATCGAGCCTGATCGCCTCGCGGAACAGCGACTCGGCCGCCTCTCGCTCCCCGGCGACCAGCACGATCTCGCCCAGCAGCACGCGCGGCAGCGCAGCCCGTGGCTGGGCGGCGGCGACCTGTTCGAGACGCTTGCGCGCGAGCTCCGGGCGGCCCTGACCCACCGCGATGCCGACGAAGCGCATCAGCGCATCCCGATCCTGCGGGAAGCGGGTGACCGCATCATCCAGTTCCTTCAGCGCGAGGTCGAACCGTTTCTGTGCGGCCAGTGCCTGGGCAAGCCGCAGGTAACCGAGCGGGCGGTCCGGGGCCGACGCCTTGATCGCTTCAGCGGTGGCCTGCGCCTCGCTCCAGCGGCCCTGGGAGCCCTGGAGCTCGAAGCGTGACGCGAGCGCCCTGGGATTGTCACGGTCGAGCTTGACCGCCGCATCGATCACTTCCTGCGCCTCGCGGTACTGCTGCCCGGCCATCAACTGCTCGGCCAGCGCCACCCGGATGTCGGCACGCACCGGGAAACGCTCCACCGCATCGCGCAGCAGGGAAACGGCGAGTTCCGCCTGGCCATTGGCACGATAGGCTCGCGCCAGCAGTTCCAGGGCATCACGCAGGTCGGGCTGGTCACGGAGCACGGTGCGCAGGTGGTTGATGGCCTCGGCATTCTTCTGGTCGACGATGGCGAAACGTGCGCGCCACATCAGTGCTTCGCGGTCGAGCACGTTGCGCTCGAGCGCCTCCTTGATCACCGACTCCGCCTCGGCACGGCGCCCGGTCGCCGCCAGTTCTCCGAGCAGCGCCGCGCGCGCCAGCGCCGCACTTGCACCGCGGGTGTCGTCCTTGATGACCGCGCGCAGCAGTTTCTCCGCCTCGTCGCGCCGGCCCGCCGCCGCTTCGCTCTCGGCCAGTCGGAGGCGGACACGATATGCATCCGGGCGGCGCGCCACCGCGCTGCGCAGTTCGGCCAGCGCCACCTCGAGCGACCTGCGTTCACGCAGGAATTCGGCCAGGTCGATGACCCGCTGCTCGTCCTTTGCATCGGCGGCGATCGACTCGCGCAGCACCTTCTCGGCGTCATCGAGCCGGTCCAGGCCGGACAGGAACACCGCCAGGTTCAGGCGCTGATCGCGGCTGTCGGGCATCAGGCGCACCACCTCGCGGTACTGCTTCTCCGCCAGGTCGAACTGCTTCTGCTGTTGCGCAAGACGGGCTGCCATCGTCCGGAACTGCACGGTGCGCGGGTCCGCCGCGATCGCCGCGGCGATCACCCGCTCCGCCGAGCGCATGTCGCCACGGGCGACATGCAGGCCGGCCATCAGCGCGACGCCGTCGCGCTGCGCCGGCCGATCGGCAAGCAGCGCCTCGCCCGCGGTGATCGCCTCTTCGATACGGCCGCGTGCGCTCAGCAGTCCGACCTGCAGCGCACGGCCGCCCGGATCCTGCGGGTCGGCAGAG
>JBIITW010000304.1:0-4331 GCA_044340265.1 Burkholderiales bacterium | reverse complement strand
TGGGTCTCGGGATGGGTGACCTCCGCGACCAGCACGCGGCCGAGCACGCGCTCGCCCAGCGATTCGACCACCTCGCCACCCTCGACCAGCGCACGCATAGCGAAGCCCTGGGTGGTGCCGCAATCCTGCTCGGTGACCACCAGGTCCTGGGTCACGTCGACCAGGCGGCGGGTCAGGTAGCCCGAGTTGGCGGTCTTCAGCGCGGTGTCGGCAAGGCCCTTGCGCGCACCGTGCGTCGAGATGAAGTACTGCAGGACGTTCAGGCCTTCGCGGAAGTTCGCGGTGATCGGCGTCTCGATGATCGAGCCGTCAGGCTTGGCCATCAGTCCGCGCATGCCGGCGAGCTGGCGGATCTGCGCGGCGGAACCGCGGGCACCCGAGTCGGCCATCATGTAGATCGCGTTGAACGATTCCTGCATCACCGGCTTGCCCTTCTCGATCAGGGGCACCTTCTGGCCGGCCTCGTCGACCAGGACCGGCTCGCTGCCGAGCTGCTCCATCATCGCCTTGGCGACGAGGTCGCCGGCGCGGCCCCAGATGTCGACCACCTTGTTGTAGCGCTCGCCCTGGGTCACCAGGCCCGAGGTGTACTGCGCCTCGATCTCCTGCACTTCCTTCTGGGCGGCACCGATGAGCTTTTCCTTCTCGGTCGGCACCAGCATGTCGCCGACCGCGATGGAGACGCCGGCACGGGTGGCCAGCGTGAAGCCCGACTGCATCAGCTTGTCGGCGAAGATGACCGTCTCGCGCAGGCCGCAGCGGCGGAATGCACCGTTGATCAGCCGCGAGATCTCCTTCTTCTTCAGCGTCTTGTTGATCACCTGGAACGGCAGGCCCGGGGGCAGGATCTCGGACAGCATCGCGCGGCCGACGGTGGTGTCGTAGCGCTTGATCGATTCGACGCGCTCACCGTTGTCGTCGAACAGCACCTCGCGGATGCGGATCTTCACCTTGGCCTGCAGCTCGCACTGGCCCGTCTCGTAGGCACGGCGGCCTTCCGAGACGTCGATGAAGGCCATGCCCTCGCCGCGCGCGCCGATCTTCTCGCGGGTGGCGTAGTACAGGCCCAGCACGATGTCCTGCGACGGAACGATGATCGGCTCGCCGTTGGCCGGCGACAGCACGTTGTTGGACGACAGCATCAACGTGCGCGCTTCCATCTGCGCTTCCAGCGACAGCGGCACGTGGACAGCCATCTGGTCGCCGTCGAAGTCGGCGTTGAACGCCGCGCAGACCAGCGGATGCAGCTGGATGGCCTTGCCTTCGATCAGCACCGGCTCGAACGCCTGGATGCCCAGGCGGTGCAGCGTCGGGGCACGGTTGAGCATCACCGGGTGTTCGCGGATGACGTCTTCCAGGATGTCCCAGACCGCCGGCTCCTCGCTCTCGACCATGCGCTTGGCGGCCTTGATGGTGGTCGCCATGCCCAGCACTTCGAGCTTGTTGAAGATGAACGGCTTGAACAGCTCGAGCGCCATCTTCTTCGGCAGGCCGCACTGGTGCAGCTTGAGCTGCGGGCCCACCACGATGACCGAACGGCCGGAGTAGTCGACGCGCTTGCCCAGCAGGTTCTGCCGGAAGCGGCCACCCTTGCCCTTGATCATGTCGGCCAGCGACTTCAGCGGGCGCTTGTTGGCGCCGGTCATCGCCTTGCCGCGGCGGCCGTTGTCGAGCAGCGAGTCGACCGACTCCTGCAGCATCCGCTTCTCGTTGCGGACGATGATCTCCGGCGCCTTCAGCTCCAGCAGGCGCTTGAGGCGGTTGTTCCGGTTGATCACCCGGCGGTACAGGTCGTTCAGGTCGGAGGTCGCGAAGCGGCCGCCGTCCAGCGGCACCAGCGGACGCAGGTCCGGCGGCAGCACCGGCAGCACTTCCATGATCATCCAGTCGGGCTTGATGCCCGACTTCTGGAACGCCTCGAGCACCTTCAGGCGCTTGGCGATCTTCTTGATCTTGGTCTCGGAGCTGGTCGCGGCGAGGTCGGTGCGCAGCGTCTCGACCTCGCGGTCGAGGTCGAGGTTGCGCAGCAGTGCGCGCACGCCCTCGGCGCCCATGCTGGCGGAGAACTCGTCGCCATGCTCTTCGAGCTTGGCCAGGTAGTCATCCTCGGTCAGCAGCTGGCCGCGCTTGAGCGGGGTCATCCCCGGCTCGGTGACCACGTATGCCTCGAAATACAACGCCCGTTCGATGTCGCGCAACGTCATGTCGAGCACCATGCCCAGGCGCGACGGCAGCGACTTCAGGAACCAGATGTGCGCGACCGGCGAGGCGAGCTCGATGTGGCCCATGCGCTCGCGGCGGACCTTCGACAGCGTGACCTCGACGCCGCACTTCTCGCAGATGACGCCACGGTGCTTCAGGCGCTTGTACTTGCCGCACAGGCACTCATAGTCCTTGACCGGCCCGAAGATCTTCGCGCAGAACAGGCCATCGCGCTCGGGCTTGAAGGTACGGTAGTTGATGGTCTCGGGCTTCTTCACCTCGCCATACGACCACGAACGGATCTTGTCGGGCGAGGCCAGCCCGATCTTGATCGCGTCGAATTCTTCTTCCTGGGTGACTTGCTTGAACAGGTCGAGCAAAGCTTTCATTCGTCACTCCTTGTTGAAACCGATGGGTGCTGCAGCAGGGGGGTTGTCACGCGCAACTGCGCCGGAACAGCCGTCCTGCCTCAATAGCGTTCGAGGTCGATGTCGATCGCGAGCGAGCGGATCTCCTTCACCAGCACGTTGAACGACTCCGGCATGCCGGCATCGATCTTGTGCTCGCCCTTGACGATGTTCTCGTACACCTTCGTGCGTCCCGAAACGTCGTCCGACTTGACCGTGAGCATTTCCTGGAGCGTGTAGGCGGCGCCATACGCTTCCAGCGCCCAGACCTCCATCTCGCCGAAACGCTGGCCGCCGAACTGCGCCTTGCCGCCCAGCGGCTGCTGGGTGACCAGGCTGTACGGGCCGGTCGAACGCGCGTGCATCTTGTCGTCGACCAGGTGGTGCAGCTTGAGCACGTGCATGTAGCCGACCGTCACTTCCCGCTCGAACGGGTCGCCCGAGCGGCCGTCATGCAGCCGAACCTGGCCGCTGGTGGGCAGGCCCGCCAGCTCCAGCATCCCCTTGATCTCGGCCTCGGTCGCGCCGTCGAACACCGGCGTGGCGAACGGGACGCCCTTCTTGAGGTTGCCAGCCAGCGCCAGCACCTCGCCATCGTCCAGCGACTCGATCTGCTCGGGCTGGCCGCTGTCGTTGTAGACATGCGTGAGGAACTTGCGCACCTCGGTCGCGTTCGCCTGCGCGCGCAGCATCTTCTCGATGCGCTGGCCCAGGCCCTTGGCCGCCCAGCCCAGGTGGGTCTCGAGGATCTGCCCGACGTTCATCCGCGAGGGCACGCCGAGCGGATTGAGCACGACGTCGACCGGCGTGCCGTCGTCCATGTACGGCATGTCCTCGACCGGCACGATCTTGGAGATCACGCCCTTGTTGCCGTGGCGGCCGGCCATCTTGTCGCCCGGCTGCAGGCGCCGCTTCACCGCCAGGTAGACCTTGACCATCTTGATCACGCCCGGCGACAGCTCGTCACCGCTGGTCAGCTTGCGCTTCTTCTCTTCGAACATGTGGTCGAAGCGCAGGCGGACCTGCTCGATGCCGTCCTTCAGCTGCTCGAGCTGGGTGGCGGCTTCGTCGCTCGCCAGTCCGATATCGAACCAGTGGAAGCGATCCAGGGCGTCGAGGTAGGCCTTGGTGATCTTCGTGCCCTTGACCAGCTTGTTCGGGCCCTTGTTGGCGACCTTGTTCACCAGCAGGCGCTCGATACGGCCGAAGGTGTCGTCCTCGACGATGCGCAGCTGGTCGGCGAGGTCCATCTTGTAGCGCTTCAGCTCGTCGTCGATGATCTGCTGGGCGCGCTTGTCGCGCTCGATGCCTTCGCGGGTGAACACCTGGACGTCGATCACCGTGCCGGTCATGCCCGGGGGCACGCGCAGGCTGGTGTCCTTCACGTCGGAGGCCTTCTCGCCGAAGATCGCACGCAGCAGCTTCTCTTCCGGCGTCAGCTGGGTCTCGCCCTTGGGCGTGACCTTGCCGACCAGCACGTCGCCCGCCTCGACTTCGGCACCGATGTAGATGATGCCCGACTCGTCGAGTCGGCCGAGCTGGTTCTCGGACAGGTTCGAGATGTCGCGGGTGATCTCTTCCGGCCCGAGCTTGGTGTCGCGCGCGACGACCGACAGTTCCTCGATGTGGATCGAGGTGAAGCGGTCTTCCGCGACCACGCGCTCCGAGATCAGGATCGAGTCCTCGAAGTTGTAGCCGTTCCAGGGCATGAACGCGACCAGC